>VAWP01000194.1:0-2223 GCA_005888295.1 Actinomycetota bacterium
GAGCAGGATGATCGGGCCACCCATGAGCGCGCCCTCGCTCATGGTGATCCGGACTCCTCGATCGATCGCTGCCTCCATGAGGTCGTCTCTGGAGGCGTCGGGGTTCTGGTCGCGCAGCTTCTGCACCCCGGACGCGGCTCGACGCCCGAAGTGCTTCACGGCGAAGAGGGCCAGGTGCTCGGGAAGATGCTCGGGATCCGCCCAGATGATCGGGAGCAGCGCCGGAGCCGCATACACACTCGAGTCATCCGAGCCATCCGGGTCGCCGATGCCATCGGTCTCCTGGTGATCGGTCGCCACGGCCGTCACCTCCTCTCGGGCCGTCTTGGACAAGAGCGCTGTCACCATGCCACAGGTCCCCTTCGGCCGCGCCCTCGAGGTTCCCGTGGCCGGCGACGTCGTGGTAGAGCAGAATCTGACCTCACCAGCCGTGGCCGTGTTCTGGAGGTGGCGTGTGAAGCGGCTCAGCAAGTACGAACACGAGGTCCCGAACGTCTTCTGTGCCGAGTCGAGGTGGCCGCCGACGATGGCCCTGGCCTTGGCGCTGCTGCTCTACATCTTCATTCCCGCAAAATTCGAGGCGGGGCCGAGATGGATCCTCCCTGTATTGGAGGTCCTGCTCTTCGTCCCGCTCATGATCACGAACCCCAGGCGGATCACGCGCCAGTCCAGGGTGTCGCGGTCCATTGGCCTTCTCCTCATCGCCTTGATCAACGCGGCGAACTTCACGTCCATCGGACTGCTGGTCCACGGTCTGCTCCACAGCCTCAAGATCGACGGCCGGTCGCTGATACTGGCGGCCATCGAGATCTACGTGACCAACGTGCTGGTGTTTGCCCTCTGGTACTGGGAGCTCGATGGAGGTGGCGCCGTGGCTCGGCTGATGCCCGATGCCCGGCGCCGGGACTTCCGTTTCCCTCAGATGGAGATGCCGGAGCTCGTCGAGGAAGGCTGGACACCGACCTTCATCGACTACCTGTACCTCTCCTTCACCGACTCCACCGCCTTCAGCCCCACGGATGCCATGCCGCTCAGCCCGTGGGCGAAGCTCCTCATGCTGGCGGAGGCGACGGCCTCGCTCGTGACCGTCGTGATCGTCGCCTCGCGTGCCGTCGGCGTCCTGGGCTAAGTGGCCCCCGCGACGCCCTCGGGAGGTGCTGTATCGCCGGTCGAGGTGAGACTGCTCGGGGGCCCGGCCAGGTATCGGGCCCGCTGTCATCGGGTATAGATCGAAGCGGCGATTTGGGTTCGTGAGAACCAGGGCGGCAATCGCGCGCGCCGCGCCCGCGCCCGCGACTGGCCCGAGGAGCCCGTGACCGGCGCTGCGCTCCAGCATCCAACGATCCCGTTTCGAAGCAGCCGTATCCTTGGGCGCGTCTGAGACAGAAGGTTCGGACGGTGCTGGAGAGCGACTGGGAGGCGGGGGATCAATGAACACACCCATGGTCATGGTGCTCGGTGGCGGAGTGGGCGGGATGACGGCTGCCCATGAGCTGGCCGAGCGGGGATTCCGCGTCAGGGTCTACGAGCTGCGCGACGTGCCCGGGGGGAAGGCCCGCAGCATCTCCGTCAAAGGTTCGGGCGTCGGAGGGCGGGCCGATCTGCCGGGCGAGCACGGGTTCCGGTTCTTCCCCGGCTTCTACCGGCACCTCCCGGACACGATGCGGCGGATCCCCTACCGGGGCCAGCCCGGAGGGGTCTTCGACAACCTGGTGCCGACCACACGGGCCGCGTTCGTGCGTGAAGGGCAACTGCCCATCGTCATGCCCGACGTCTTCCCGCGCTCGGTACGCGATGCGGTCCAATCCCTTGTTCTCGCCTTCGGGGACCGTACGGGCATCTCGTGGACCGACATGGTCTACTTCGCGAGTCGCATCGCCCTCCTGCTCAGCAGCTGCGAAGAGCGAAGGTTCGACGAGTGGGAGAACGTGGACTGGTGGGACTTCGTCGCTGCCGGCGGGCGGCCCTTGGCCTACCAGAGCCTCCTGGCCGATGGGATGACCCGACGGACTGTCGGCGTTCGAGCCGATCAGGCGAGTACCCGCACGGTCGGCTACGTCTTCATCGCCCTCCTGCAGAGCGTCCTGGTCCCTGGAGGTCAGCTCGACAGGGTCCTCAACGGGCCGAGCAACGCGGTGTGGATCTCGCCCTGGCTGGACCATCTCCGCCAGCTGGGCATCGACTACCACATGAGCGCCACAGTGAGCGACATCCGGTGCCAGG
>VAWP01000194.1:2241-2859 GCA_005888295.1 Actinomycetota bacterium
AGACTGCCGACTACTACGTCTCCGCATTACCGGTCGAGAACATGCGCGACCTCGTCACGCCGGCGATGATCTCCGCCGAGCCGACGCTCGGCGAGATTCATCGGCTGAACCTCGCCTGGATGAACGGGATCCAGTTCTTCCTGGCCAATGACGTTCCGATCGTCCACGGCCATGTGACCTATGACGACTCGCCGTTCGCCTTGACCTCGATCTCCCAGCGACAGTTCTGGCCCGATGTCGACTTCGGCGGTCTCGGCGATGGACGTGTGGGCGGCATATTGTCGGTCGACATCTCCGACTGGGACACGCCCGGCATCTTGTACGGCAAGCCCGCCAACCAGCTGACTGCCGAGGAGGTCAAGGACGAGGTCTGGGCTCAGATGAAGGCGCACCTCAACCAGTACGGTCAGGTGCGATTGCAGGACAAGGACGTGCTCAGCTGGTTCCTCGACCCCGACGTCGTGGCCCCCAACCGCGGGGTCGAGGGCATCAACCTGGAGCCGACGCTCATCAACACCGCGGGATCATGGGCGTGGCGCCCCGAGGCGGTGACCGGCATCGACAACCTCTTCCTCGCCTCTGACTACGTCCGCACCAACACGGATCTGGCCTCCATGG
>VAWP01000171.1 GCA_005888295.1 Actinomycetota bacterium
CCCGGTCCCAGCCCGCCTCGAGGTTGACCACCCACCGGCGCAGGGTCCTGGCGTAGTGCTCCCGTAGGGACTCCACGTCGCGCACCTCGAAGTGCTGGGCCTGCGCCGCGCTGATCACGGTGCCCACCTCGTGCAGCTCACCGTCGGGGAACACGTAGCGATTGATGAACGACGTGCGGGCCAGACCTGACGGGCCCGGCCGGGAGATGCCGTGGTTGAGCAGGCGACCCTCGGGCCGGAGTAGTCGGTAGAGGTCGCCCAGGTACTCGGCCAGACGCGATAGGCCGACGTGCTCGAACATGCCGATGCTGGAGATGGCGTCGTAGGGTCCGTCGGCCACGTCGCGATAGTCCTGCCTCCGGATCTCCACCTGAGATGCGAGACCAGCCTCGGCAACCCGTTCCGCAGCCAGCGACGCCTGGCGCTCGGAGATGGTGATGCCCACCGCCTTCGCCCCGTAGTGGCGGGCGGCGTGCATGGCCATGGTCCCCCAGCCACAGCCGACGTCCAGGAGCCGCGCGCCGGGCCGGAGCCCGAGCTTCTGGCACACGAGGTCGTGCTTGGAGCGCTGGGCCTCTTCGAGGGTCGCGTCGGGTCGCTCGAAATGGGCGCAGGAGTACGTCAAGGAGTCGCCCAGGACCAGGCGGTAGAACTCGTTGGAGACGTCGTAGTGGTGGGAGATGGCGGCTGCGTCGCGCTCCTTGGAGTGCCGCCGGCCCCGAAGGCGCGCTTCTTCGGGTGGGAGGGCCGGAGGCGGTCCGATGGCGCCCGAGCTTCCGGCTGCCCGCAACAGGTCGAGCCAGGCCCGCATCCCCAGCCCGACCTTGGCCTGCCTCTCGGGTCCCGCCAGGGCGTCGCGGAGAGCGAGGGCGGCGTAGACATCGCCTTCGAGATCCAGCTCGCCGGCCACGTACGCCCTGGCCGCGCCCAGCTCGCCGGGCGCGTACATGATGCGGCGTACCGCACGGGGCGAGCGGATGATCAGGGTCGCCTCCGCCTCCTCGGGCCCGAGCGTGCTGCCGTCCCAGAACCTGACCCTCACCGGCGGGTTCGGGCCCATGAACGCCGTGATCATCGGCTCCAGGATCGTGGCCATCGCCTTGCGCCCGGTTCGATCTCGGCCGCCGTTCGTACTCGGGGGCCGACCTTCCGGGTCGGCGGTGCTGTCGGGCCGACCTCCCGGGTCGGCGGTGCTGTCGGGCCGACCTTCCGGGTCGGCGGTGCTGTCGGGCCGACCTCCCGGGTCGGCGGTGCTGTCGGGCCGACCTCCCGGGTCGGCGGTGCCGGAGGTGGTCACTGGTCTGCCCCCTGCTCGAGTGTCTCCCGCCGTCCCCAATCCTATGACGCTGGGCTGTGGCGGAGCCACGGTGCCGACGACCGGCCTGAGCCGCCGAACGCGCCGGCCGGACAGTACCCTGGGGCGGTGGGTCCCGCGCTCAGGGACCTGCTCGGAAGGATGTGACATGGGTCTGTTCAGTCGTGAGTTCATCGCCGTCCCCGACAACGCCAAGGGGCAGCTCGTCTTCAAATGGCCCGACTACAACCTCCGCCGGTACAGCAGGGCCATCGTCGACGTGGACGAGATGGCGCTCTTCCTCAACAAGGGCCAGGTCGTCGGGACCATCGCGCCCGGCCAGCACCAGATCGACGCCGACGAGCTGCCGTTCCTCGGCATCTTCATCGACCATGCGACGGGCGATAACGCCTACCGGGCCGAGCTGTACTTCGTCGGGACCAGGGAGTATCCGGGCCAGCCGTTCGGAGGACGGGTCGACGACGTCAAGGACCCCCAGACGGGCATGATCGTGACCCTGCGGGTCTTCGGCGAGTACTCCATCAAGGTCACGGACCCCGTGGCGCTGATCACGAACCTGACCGGCACCGTGGACGTGACCAGCAACGACTCGATCACCAACTGGGTCGGCAACCAGCTGCTGAAGGTGATGCGCACCGAGGTGACCAGACAGATCCTCGGTAACGGCTGGCCCGTGCTGAGCCTCTCGGCCTACACGCCGGACATCGAGCAGACCGTGATCAACGGCGGGAACGAGATCCTGAAGGCCTACGGCCTGGCCGTCGTGCGCATGGGCAACTTCGACGTCAACCTGGCCGACCAGGACGAGGCGACGCTCAAGTCGCTCGCCAAGGACACCGCCTACTCCAGGATGGCCGGCGGCTTCCAGCAGTACGCCGCCGGCGAGGCGCTGCTGGGCGCCGGCGAGGGCATGTCCAAGGGCGGCGCCGCCGCCGGTGGAGCGATCCTGGCCAGCGGGTTCGGAGTGGGCCAGCAGGCCGTGGGCGGGGTGGCCCAGCCACCACCGCCGCAGGCGCCGTCCCAGCCCGCCGTCGGGGCCGGTCCCCAGCAGACCCAGCCCCCCCAGGAGTCCCAGCAGGCCACGATCGCCTGCCCGTCGTGCTCGGTCCAGAACCCGCCCGGTGCCAAGTTCTGCTCCTCGTGTGGCGCCCGCCTCACGCCGGAGGTGGTCCACTGCTCCAACTGCCAGGCCGAGCTGGCGCCAGGAGCGAAGTTCTGCACCGAGTGCGGGACCGCGGTACCGGCACCGGCACCTGCTGCCGGGCCCGATGCCCCCAAAGAGAGCTGACGGGTGACGGCCTTCCTGGGTCCGCTGCTCGCCCGGGCCGGTGGGGGACACAGCTTCGGTGGCGGCGGCAGCACCAGCAGCGGTGGTGGGAGCTTCGGGGGTGGGGGTAGCGGCATCGGCCACGGCGGCTTCTTCTTCCTTCCCATCGGTGGTGTGGGAGGTGGCGTGGTGTTCTTCCTCATCATCGTCGCCGTCATCGTGCTCATCGGCGCTGCCGCCGCCCGCCGGCGGTCGCTGCCGGTCCAGCCGCCCTTTCCCGACGAGCACCTTGGTCGCCCGACGTTTCCGAGCCCACCAGAGGAGGCAAGCATGCCCCCTGCCCACAACGAGGTGTCCGACGGTCTGGCGGCGATCCAGGCCCACGACCCCGACTTCGACCGGGACGCCTTCATCGCCTCGTGCGAGCGGGCGTTCTTCACCGTGCAGGAGGCCTGGACCGACCAGAAGCCCGAGATGAGCCGCCAGGTCATGGCGGACGGGATCTGGCAGCAGCACCGCGTGCAGATCGAGGGGTACCAGCGCTCGGGTAAGCGAAACGTCCTCGAGGATCTGTCGATCGGCGCTGCGACCATCGTCGGCGCCACCAGCGATCAGTCCAAGGACACGATCGCTATTCGCTTCCTGGCCGCCTGTGCCGACTACGACGTAGACGTCAACTCGGGCAAGAGGGTGCGGGGCGACAAGTCGGTGGACCAGTGGAGCGAGGACTGGGTGTTCCAGCGGTCGAGCTCCGCCACCACCAAGGCCGACGGCGGCACGATGCAACGGCGGTGTCCCAACTGCGGCGCGCCACTCGATCTCGACCTGGCCGGTGTGTGCCACTACTGCAAGGCGCCGGTCATGAGCGGTTCGTATGACTGGGTCCTCGCCCGCATCGATCAGGTCATGGGTCAGGCCGTCTGACCGACGCCCCTTCTCCGTCGGGTCGTCCCCGGCGCGTCCGCTAGAGGCGCGGGCGTGAACGAGCAGGAGGCTCGCCAGCGGCTGGCCGAGGCCCGAGTGGCGACGCTCGCCACCGCCGACGCGTCGGGGCGTCCGCACCTCGTGCCCATCTGCTTCGTCGTGGACCGCGACCGCCTCTACTCGGCTGTGGACCACAAGCCCAAGCGACGCCCGGACCTGCGTCGCCTCGCCAACCTGCGGGCCAATCCCTCGGCCTCGGTGCTGGTGGACCACTACGACGAAGACTGGGGCCGGCTGTGGTGGGTGCGGGCGGACGGCACCGCCACCGTGCTCGACCCGGAGGACGATCAGACCGGTGAGGAACGAGGTCGGGCCGTCGCTCTTCTCGTCGACAAGTACGAGCAGTACGTCGGTCGAGCGCCGGGCGGTGCGGTGATCTCGCTGGCTCTCCGGTCGTGGCAGTCGTGGGCGCCCCCGTAGAGCGCACCCCATCCGGTCAGTCCGGCGAGGGCCCCCGCCCAGGCAAGGGCCGTCGGTCGGGATGGCAACGAGCCTGGCCCTTCGTCCAGGTCGTCGGCGGGCTGGCCCTGGCCGGTTTCGCCGCCTGGGCGGTGATCGGGCGCAAGGGCGAGCTGGCGGGCACCGCCTCCTACCTCGAGAACCTGGACTGGGTGTGGCTGGTGGTGGCCGTCGTGCTCGAGATCGGCTCGATCGTCGCCTACGGCGCCCTCCAGCGTCAGATCCTCCTGAGCGGTGACCTCGACCTGGGGCTGCCCACCTCGACGGCCATCACCCTGGCCTTCAACTCGCTCACGAACTCGCTGCCGGGCGGCGTGGCCTGGGGCAGCCTGTTCTCGTACCAGCAGTTCCGGCGGCGAGGAGCGGACGAGACCCTCGCCGTGTGGGCGATCGTGGCCGACAACGCCTGCGCTGCCGTCACCCTCGCCTTCCTTGCGACCGTCGGACTGGTCGTGGCCGGCTCCTCGCAGAGCTCGGGCCTCGGCGTGGTCGCCCCGACCTTCGGCGTGATCGTGGGCATCCTGGTCGTGGTCGTCGTGGCCTGGCGGCGGGGGTTCCTCAGGGCCCTGGCGACGGGCGCAGTCGGGCTGGTCAAGCGGTTCACGGGCCGGCCCCGGGGAACGCCCCGGGCGTCGGTGGACCGCACCTTCGCCCGCCTCACTGCGGTGACACCCAGCCGTCGTCAGTGGGGCGTCGCCCTGACCTGGGCCATGGCCAACTGGGTCCTCGACTGCGGCTGCCTGGTCGCCGCCTTCGGCGCCGTCGGGTCGCCCGTGCCCTGGCGCGGCGTGCTGCTGGCCTACGGAGCGGGCCAGCTGGCAGCCAATCTACCGATCACGCCGGGCGGCCTCGGGGTGGTCGAGGGCAGCATCACCATCGCCCTCGTCGCCTACGGCGGGGCCGAGGCCACCACGGTTGCCGCCGTGCTCGTGTACCGGCTGCTCAGCTTCTGGGCGTCGCTGCCGATCGGGTGGGGAACCGCCGTGGTGCTGGAGATCCGCCGTCGCACGGGCCGAGGCGACGCCCGTGCGGGAGAATCTGAGCTGGTGAGGGCGTGAGGATCTCGTTGCGCAGGGCAGGGGTGGCCGGCATCGGCCTGGCCATGGGTGTCGTGGCCCTGGGGGGGTGCGCCTCGGCCCACAACAGCCTCGGCACCGGCTCGAGCTCGTGCTTCCAGGCCCTCCCGTCGGCGACGAAGGCCGTCCACAACAAGGGTCGCCTCCTGGGCGTGCGCCGCGTGACGCTGGCGCAGCTGCAGCGGCCGCCGACCACGTCGTCGAGCCTGCCCCCGTCCGATCGCTCGGTCTGTGTCGTCGCCTTCCAGGGCAAGTACGTCCCTGGTGACGTCGATCATGTCGCCGCGCCCCGCAACGGCAACTACGCCGTCGTCGTCGTGGGCGAGCACGGTGGCCAGCCCCTGCACGCCTCCGTGACCGACCAGTTGCCGCTGCGCTTCCGCCACCTCAGCTAGCCACGCCCGGCGGCGGGGTTGGGGTCCCGCCCGGGGAGGCGAAGTCGCCTGCAAAGCAGCGTACGCTGGCGCCGGTGGAGAGGCGGGACCGACTCGAGCGGCTCACCAATCTGGTGCTGGTCCTGCTCGACACCGGGCGTCCGCTGACCATCCACCAGATCGCCGACGCCGTCACGGGCTATCCGGAGGGAGCCGAGGCCCGCAGGCAGGCGTTCGAGCGCGACAAGCGCACCCTCCGGGAGGAGGGGATACCGATCGCGGTGGAGGCCGTGGAGTCCGAGGAGCAGTGGGGCTATCGGATACGGCCGGAGGACTACTACCTGCCCCCGCTCGGGCTGGACCATGACGAGCAGGTGGCCCTCAACCTCGCCGTCGCCGGTGTCCACCTCGACGAGGGCAGCGGCCGCGGCGCCCTTGTCAAGCTCGGTGTCGCCGACGCCGACAGCCCGAGACCCGTGGCGTCGCTCCCGTCCCTGCCTCAGCTGCCGCGTCTGCACGAGGCCCTGCGCGCCCGCGCCACGGTCCGCTTCAGCTACCGCGGCGAGGAGCGACGCGTCGATCCCTACGGACTCCTGTTCCGGTCGGGCTTCTGGTACCTGGTGGGACGGGATCATGTCCGGCAGG
>VAWP01000190.1 GCA_005888295.1 Actinomycetota bacterium
CCGAAGGTCAGCTTGTAGGTGGTCCCCCCCAGCGCCGTGGCCAGCAGCTGGTGGCCGAGACAGATGCCGAACACCGGCACGCGCCCGAGCAGGGCGGTGATGGTGTCCACCGTGTAGCCGAGGGCGGCCGGGTCGCCAGGCCCGTTCGAGAGCAGGACGCCGTCGGGGCGGTCGGCCAACACCTCCTCGGCGGGCGTCGTGGCCGGGACCACGTCCACGCGGGCCATGGCCCCGAGCCGGCGGAGCATGGCCCGCTTGACGCCGAAGTCGTAGGCCACCACACGGAAGGGGCCGTCGCCGACGCGATAGGGCGCAGAGGTGCTCACCGCCGTCGCCAGGTCGACGCCCTCGGTGCCCGGCTCGGCGCGGGCGGCTGCCAGCAGGGTGTCCTCGTCGGCCGTCCCGAATGCGCACGGGAGCGCGCCGGCCTCGCGGATGTGCCGCGTCAGGCGCCGGGTGTCGACGCCGGCGATGCCCGGAACCCCGTGCCGGTCGAGGAAGCCCTCCAGGTTCTCGACGCAGCGCCAGCTGCTGGGCCGGGACGCCAGGTCGCGCACGACGACGCCCCGGCACCACGGACGACGGCTCTCGTCGTCCTCCGGCGCCGCGCCGTAATTGCCGATATGGGGATAGGTGAACGCGATCACCTGGCCGGCGTACGACGGGTCGGTGATGACCTCCTGGTAGCCGCTCATCACCGTGTTGAACACCAGCTCGCCGGTGGCGACCCCGTCCCGCGTGCGGGCCCCGACGGCTTCGCCTTCGAAGACGGCGCCATCGGCGAGCACGAGGAGCGCGTCGCTCACCGCTGTGCCTCTCCGTCGATGACGACGGGCTCGCCGCGGTGCACCGTGTGGCGCACACGCCCGGTCAGACGACGTCCGGCGAACGGCGTGTTCCGGCTGCGGCTGGCCATCAAGTCGGGGTCGACGACCCAGGTGGCAGTCGGGTCGATCACGCAGAGGTTGGCCGATGCTCCCGGAGCCACCGGACCGCCGTGGTCGGCCGAGAGACCGGCGATCTTCGCCGGCCGCCACGACAGCAGGGCGAGGATGGCTGCCATGGGCAGCCTGTCGGCCAGCTCGGTGACTGCGACGGCGAGTGCCGTCTCCAAGCCGATCATGCCCGGCGGCGCCTGGTCGAAGGGTGCCTCCTTGGCCTCCTGGGGGTGGGGGGCGTGGTCGGTGGCGATGGCGTCGATGACGCCGCTGGCGAGCCCGGCCTGCAGGGCGGCCACGTCGGGGCGACCGCGCAAGGGCGGGTTCACCTTGAACACGGGGTCGTAGCCGGCCACCTCGGCGTCGGTCAGGCAGAGGTGGTGCGGGGCCACCTCGGCCGTGACGGCCAGCCCTTCCACCTTGGCCGCCTCGACCATGGTGACCGAGGAGGCGGTGGACAGATGGAGCAGGTGGACGCGGGCTCCGGTGAGACGGGACAGGCTGATGTCGCGGTGGACCATCAGCTCCTCGGCCTCGGCGGGGATACCTGGGACGCCGAGGCGGCTGGACCACTCACCCTCGTGCATCTGGCCACCGGCGGCCAGCCGGGACTCCTCGCAGTGCTGGGCCAACACGACGTCGAGGGCCGATGCGTACTCGAGGGCCCGCCGCATGAGGCGGGCGTCCTGCACCCCGCAGCCGTCGTCGGTGAAGACGCGCACGCCAAGGGCCGCCATCTCGGCCAGCGGAGCGAGGCGCTCGCCCTGCCGGCCGACGGTGATGGCTCCGGCCACGGCGACGTCCACAGAGGCGGTGGCCCCGAGGTCCAGGACCTGACGGGCGACGGCGACCGAGTCGATCGCAGGCTCGGTGTTCGGCATGGCGACGACGGCCGTGTATCCGCCCAGCGCGGCGGCGCGGGCGCCGCTCTCGACGCGCTCGGCTTCCTCTCGTCCGGGCTCCCGCAGGTGGGTGTGGAGGTCGACCAGCCCTGGCCCCACGATGCAGCCGCCGGCGTCGAGCACCACGGCGTCCGACGACGGCTCGAGCTCGGGTTCGACGGCAACGACAGCGGCGTCTGCCACGGCCACGCCAAGATCCGCCCCCGAGCCCAGGAGCAGGTACAACACGGCCATGCGCACGGCGACCCCGTTGGCCACCTGGCGGGTGACGAGCGAGTTGGGCAGCCCCGCCAGCTCGGCGGCGATCTCGACACCGCGGTTCATGGGTCCCGGGTGCATCACGAGGGCCCGCTCGGCCAGCAGCCGGCCCCGCTCTCTCGTGAGCCCGTAGCCGGCCGTGTACTCGCGCACCGAGGGGAGCAATGATTCCGTGGCGCGCTCGGTCTGGAGTCGCAGAAGGTAGATGACATCGGACTTCGGCAGCACGGTGTCGAGGTCGTGGCT
>VAWP01000034.1:0-1297 GCA_005888295.1 Actinomycetota bacterium
CCATGCCGAGCGCGCCGGCATTCGAGACTGCCGCAGCCAGTTCCGGAACGGCAGCCATGGGCGCTTGGACGATCGGTCGTTCAATCCCGAGGATCTCGCATACGTGGGTGCGCATTGCCTTCGCCCCCTCCTTGATCTCTATCGGCCGAGATCGTTGGCCCTGGTGACTGCGCCCGCCAATACCGCTCCGGACCCGGCCCAGCCGAGCGCTCGTCGGGGCGAGGCTCAGCAGGAACGGAGTCGCCCGTTGGCGAACTTGGCCCGGGCTGGGTTCAAAGACTGGGGAGCCGCGAGCGGTCGCGGGACTGAGAGGCGAGCATGTCGAGGGAAAAGGGGGGGATCAGAGCGAGAGGTGGGCGACTCGCGGTTGCCCTCACTGGGATCGGGTCACTGCTTGTCGCGGGGGGAGCGGTTGCCGCTGCCGACAGCCCGACATCAGTCCTGGCCTGCTCGTCTGACTGGTCGACCGTGCCAACTGCCCCAAGGGTGGCGCCGTCGAGCTACTCGCTCAGCGGCGTGGCCGCCGCTGGAATAAATGACGTCTGGGCGGTGGGGAAGATCACAGCGAATCAGTCTGCAGGGCCAGGTCAAAACGAAACATTGATTGAGCACTGGGACGGATTCTCGTGGAATCGAACCGCGAGTCCAAGTCCCGCAGTCGGAGCATCGCCCACCAACTCTCTGATGGGCGTCGCCGCGGTAAGCCCTATTGATGTCTGGGCCGTTGGTGCGAGTGGGGCAGGTTCCAACAAGGCGCTCGTGGAGCACTACAACGGCGTCGTTTGGTCAGTCGTGCCCGCGCCGACGCCGGGGACGGCGAGTTCGCTATGGGGAGTTTCAGCAACCGGGCTGTCAGACGTGTGGGCCGTCGGGTCTACGAGCGACCCGTCTGGCATATACAGCCAGGGATTGGTCGAACACTGGAACGGAACGAAGTGGGATGTCATACCCGACGCATCTCCGCCGAGGTCGTCTCTTAGCTCTGTCACCGTCCTCTCGCCCACCGATGTCTGGGCCGTCGGCTTCTACGCAGTGCCAGATTGGCCCTTCCAAACCTTTACCGAGCACTGGGATGGGACCCGGTGGACCTCGGTCGCAGGCCTTGGCCAAATCGGCGGGGTCAACGGTAGTGGGTTCTACGGCGTCGCCGGCGCTGCGCCAAACGATGTTTGGGGGGTGGGTGTCTTCGGCGTCGTCAATGGCGCCATGCCGCTCGTCGCCCACTGGAACGGTTCGCGATGGACTCAGTTCGCTGCACCTGGAGCTGGACCCTCACCCAATGGAGTCCTCAACGGCG
>VAWP01000034.1:1408-2748 GCA_005888295.1 Actinomycetota bacterium
ACCGTCCGGCGCGACCGGTGGATGGGACACGACTTTGAATAGCGTCTCGGTCGGTGACCGCGGGGAGTGGGCGGTCGGAGGCGGTGATGCCGACTCGATCTCCGTCCGGCGCTGTGACAGCCTGATCACCACCTTGGAGCACAAACTAGGATCGTTCACGCCGTCGTTCTCCGGCTAAATATGTGGAGGTCCGTCGACTGATCTCAACAAACCCGAATCAGCTGGGCCGTGCCGTGCGGCGCCTCCCAATGTCGAATTCGCGGACACGAATTTCCTCTGCGGATTCCCAGGGCAATGCCTCAGTGTCTGCTGCCGCACACTCGGGCCCCCAGTAACCGGTTGAGGCCAGATCATCTGCTAGTGCATCGATCGCTCCCGACGTCAATGGCGCCACGTCCGTCGACATGTACGTGCAGTAGAGCGCTTTTTGACTGGCTCACCGGGTGCTAGAAGCCAAGCTGATCGGCCGATTGCAGGGCCTGCGCCGCCCAGCGGGCGTTGCACAACAGAGCCCGGCTTCGCTCTCGGAACGTGAAGGTAGCGTCGATCTCACCTTCTCCTCCGTAGCGGAACTGGCGGGCGTCTCCGACCTGGGCGAGAGTGAAGGGTGTCAGCCATCGTATTTGACCGCGGATGACCACATGCCGAGCTGGACTAGCCGGGGGTCGTCATCCCAGCCTGCTTCTCGGAGGCCCCGCAGGTAGCTGTCGAATACAACCGTTTCGAGGTGAGCCAGGTCCGCGGCTGGAACGAAGTGGTCGAACGAGGCGTCGGGGACGAGGTTCCCGACATCTTCGCCGATGGTCCCCTCGCCAACGAGGCTCCAGTCGAGCAGAGTGATCTGGCCGCTCAGTTGGCGAATCAGGTTCTTGGGCCAGCAGTCGAGGTGGCAGAGGGTGCGTGGCAACGACTCGTTGACTACCCAAAGACGTTCTCTCTCAGCGCGGACGACCGTGACGGCTTCGCGGAGCCCGGGGGGGAAGGTTTCGCGCACGACCGGATGACTCCAGGCTTCGTCATCGTAGAGCAGATCCCAGTTGACCGGTTTCTCCGAGCTGTAATGGCGGAGGAAGCTTCTGCTCAGCCACGGGACCAGCGGCAGTGACTGTCCGGTGAGGAACGGAGCCTGAACGCGGCCGAGGGCCCCCGCCGCTGGGGCGTAGGACTCCACGGACCAGACTTCCCCCGGGTCGCCCTGAACCCACTCGAGCAGCAGCACTGCCTCGCTGTTGCCGACCTGCACCCCCAGACATGGTGGTGCCATGAGCCCCCCGGCAGCGTAGTGGCCTGGCCCGTCGCTCTGATAGGCGAGCGGCTCTCGGCACCAAAACGTCCATCGG
>VAWP01000034.1:2755-6428 GCA_005888295.1 Actinomycetota bacterium
CGTCTCCCGCCGAGGCCGCTCGGCACTTGTGTACTTCAAGACAGCAGGAGGTCCATCGTCGATCTCGATCCGCCAAACACCCGGGCTCAGCCAGCGGTTGTGCGGCAACTCCTCAACCGATATCCCGCCAGCGCCGACGTCGAGCTGGCGCAATAACTCGGCCGCCGTTGGGGACACTCCGACAGGCTGGCCGAGCGCACCCACATACGCAACTCAGTCGCTCGCTAGGCTCCCGGACCGTCTCCACACACGCGCTCTCGATCGGCCAGTGTCCCGAGCCGCCACTGTCCTCAATCGCCGGGACTGGGGCCTCAGTTAGCGCGGCGACTGGTGCTGCCAGATAGCTTTTACTCCCCGAGCGTTGCCAACCAAAGAGGTAGCATTCGCTGCGTCCACGAGGTGCGAAGGAAAGAAAAGAGATGCCTGAGTTCCCTGCGATTACTCACGTGGCGCTAACGGTTACGAGCCTTGAACGGAGTGTGCCTTGGTACAAGGATCTGTTCGGCTCGGACCCAATCCTTGACGAGGACACAGGTCCGTTCCAGCGCGTCGCTTGGCTTACCGGCGGCACAATCGTTGGCGTAACTCAGTTCCCTGACTTGGACAGCACTGAGCCGTTCAACGAGCGGCGGCCGGGGCTCGATCATCTCGCTTTCGGCTGTGCCAACCGCGATGAGTTGAAGGCATGGGAAATCCGTCTTAACGAGCTCGGCATCCCCAACGGTGGCATCGTGGACACGCCTTACTACTCGGCATTGTCCTTTCGAGATCCCGACAACATCGCACTTGAGTTCTTCGCACCCCGGGGCTAAGGCCGGCGAAGTATCCGACCGCTTATAGGCCATCCTATACCGCCGCCTCCAGGCCACGCTCACGACTCCCGAGGGCACCGTCGCTCAGTCCTCGATTCGTCCCGTTCCTATCCGCTGCAGGCCGGCGCGCATGGCCTCCAGCCTCTCAGGCGAATGCCCGACCCAGTCGACGAGCTCACCGACATCGAAGTGCCGCAACCGCGACCGAGTGCTAACGCCGGTTCGAGCGTGCGGGGCCGTTCAGTTCTCATGACCGCTGATCCACAGGCCCTTGACTATGCCTCTCTGGGGCTTGCGGCAATTCCCCGTGATCGCCCTCTGCCGGTGTGTGGTGACGCGGCGGGTAGTTGCACCGTGACGCAGAGTCCCCCAGCAGCCCGGGGGGCGAGGGTGAGGGTTCCGTCGTGTGCTTGGGTGATGCTCTTGACGATTGCCAGGCCGAGGCCGACACCCGCGTGGCCGCTGTGTATGCGTTCGGTGCCGCGCTGAAACGGCTCGACAAGCGTCGCAACCAACTGTGGGGCGAGTTTCTGGCCGGTGTTCTCGACAGTGAGCACCACAGTGTCGGGCTGAAGGCTGGTCGTGATCCACACGGTGCCCTGTTCGGGCAGGTTGTGGATGATGGCGTTGTGCACGAGGTTTGTTGTCATCTGCAGCAGGAGCGCCTCTGAGCCGATGGTGGGAGTCATGTCGCCGGAGGTTTCGATGGTGACGCCATGTTTTTCTGCCATGGGGAGGAGGGTCTCGGTGGCTTCTTCGCCTATGAGGGACAGGTCCACATGTTCTCTTCTGAAGGACTTTTGGTCGGCGCGGCTGAGCAGGAGCAATGCTTCGGTGAGGTCGATCGCTCGGGTATTGACGGCCTGGAGGCGGTGGACGAGTTCGTCGGTGTTTCGGTTCACATCTCTTAGGGCGACGTTGAGAAGTGTCTGCGTGATCGCCAGCGGGGTGCGCAGTTCGTGGGAGGCGTTGGCGGCGAATCTCTGCTGTTCGGCGCTGTATGCCTCGAGCCGTACGAGCATGGTGTCGAAGGCGTCGGCGAGTTCGCGGAGCTCATCTTTGCGGCCCGGTAGCCGGATTCGGTGAGAGAGCGACCCGTTCGCAGCCATGCGTGCGGCGTCCGTGAGTCGGGCCAGGGGGGTGAGCATACGGCCGGCGAGAAGCCACCCGCCCACAAGGCCGAACACCAGCAGGAATCCCAGCACGATGGCCATAAACGGAGCGAAGCTACGCAGGAGGACGGAGCGGTTGATCCTCAAGTCACCGGTGGCGTAGATCACACCGTGGGGCAGGTGAAGGTAGAAGAAGACCACGGCGGCGACCAGCAACGCACCGGCGAGCATGAGGAAGCCGGCGTAGCTGAGGGTGAGCTTGAGGCGAACGCTCAAACCAGGGGCTCTAACCACGGTCTCCTCCCTCGCGCCCGGTGCCGGGTGCTGTGTCGACGCGGTAGCCGACGCCGGCCACGGTGACGATGATCCAGGGCTCGCCGAGGCGTTTGCGCAGGGCCGAGACGGTGATGCGCACGGCGTTGGTGAACGGGTCTGCGTTCTCATCCCACGCCCGTTCCAGGAGCTCTTCGGCGCTGACGACACCGCCTTCGGCCGCGACGAGAACCTCGAGCACGGCAAACTGCTTGCGGGTGAGGGCGACGTAACGGCCGTCGCGGTAGACCTCGCGGCGGAACGGATCCAGACGCAGGCCTGCGATCTCCCGCACGGGTGGCCTGTGGTGGCCACGCCTGCGATCGAGCGCTCTGAGACGGAGCACGAGCTCTCGGAGCTCGAAGGGCTTGGTGAGGTAGTCATCGGCACCGAGTCCGAACCCGGAGGCCTTGTCGTCGAGGCGGTCGGCAGCGGTGAGCATGAGAATGGGCATGCCGCTGCCGGAGGCGACGATGCGTTTGGCGATCTCGTCGCCGGAGGGGCCGGGGATGTCGCGGTCGAGGACGGCGATGTCGTAGGCGTTGATGCTCAGCAGGTCCAGAGCTGCATCACCATCACCCGCGATGTCCGCGGCGATCGCCTCCAGACGCAGGCCATCCCGAATGGCTTCTGCTAGATAGGGCTCGTCCTCGGCGATCAACACACGCACACTTGGGCGATCCTACCCGCCGGAGCATATCGTCGGCATATCGAAAAGCTCATACGTGCTGGCAACATCTCGGTGGCTTGACTTGGGGGCGTGACCCACAGCCCATCAGCACAAACAGCAGCTCCCCGCACCCGATCGGCGATGCTCATTGCTAAGGCAGTTGTCCCCGCCGCGGCCGTCGTGCTGGGGGTCGCGGTCGCGGCCTGCTCAGGTGGATCTCCGTCGTCGGCCGTTCCGAGCGCCGGCGCCGGGCCGACCACGACCGCGTCCCAAACGGGAGGATCCTCGTCGGGCGGCACCACCCCTCTCGCCAAAGCCCTGGCGTACTCCCAGTGCATGCGCAGCCACGGGGTTCCGAACTTCCCCGACCCGGTCGCGACCCCCAGCGGCGGCTACGGGTTCCGTACGCAGGGCGTGGACCCGAAGTCCTCCGCCTTCCAGTCCGCGTCGGAGGCGTGCAATGCGCTGGTGCCGGGGGGGTGGGGGACGACTGGCCAGCAGCTCTCCCCCGCGCAGCAGCAGCAGTGGCTCAACTGGGCCAAGTGCATCCGCGCCCACGGGGTGGCGGACTTCGCCGACCCGACCTTCTCGGGCGGCGAAGTGCACATCACCCGTGGGGAGGAGAGCTCGCCGCAGGTGCAGTCGGCCATGGACGCCTGCAAGGCACAGATGCCGTCCACGGGTGGTCTGGGCGGGTGACCCGGAGCAGCGGTAACCGAAGGAGAACGATGACCAGGGTCACCGCCGAACCCGATCGGGCTGGCCGT
>VAWP01000034.1:6537-14338 GCA_005888295.1 Actinomycetota bacterium
CGGAAATGCGTAGCGGCATGGCCAGGTCGGTTCGCACCGAGCAAACGGTGGTGTCCGAGCCTTCAGGTCGCCCCCGACCAAGACTGGGACGCCGATGGGTCCTGGCCGGCGTGGTCGCTGCAGTCGTCGTGGCCGGCGCCGTGGTTGGAATCCTCCGGCCGTTCTCTGGCCGGAGGGCGACGGGCTCCGGCGCGACAGACAACGCCTCCCCCACGTCTCTGGCTACGGTGTTCAGCCGAGCGCTCTCCTCGCAGACCAACGTGAACGCCACCCTGGGCTACGCCGAGGCATACACCGTCTACAGCCAGGCCAAGGGCACGCTCACCGCCCTTCCGACCGCCGGCCAGGTCGTCCAGCAGGGCCAGGTTCTCTACGGCGTCGACGGTAACCCGGTGGTCCTGCTCTTCGGCTCCACCCCTGCCTGGCGGGATCTGTCCCAAGGCTCGAGGGGCCCAGATGTGGTCCAGCTCAACAACGACCTGCTCGCCCTCGGCGACGCCAGCACCGCACAGATCACCCCCGGCTCGGACTCGTTCACCTCGGCGACCGCCGGCGCGGTTGAACAGCTCCAGGCGGCGCTCGGCGCCAGCCAGACCGGCACCCTGACTCTGGGCCAGGTGGTGTTCCTGCCCACGGCGGCGCGCATCACCACGCTGTCGGCCAACCTCGGCGGACAGATCGCGTCGGGGCAGCCGGTGCTCCAGGCCACGTCGACCGCCCGACAGGTCACAGTCGCCCTTGACGCCGCCCGGCAGTCCGAGATCAAGGTCGGCGACCAGGTGACGATCACTTTGCCCAACAAGCAGACGACACCTGGCGTGGTCTCCTCGGTGGGCACCGTGGCCACGACCCCTCCGTCAACCAGCGGGTCGACGAACTCCAGCGCTTCATCCAACCCGCCGACGGTCACCGTCGAGGTCAACCCCGCCGACCCGACTGCTACCGGTAACTGGGACCAGGCCCCTGTACAGGTGGCGATCACCACCGCCACCGTCAACAACGCCTTGGTCGTCCCGGTCAACTCCTTGGTGGCCCTGGCCGGCGGTGGTTACGCCGTCGAGGTCGTCAGCCGTAACGACGCCCGTCACCTGGTGACCGTATCGCTCGGAATCTTCGACGACGCCGCCGGTCTGGTCCAGGTGTCGAGCCCGGGACTGGCCGCCGGACAACGCATCGTAGTACCGACCAGCCGATGACCCACTCCGACCGGGCTACTCCGGACACGGCTGAGCTCGCCATCGACACTGGCGTTGCCGACGAGAGCCACGGGTCCACCCCAGTGCTCGAGGCCGAAGATGTCACCAAGGCCTACCCGGGCGAGCCGCCGGTGCTGGCCCCCGGCAAGACCACCCTGCTCCAGCTGATGGGCACTCTCGACCGCCCCAGCGGCGGAGCGGTGCGCGTCGCCGGGCTGAACGTCGCGGAGATGACCGACCGGGAGCTGGCCACCCTGCGGGCGACCGAGGTTGGATTCGTCTTCCAACAGTTCTTCCTTGCCGAGCACGCGACGGTATTGGAGAACGTGGCCGACGGATTGCTCTATGCAGGTGTCGCCCCTGGCGAGCGCCGCAACCGAGCGCTGGTCACCCTGGAACGGGTCGGCCTTGGCCGCCGGGCCGACGCCCGCCCCACCCAGCTGTCGGGAGGCGAACGCCAGCGAGTCGCCATCGCCCGAGCACTAGTGGGACAACCTGCCATCGTCCTGGCCGACGAACCCACCGGGAACCTCGACCAGGCCACCGGGCAGGCCATTCTGGCTCTGATAGAAGAGCTCCATGCCGAGGGCACCACCATCATGGTCATCACCCACGAACGCGCCATCGCCTCGCGTATGCCGCGGCGGGTTGAAATGCTCGATGGACGGATCGTCGCCGACACCAGCCAGCCCTCCGCGGCACCACCAAGCGAGAAGGCGCCGCTGACCTACGACCCGCCGCACCTGCGACCCTCATCGAGCAAGGTGCAATGACCGCCCTGGTGATGGTCCCCAAACGGCTCCGGCCCACTGACCTCCTCCGGCTGGCCACCGTCGGGCTGCGCACCCGCAAACTGCGCGCTGGGCTGTCCGCATTGGGCATTGCCATCGGCATCGCGTCGATCGTCGCCGTGCTCGGCTTGTCCTCCTCATCACAGGCCGGGCTGCTCAACGAGATCAATCAGCTAGGCACCAACCTGCTCACGGTCACCAACGGCCAGAACCTCTTCGGCCAGACCGCCGAGCTGCCCGCTGCCGCGCCGGGGATGATCGCCCGGATCGGGCCCGTCACCAACGTCCAGGACACCGGCCTAGTGCCGGGAATCTCCGCCTACCGCAGTCCCTTCATACCAAGCGTGGAGACCAACGCTCTGTCTGTGGATGCCGCAAGTCTCGGCTTGCTCGAAACAGCCGGTACCACCGTCGCCCAAGGCACCTACCTCAACGCCGCCACTGCCACCCAGCCCGTGGCTGTGCTCGGAGCGGCTGCTGCGCAGCGACTTGGGATCGACCGCATCTACCCTGGCGAGCGCATCTGGGTCGGCACCACGTGGCTCTACGTAGCTGGCGTCCTCAAACCAGCGGTCCTCGCGCCCGCTATCGACTCATCGGTGCTGGTCGGCTTCCCCGCTGCCGAGGCTTTCCTTGGCTTCGACGGGAACCCCTCCACCATCTACGTGCGCGCTCAGAACAGCCAAGTCAACGCCGTGGACTCGGTCCTAGCCGCCTCCGCCAATCCCGAGGCTCCCAACCAGGTCAACGTGAGCCAGCCCTCCTCCGCCTTGGTCGCCCAGGCCGACGCCAAGGCCGCCCTCAACGGCCTCTTCCTCGGCCTCGGGGCCGTGGCCTTGCTCGTCGGCGCCGTCGGCGTGGCCAACATCATGGTCATCTCTGTGCTTGAGCGCCGCTCCGAGATCGGGCTGCGCCGGTCTCTAGGTGCCACCAAGGGCCACATCCGCATCCAGTTCCTCTTCGAAGCTGTCCTGCTCGCCCTCCTCGGCGGCATCGTCGGTGTCGCTGCCGGTGTGCTTTCCACCGCCATCTATTCCTCCACCAAGCACTGGGCCATCGTCGTCCCCGCTCTGGCCTGGGCCGGGGGACTTGGCGCCGCCCTTGTGATAGGTGCCGTCGCTGGGCTGCTCCCGGCCCTCCGCGCTGCTCGCCTCTCTCCCACTCAAGCCTTGTGGAGTGTGTGAGAGGCCACAAACCGCCAGCGACCGGTGGCGCCGACCAGGAGCAGCGGTATCCCAGTAGATCGAGTCTTCTGAGCTTCGCCCGTAGCCCATACCGCCGGGCGTCGGACAAGCCGCGTTCGCCCAATTTGCTCCGGCGGTCGCGCCTTGAGCCCCGCTCTCCGCGGGCTCAGCGCGTGGGGCGCCGCAAACGCGCGCTCCGTCGCGGCCGAGGATGTCGGCGAACCCGAGCGCCTCGGCGTCGCGGGCGGCGGCAACGATGGCGTCGGGACCCGAGCCTGGCCGTATTGCGGCAGATGGATGCCGACCGTCATGCCTGCTATGACCACGTCCCTCTGGACCTCGCCCGCCACGAGCAGGGGCGGTGACCATCGTGGGACAGAGCGCCTACTGGCCCACGCCGGAGCCCGGGAAGAAGTACCCCACGCATTGCGCTATGCCGGCGATCCAAACCTGGGCGTCATGTCCCCCGGGATCGAGGATCAACTTGTTTGGCTGACCGACCGCAGTCATCGCGGCCACATATCGGTGTGCCTGGTCCAGTCCGGGGGCATCGCTCGATCCGACGACCACGAGGGTAGGCGGACCACTGGCCAAGACATGGAGGATGGGCGAAGCGGCATTTGTGACGGAGGCCGGCTGACCCAAGAAGGCGGGATCTCCTTCGAAGGGCGGGGTCTGGGCGGTGAAGGACCCACTGATCGGGCAGGCCGCCTTGTAGACGCCGGGACTGAGTGTCGGCAGATAGGCGGCCCCGAACCCGCCTGACGAGAACCCGGTCACGTACCACGTCCCATTGGTGGCGTAGTGGGAATCGACCCAAGAGCGAAGCTCGGGGCCGGTCGCGGTTCCCACCGGCTGCTGGGGGGTATTGGCGAAGTCGCTCTCGCCCACGACGGGACCGTTCCCGTCGGGCGCCACGGCGATGAACGGCACCTTGGACTGATTGGAGACCGTACGCATGCCCAACCCGATCATCTGGGAGGGATCCCCGGGAGCTCCATGCAGGAACTCCACAACGGGATAGCGCTTCCTCGATTGGTAGCCCGGTGGCAGAAGGACGATGACGCGGCGGTTTGAGTGCAACGCGGCGGATGGGTATGTGGTGTCTATGTCGGTTGCCGATGCGGGGGAGGTCGTCGAGGTCGTCGACGACGACGCTGAGGTGGTTGCGGTCGACGCCGTCGAGCCACCTCCTCCACACGCCGCGGCGAGGATGGCGACGCCAAGCAGTCCTACGAGCGCTCCCATCCGCCGCACGCCGGACCGCCTGGCTCCCATGAGCCTTTGAGCGTACCGAGACGAGCGACACCAGGGAGTCGGTATCCGTAACCGCCGGGAGCCGGGCACCGCGGCTACGAATGATGACGGGTGTAGGCCGGACTGTTGGAACAGGTGCCTTCGCGGGCGCGTACACGTGGATCGGCGGCTTCGCCGAATCGCGCCGTCGATGGGTTGTGGTGTCGAGAAGAACGGCCCTTCTCCACTCATCTCGTGCGTGTCTCGCTCGCGGTGGTCAGGACGCGGAGGGAGCGAGCGACAGCTGGCTCTGGAGTTCGACGAGCACCGTCGACAGTGCGCCGCCCAGCGTCCCGGCCACTGTGCCGTCCTCGAGGGCTGAGGCCAGAGCGCGCCGGTCGGCGAAGATGACCACGAGCTTCGCACCGTCGGAGCCGGCAACCAGGGCCGGATGCTCGACGTCGCCTTCCTCCAGGCGCACGTCGCCCTGGGTCAGGGTGGCGCTGGCGGCATCGACCGAGCCCAACACCGGAGCCACGATCGTCTCCGAACCGATCGAGCGGGGCGGGACGGCCTCGCAGCCGGCAGCGCAATCCAGGAACACAAGCACCGGCCCGCATGTCGGCTCGCCGGCGATGCCAGCGGCCATGCGGATGCCGGGGGCGATCTCGTCCCACTCATCGGAGGCGTCGAAGCCACCGTCGAGATGAGCTCGCGTCGTCGGACCCATTGTCGTGGCGATCGCCGGGGCCCCCGGACACGGATCCCGCATGTCGATACCCAGGGCGGCGCCGGCGGCCTCCTGCTCCGGTGCCACCCGGTCGGCGATCTCGGCCTTCACCGGCCGGATGGCGAAGCCCCTGCGATCGGCGAACATGATGATCCCGTAGCCCCCATCGGGGCCCCAGGCAAAGTTGTCGCTCGCGTAGGGCACGCCGCCGTCGTGGAACCGGAACTGACCCTGCTCATAGGTGTCCCGTCCCATGTTGGTCGTGCCCCGAATCGAGATCCGCCAATTGTCGGAGGGGTGGGCGTGGGCGAACGACAGAGGCATCTGCTCTTCGGTTGGTTCGACGTAGCTGAGCACGATGAAGGGGCCGCAGCGATCGTCGCCAACCACGATTGGAAGGATCGTCGCACCCATGTTCTCGGACCAGCCGCTGCGGTCGGCGTAGGTGGCGTCGACGTGACCGTCGACCGACTCCATCGGCTTGGTGGACAGGATCCGGTACATTCGGAACTCCAATCGACTCGGCGGCCGGAAGCTTCTCGATCGTAGCGGTAGACCACACAGGTTCGCCTCGGCGGACTCGATACTGCCGTGCGGCGCTGTGGCCTGGTCCTGATCGCGAGAGCAGCGGCGTTCGGGTGAGTCATCCGGTACGTGCCGATATCGGCGGGCTCCATCATGAGGGTTCACGGCAGCGGTCGCCCCATATCCGCGGTGGCCCCACTGAGCGAAACCTCGCCCACATCGCCGGCGTGAGGACTGACGATCCGGTCGCTCGATCGGTACTCACGCGAGATGCGCGCGACCGCGCGCCGCTCGCCCGAATCGGGCGCGGGCCGCGACAGCTCTGATCAGTCCTCGGTGAGCACCTCGCGGAGCTTCGCGGCGAACGCGGCCGGGTCGTTGCCGGGCGACCACTCGTTGGCGGCGAAGCCGCCATGATCGCCGGGGAAGATCACCGGCTCGACGCCGAGCAGCCGTGCGACCGCTTCGCCGCCGCGTCGAGCCAGCCCACCCTCGCCGAGCGCGCCGATTGCGGGAACGATGCGCACGGATGACGCCCGCAGGGCCTCCGCGTCCGGCTCGAACGGCGGCATGGCGAGGTTGCCGCTCAGCAGCAGGTCATCGCGGGAGCCGTCGTCCTCGGTGGGGAGACCAAACTGCGCGGGGTCCGGCGCGGGGCGGGCCAGGTAGTCGTCGGGCAGCAGGCCCTGATGCATGACCAGCTGGATGAACTTCGCCATGGCCGGACCGAACCCGTCCCGCTGGTAGGTGTCCACGATGTCAGCGTTCACCTTGGTCGCCATCTCACTGTCCTCGAGCAGCGTGATCACCGGTGGCTCGTGTGAGACGAAGGTGCGCACGTCCGCTGGGTGGGCGACCACCCAGTGCAGGCCGCACATGCCGCCGCCGCTCGACCCGAACGCGTCCACCGGCCCGAGCCCGGCGGCCTCGACGACGCGGTGGTAATCCTCGGCGTGCACCCCCACGGCGACCTCGCTGCCGGGCTCACGGGTGCTGCGCTCCATGCCACGAGGGTCGTAGGTGATGACGGTGCGGTCCGTAAAATGACCGACGAGCTGCTGGAAGCCCGAGGCGCCCATCGGCGAGCCGAAGATGAAGAGCGGGCGCTTGTCGCTCGGGGTTTCGGTCTCACGAACGTCATAGGTCAACGTGGCGCCGGGAACGTCAACGGTGTGGGTGGTCGGCTCGGTCATGTGGGCTCCTTCGTGCGGATCCTGACCATACTGACTGGTGCTCTGCTCGGAACTCATCGGCCGGCCGGCTCACGCTTTCGGCCGCTCCTCGTGGACGCCTTGGACACACATTCACCCACGTACAGATTGACGGTTATCGCGGCCCGTACGCCGCCGCCTTTGGAAACGGAACGTCGCCCATAAACCCTCGAGCGCCGCGACCCGTCGGTGCGACCCGAACGCCGGCTTGCGGTTCGCTGTTCTCGCCGTCGGAGGGTGGCTCACTCAGCAGGAACGCGAGTCGTTCCATTCTCTGCCTCGACGCCACGAGTCTCGGCGACGATCTCAGAAAACGTATGTCGGTAGACGGTCAGGAGTAGCGCAGCGACGAGCGCGAGGATGACCTCGTCGATTCCGAAGTCGGGCACGGGGATCACCTTTACGGCGAGCGCGATCCCGACCGCCCACCGTAATGGCCTGGGCAGTCGCTCGTCGGTCGCTAGCGCTTTCGTGAGCTTCACGGTAAAACGGAGTTGGCTGCGAAAGCCCCAGCCGCAGACGAGTGCGACGCCGCCGACTGCGATGAGGCACCACGCCCACCAAGGCATGGGCTCAAGGCTACGACGGTCGTGGCGCATCCCGGTCGGTACCCGCGGAAGCGCTCGTAGAGAGGGGCGGACCTCGTTCTTCCTCGCCCTGGCGCGGATCCGCGCCGGGGCGAGGAATGGGATGGACCGTGCTCCACGAGCGGTTTACGGCGGCTCTCCAGCGGTTTGCCGACACAGCGTCCAGGCTGCGGGTCGTCCGGGCACACGGCGTCGACGGGGAGAGCTCCGCCTACGGCCAAGCCCTCGACAACGCGGCTGCCTCGTCGCCATCGCCGTGCGCTCTCCCCTGACGTGGCTGACGACTCTCGTGATCGTACCGATCCTGGGCAGCCACCTCCTGTTCGAACCCAACAGGCCAA
>VAWP01000191.1 GCA_005888295.1 Actinomycetota bacterium
ACCAACCGTCAAAACCGAACCGCTAGTGAATTTGCGCAGTCGAGAGTCCCGAGAGGGGGAACAGATATGGCGAGGTTACCCCCTACCTGGCCAGCGTCTCACCCGGTAAGAGGGTCGCTATCGAGGGACTATGGGGCGGGGGATGGCAGATGCTCAGGACCGTCGCCGCCATGGTCGGCGTCATCACCGCCGTGCTCGCTGGATCGACGGCCGGGCTTGCTGCCGCGGTGGCGTCCCCTGTACTCGCGGCGGTGCTGGCTTCGGGCGTGATAGTCGCTCTTGCCGTGTTGGCCGCCTTGGTGCGCTACCAGTTCTCCGCCTCGGACCGGGCGAAACAGGCTGCGCTGTTCGAGGAGCAACAAGCGCGTCCATAAATCGGGACGTTGCTGACGGCAACCTCGACCAGAGGGAACGACGTCAGGCGCTGTCGGCTGCCGACGCGCAGACCCTGACCTCGTCGTCGCGGAACGCCGTGGGCAGGATCGCGCCATCACGGAGTCGTCGGACTCGGACCACACCGTCCGAGCGACTGATCACCTCGAAGCCGACGCTCCAATCCCCAGTGAAGCGGTTGCGAACCTCGACCTCGGTCCCAGCCTCGATCCATCGGTCAGATGGCATGCTGCCTCCTGCACTACGTATGCAGCCTTCGCCAGGGTCGGCCAGCGCAGAGACGCACGCCTGTGTCGGCTCGTCGATCCCGGGACCGCCGGCACCGACGGGCCGACACAGGGCTCGGTGACGGGCGCGGTGACCGGCGGGCCGTTGGTGCCACCAGCGGTGGGCTTCGGCGCGGAGGTGCAGGACGGCAGGGGCACGGTCGGCAGGGGCGCCTGGCCCGTCGACGGGCTCGGGGCCGGCCGCGCCGGCGCCCCATTGGCTCCGAACGCCGGCGGAGCGGAACCGGGCGACGGCACCGGGTGACGGGGTCCAGGTCCGTAGTTGTAGGTGATCGGAAGGTTCAGCCGGGGAAGCGGGGCGTCGTTCGAGGGACCTGGGTACACGGGGACCGCGCCGACCGCCGATTGGGACGTCGAGGGTGCCGCGCCAGACATCGACGGCGGTGTGCTCGGTGCTCTCCCCAGTCCGTCGCCGATCACGGCGCCGACCATCAGGACCGAGAACAGGATCAACGTGACGCTGGTCCTGGGGGGCCGCCGTGGCTCCTTGACGGCGACCCGGCCACGCTCCGAGACAACGCCACCGAGGACACCGGCAACAGCAATTGCGAACATGATGGCTGCCGCCAATACAGCCATGACATCTCACCCACTAACACGCTATGTGCGAAATTAATCTCGACAATCGAGATAACCCTCGGTCCGCCACGCCCGTCGCCGCCTGCCAATTCGGGCTACCGAGGTCCTCGCCCCGCCCCCTGCCCCATGGCACTCCCCACAGTGCCCGCCAAGAATATTGCTACCCAGGTTATCCGATCCACAAACTCGTGAACGCCGTTAGGCCCTACGTCCGGCTCGCCCGAAGTTGCGGTAGGACCTCGTCTCCATACACCCGAAGAGCGGCGTGAGGATCGGATCCCGACGCGTTCGTACCCACCACAACAGAGCGCAAATCGCGATCGGCGGGGTGTCGCGCCCTCGTCGGCACGAGAGACCTCGCTCGATCGAGCTCGCTCAGGTCCCGCGTCCCGCTTCGGCCCGCTGCGCCGGGATCGGGCGCGCGCTGCCTTCGCCAGTGCGACCTTGCGCACGCGCACCGCCGACGGAGCAACCTCGACGCACTCGTCGTCCGCGATGTGCTCGAGTGCCTGCTCCAGCGTGAGCCGTCGCGGGGGCGTGAGCCTCACCAGCTCCTCGGCGGTCGAGGAGCGGACGTTGGTGAGCTTTCGTTCCCGGGTCGGGTTGACGTCGATGTCCTCGGCCCGTGAGCACTCGCCGACGACCATCCCCTCGTAGACCGCCTCGCCGGGACCGATGAACAGGGTGCCGCGATCCTCGAGCGCGGACAGGGCGTAGGCGGAGGCCACACCCTGCCGGTCTGCGACCAGACTTCCGCGCGTACGTGAGCGGATGTCGCCGGTCCACGGCTCGAAGCGCTCAAACGCATGGTGGATCTGGGCGGTGCCGCGCGTCTGAGTGAGGAGCTCGGTGCGCGCGCCGATCAGGCCTCGAGCCGGAATGGAGAAGGCCATCCGCAGCCATCCCGTACCGTGGTTGACCACCTCATCGAGCTGGCCTCGCCTGGTGGCAAGTGTCTGGGTAACAGCGCCGAAGTACTCCTCGGGCAGATCGAGATCGAGCCGTTCGATCGGCTCGCACAGCTGGTCGTGAACCATCCGGCCCACCACCTGCGGCTTGCCGACTGTCAGCTCGAAACCCTCCCGGCGCATGAGCTCGACCAGGACCGCCAGGGCCAGCTCGCCTCGACCCTGCACTTCCCAGGCGTCAGGACGCTCGGTGGGCAGCACCCGAATGGACACGTTGCCGACCAGCTCGGCTTGCAGCCGGCTCTCGAGCAGGCGGGCGGTGAGCTTGTTGCCCGCCTTCTCTCCGGTGGGGCCCCCACCTCGACCAGCCAACGGTGACGTGTTGATCCCCACGGTGATGGACAAGCTGGGCTCGTCGACCCGAAGGACCGGGAGCGGTCGTGGGTCGTCGAGGTCCGCGAGGGTCTCGCCGATCGTCACCTGCGGGATGCCGGCGACGGCCACGATCTCTCCGGGCCCCGCCTCGGAGACATCTACCCGGTCGAGCGCCTCGGCGACGAAGAGCTCGGCGATGCGCGCCCGGTCGATGGAACCGTCCTGTCGACACCACGCCACGATCTGGCCACGGCGGAGCCGCCCCTGCACGATCCGGCAGATGGCGAGACGACCGAGGTACGGAGAAGCGTCCAGATTGGTGACGAGGGCCTGGAGCGGGTGGCCGTCGACGTAGCTCGGCGCGGGTACCCGCGCGATCACGAGGTCCAGCAGGGGCCGCAGGCCCCCGGCCTTGACATCGGGTGACGGGTCGATCGACCCGCTGGGTACAACCGGCGACGACTCGGATGCCCACCCGTCGCGGGCGCTGGCGTAGACGACGGGGAACTCGATCTGGCTATCGTCGGCCCCCAGATCGATGAACAGCTCGTAGACGGCGTCGAGGACGTGGGCAGGGCGGGCGTCGTGACGGTCGACCTTGTTCAGCACCACCAGGATCGGCAGTCGCGCCTCCAGCGCCTTGCGCAGGACGAAGCGGGTCTGGGGACGTGGTCCCTCGGCTGCGTCGACCAGCAGCAGCACCCCGTCGACCATGGCGAGCCCCCGCTCGACCTCGCCGCCGAAGTCGGCGTGGCCGGGGGTGTCCACGATGTTGATGGTGACACCATCGTGATGGACGGCGGTCTGCTTGGCCAGGATCGTGATGCCCTTCTCCCGCTCCAGGTCCATCGAGTCGAGGACTCGATCGACGACCTCCTGGTGAGCCCGGAAGGCGCCGGTCTGTCGCAGCATGCCGTCGACGAGGGTGGTCTTGCCGTGATCGACGTGCGAGATGATGGCGACGTTGCGGAGATCGTGGCGTGTGGGCATGCGAAAGCCTTCGAGGCGGAAGGGACGCACCTCGCCCGAACGGGCGGGGA
>VAWP01000035.1 GCA_005888295.1 Actinomycetota bacterium
TACCAGGGGGACACGAACTTCGCCTCCTCATCCACGACGAACCCGCTCGTCCAGACGGTGGACAAGGCGGCGACCACGACGATCGTGTCCTCGTCCCTCAACCCCAGTGGCCCCGGCGACGCCGTAACCTTCACCGCCTCGGTGGGCGTGATCTCGCCCGGTGCAGGGGCTCCGTCCGGGAATGTCACCTTCCTCGACGGCGCCACCACACTGGGCACGGGACCGCTGGGGGTGGGTGGTCAGGCGACGTTCAGCTCATCGAGCCTTTCACCGGGCCCGCACTCGATCAGAGCCTCGTACCCGGGTGACCCCAACTTCGCGACCAGCTCGTCGACTGCCGTCGTCCAGACGGTCAAGTCTCCGACCGCCAAGGCGTCAGCTTCCGGGCCAGCGTTGCTCCGGCCACCGCCGGAGGCACCGTCATCTTCACCATTGACACCACGCCGGGACAGCCGGTGGCCCTCAACAACGGCACGGCGACCTCGCCGGTGGTCTCCAACCTGGCCGTCGGCTCTCACTCGATCACGGCCACATACGCGGGCGACGCCAACTTCGCCGTCTCCGCCGCCACGCTCGCGCCTCGCCAGACCGTGAACAAGGCGGCGACCACGACGACCGTGTCCTCCTCGTCGTCGAGAAACAGCAGTGCCTTTGGGCAGACCGTGACCTTCACCGCCGCCGTGAGGGTGACAGCTCCCGGAGCCGGCACACCGACCGGAGTGGTCGACTTCACGGACGCCAACGGCGCGCCACTCGGAACCGGCAGCCTGGGTCAAGGGAACCTGGCGACGCTGACGACGCCGTCGCTGACATCGGGTCCCCACACCATTACCGCCACCTACCGAGGTGACTCGCAGTTCGTGTCCAGCGCGGGTCACCTGACGCAGACCGTGACTTGTAGTGTCGTCAGCGGGACTCGTCAAGGAAACCTGACCGTCACCGGCTCCACCTGTCTGCAGGGTGCCACGGTCAACGGCACGGTGACCGTGGCTGCAGGTGGATCGCTGGCCGCCGACCATTCCGTCCTCAACGGCGGGCTCATCTCCAACCGAGCCACCGCCGTCCGGATGTGCAACAGCACCGTCAATGGCGCCGTCAGCCTCACCAAGACGACTGGGTTCGTGCTGATCGGCGACGGTGCCGACAGTGACGACGTGGGAGTCGCACCGTGCGGCGGGAACACGATCAAGGGGTCGTTGAGCATCGTCAACAGCTCGGGTCCCGTGGAGCTGGGCGGCAACACCGTGACGCAGGGCATCAGCCTGACCGGTAGCACTGGGCCGGCCGCGGAGCTCGAGGGCAATCATCTGACCGGAACGCTGGCGTGCACGGGTAACGTGCCGCCGCCCACCGATGACGGACAGCCGAACATCGCTCCGACGAGAACCGGCCAGTGCGGCGCTCCGGGGTTCTGACCGGGAGCCAACCGTCACTTGTGGCGGCGTAGCGCTGGAGTCTGACGCCGCTGCCCCGCTACGGCGGTACCTTCAACGGGTTCCAGCGGGGCGATGTCGGGGTCTGGAGGGCGGACCCGGCCGACCTCGCCAGAACCTCCTAAGAGCTCGTCGTCACGGTGCAGACGCTCGTCCGGGCACCAAGGTGTCCGGACGAGGCCAGTGCGACCCCGCCCGCGTCGTCGCCCGCCCAGCGGTGGGACAGCAGGGTCTGGCGGCCCCCGCAGGGGCGGCCCAATGGACGTCAGCGGGCCACGCCTACCCGAACGCGGCTCCGTCGTGGCCCGAGTCTCCACCCGTGGCGTAGGCAGCCCAATGAGAGGCGGCCTCCCGTCGGCCGCCCTGATCCTCTCGGCTCAGACCGAGACGAGAGGACGATCCGGCTCTTCGGTGTCCTCGGGGATGCTCACCCGCGCTGGCTCGTCCACCAGCTCCGGGAAGCAGCCGAGGTCGAACTCCTTGACGAACCGGCGCAGCGGGTCGGGCAGCCGGACAGCCCGGCGGTCCACGACGCGCGGCCGGGTACCCCAGCCGTCGACGAGCGTGGCGGCCACCGTCCGGCGCCGGCTGGCGGGACCTTCGCCCAGCCACGCCGAGGTCTCGGAGAACCGGAGGCCGAGCGCCCTGGCCAGCACGCACTGCGACTGGCTCCGGCGCTTGCCCCTGGGGAGCTCCTCCAGGGGCCCGGCACCGAGAGCTCGCCGGCCCGTGTTCACCATCTCCAGCACCTGTTCCAGGTCGGTCATGGCTCCCTCCGCTGAGCGGGTCTTGGGTGACACCAGTGCCATACCCTGCCAGCAGCGCCATAACTACTCGAAACCACGGCTCTGCTCAAGAGGCGGGCCCAGGAAACCCGGCTAGCCGCCTGAGCCCGCCGAGGCCACGTCCACCTGGACGGCGGCCGGCTCTCCCTCTGCGAGCTCGAGGACGTCGACCCCCCCTGCATCTCGGAGGTCTCCCTCGGCCCGACGCAGGGCGGCAACCCGCTCCGGGGTGTCGACGACCGCCAGGCGGGCGACCGGAGCCCGCATCGAGAGACGCCGTTCCGTCTTGGCCCGACGCACCTGGGACAAGACGCCGGCGGTGACCTCGAGGACCAGCGGGTCCGCATCCTCACCGGCAGACGACCGCAGCTCGCCGGCGTCGGGCCACGAAGCGACGTGGACCGACCCCTCTCGCCACCACGACCACACCTCCTCGGCGACGAAGGGCAGGAAAGGGGCGAACAGGCGGAGCTGGGTGGACAGCGCCAGCGCCAGGCCGGCCCGGGCTTCGTCGCAGAAGGTCCAGAAGAACGTCTCGACGCGATCCAGCGCCCGGGCGTAGTCGTAGCCCTCGAAGGCCCCCGTCGCCTCGTCGACCACGGCCGCCAGCCGGGCCAGCAGGGCGGCGTCCAGGGCGTCGGTCACGGCGCCGTCGGCCGGAGCGTCGAGCCGGGAGATGACGAACCGGGAGGCGTTGAGGATCTTGATGGCGAGCCGCCGGCCGATCCGCATCTGCCCTTCGTCGACCGCGGTGTCGGTACCCGGTCGGCCGTTGGCCGCCCAGTACCGGACGGCGTCGGCCCCGTGCTCCTGGAGCAGGGGGAGGGGGGTGACGACGTTGCCCTTGGACTTCGACATCTTCTTGCGCTCGGGATCGAGGACGAAACCGCTGATGGCCACGTCGGACCACGGCAGGGAGTCGTGCTCGAGGTGAGAACGGACGACCGTCGTGAACAGCCAGGTGCGGATGATGTCGTGGGCCTGAGGACGCAGGTCCATGGGGAACACGCGGGCGAAGAGGTCGGGATCGTCCTCCCAGCCTCCGGCGATCTGGGGCGTGAGCGACGAGGTCGCCCAGGTGTCCATGATGTCGGGATCGCCGGCGAACCCACCCGGCCGGCCCCGCTGCGCGGGCTCGTAGCCCGCCGGCACGTCGGTCGACGGGTCGACGGGCAACCGGCCCTCCTCGGGGACGAGGTGGCGGGTGAAGTCTGGCCGGCCGTCGTCATCCAGCGGGTACCAGACCGGGAAGGGGACGCCGAAGAAGCGCTGGCGGCTGATGTTCCAGTCCGAGTTGAGCCCTTCGACCCAGGACTCGAACCGCGCCTCCATGTAGGGCGGGTGCCAACGCAGCTCCTTGCCCCTCGCCAGCAGATCGTCCCGCAGATCGAGCGTCCCGATGAACCACTGCCGGCTGGTGACGATCTCGAGCGGACGCTCGCCCCGCTCGTAGAACTTCACCGCGTGGGTGATCGGGCGGGGCTCGCCCACGAGGTCGCCGGCGGCGGCGAGCAGCTCGACGATACGCGATCGGGCCCGCCGCACCGGAAGCCCCTGGAGCTCGCCGTAGGCGCGGCGGGCAGCCTCGGGGTCGTCGCTCTCCCAACCCGGCGATCCCCACGACAGCGGCTGGAGGCGGCCGTCCCGACCGACCACGGCCCGCACGGGGAGCCCGAGCTCTCGCCACCAGACCACGTCGGTGACGTCGCCGAAGGTGCAGATCATGGCGATGCCGGTCCCCTTCTCGGGATCGGCCAGCTCGTGGGCGACGACCGGCACCGGGACGCCGAACAGCGGGCTGCGAACCTCGGTCCCGAACAGGGACTGGTACCGGGCGTCGTCGGGATGGGCGACCAGGGCCACGCAGGCGGGGACGAGCTCGGGCCTCGTCGTCTCGATCTCGATCGGCGAACGGCCCGGTCGCCCGAAGAGCAGACGGTGGTTGGCGCCGCCGACCTCGCGGTCCTCCAGCTCGGCTTGAGCCACCGGTGTGGCGAAATCGATGTCCCACAACGTGGGCGCCTCGGCCTGGAACGCCTGGCCCCGCCCCAGCAGGCGCAGAAAGCTGCGCTGCGCCGCCCGCTGCGCCCGCTCGCCGATGGTGAGGTAGGTCATGGACCAGTCGACCGACAGGCCGAGGAACCGCCACAGCTCCTCGAAGACCCGCTCGTCCTCGGTCGTGAGCCGCAGGCACAGCTCGACGAAGTTGGGCCGGGAGACGGGCACCGGATCGGACCCCGGCTTCTCCGGCGGGACGAACGCGGGGTCGTAGGGCATGGTGGGATCGCAGCGGACCCCGAAGTAGTTCTGCACCCGCCGCTCGGTCGCCAGGCCGTTGTCGTCCCAGCCCATCGGATAGAAGACCTCCATGCCCCGCATGCGGCGGTAGCGGGCCACGGTGTCGGTGTGGGTGTAGGACATGACGTGGCCGATGTGGAGCGACCCGCTCACCGTCGGGGGCGGGGTGTCGATGGCGTAGATCTCGGCCCGAGACTTGCTGCGGTCGAAGCGGTAGGTCCCGTCGGCCTCCCACCGGTCGGCCCACTTGGCCTCCAGGCCGGCGAGGCTGGGCTTCTCGGGGACGTTCGGGCTCATCAAGGGGCTACCGTACCTTTGTGTTGCGGCTTCATGACACCGCATTGGGTGCGGTCACCGAGATCGTCCCTCGTGAGCCGGGTCGGCTGTCGATCTACGTCTGCGGGCCGACCGTCTACGACGTGCCCCACATCGGCCACGGGCGCCAAGTGCTGGTCTATGACATCCTGCGCCGGTACCTCGAGTGGCTCGGCGCCGAGGTCGTCCACGTCTCCAACGTGACCGACATCGACGACCAGATCATCCGGCGGGCACAGGAGGTGGGCCGGCCGCCGGATGAGGTGGCTCGCCACTACGAGGAGGTCTACTGGGACGCGCTGGACCGGCTGGGGGTGCTCCGCCCAACCGTCGTCCCGCACGCCACCGAGTACGTGGCGGACATGGTGGAGCTGATCGGCGAGCTCGTGGCTCGGGGTGTGGCCTACGAGTCGTCGGACGGCGTCTACCTGTCGGTGGAGAAGGTCGACGGCTACGGGCAGCTGTCCCACCAGCCGCTGCAGTCGCTGCGGGCTGGCGCTCGAGTCGAGGTCGACGAGGCCAAGCGGTCCCCCGTCGATTTCGCGCTCTGGAAGCAGGCGAAACCCGGGGAGCCCGCCTGGCCCTCTCCGTGGGGCCCCGGTCGGCCGGGCTGGCACACCGAGTGCGTGGTCATGTCCCTCGACCTGCTGGGGGAGGATTTCGATCTGCATACCGGCGGGCTCGACCTCGTATTTCCGCACCACGAGAACGAGCGGGCGCAGGCCATGGCCCTCGGACGCCGGTTCGCGCGGCACTGGATGCACCACGGCTTCGTCGAGGTCGCCGGCGAGAAGATGTCGAAGTCGCTGGGGAACTTCACGACCCTCGTCGACCTGCTCGACCGCACCGACGCGAGGGCCTACCGATTGCTGATGTTGCGGTCCCACTACCGATCACCTATCGAGGTCACACCGGCCACGATCGCCGATGCTCAGTCAGGTCTGGAGCGACTGGACGCCCTGGCGCGACGGTTCGAGCTCAGAGTCTCGCCCTCGGGATCTGCGGCTCCCGACCCGGAGGCGATCGAACGGTTCACGGAGGCGATGGACAACGACCTCGACACACCCGCCGCCGTGGCGGTGATCTTCGAGCTGCTGCGGCGGGCCAACGCCGCCGCCGACGCCGGGGAGTCCGAGCATGCGCGTCGCCTCGCCGCCACTGTGGCCGAGCTGGCCGGTTCCCTGGGGCTGGAGGTGGGCCAGGTGGGGGACGACGTGGACGACGAGTCGGCGGCCCTGGTCGAGCGTCGCGACGCGGCGCGTCGGGCGCGGGACTTCGCCGCGGCTGACGCCCTGCGGGACGAGCTCACGGCCCGGGGATGGGTGGTGGAGGACGGCCCTCAGGGAACGTCGATCCGGCGGTGACGGCGGGGCCGCTCCCTGATAGCGTGCCGCCTGAGGGAGTGGCTATACCTACGACAGAGGTCGCATGGTTCGCAATGCCCTCTGGTCAGTCGGGCTAATGAAGGGGGATCGCCACCGTGGCGACCGGTACAGTGAAGTGGTTCAACGCCGAGAAGGGCTACGGCTTCATCTCGCAAGCCGAGGGCGCCGATGTATTCGTGCACTTCAGCGCTATCCAGATGAACGGCTATCGCGCTCTCGAGGAGGGCCAGCAGGTCGAGTTCGATGTGAACGAGGGGCCCAAGGGGCTGCAGGCGGCGAGCGTGCGTCCCGTCTGACTCCCTCCGCTCGGCCGTTCTGGGCCGGGCGTGGCAGAACCACTCAGTCCGTCTGACCTTGGTCCGGGCTGCCTCCAGCAATCACCGAAGGTGAGCTGGTCGGGTCGCGCCCGTTCGCACGAGCGAGCGCGGGACCCGCGACGCGTCGCGGTAGCTCAGTGGGGCGGTGCGGCCGTCAGGGAATGGTCGGCAGTGTCGTCGACAGCGGGGGCGTCGTGACCTTGGGCAGCAGTGCCGGAGGCGGCGGCGACGTCACCTGCGGGACCGAAGGAGCCGGAGGCGGAGGCGGGAGCTTGGGCGCCGGCGGCGTAGTCACTTGCGGCAGGCCCCCACCCCCGCCCGAACCACCGGAGCCGCCCGATCCGATCGGCGGCGGTGGGTTGGGCAGCGGTGCCGGCAACGGGGGGACGATTCCACCGCCGCCTCCTCCGCTTCCGCCAGAGCCGAGCGGTGGCGGCAACGGGGGAATCGTGATCGGCGGCGAGGGCGGCGCCGGTGGCGCGGTGATCGGCAGCGGCGGCGTGGCGGGTGGCGCGGGCGACGACGGTGGCGGCACCGGTGGTAGCAACCCGGTGGTCGTGACAGGCCCGGCAGGGGCTCCGCCGGCCACCGCGGCGGCTGCTGGGTTCGCCGCGGTCGCGGCCCCGGGAGCAGCGGCGCCCGACAGGGCGGCGAGCGGGCCCGTCCCGACCGTCAGCAGGTTGTTGGCGAGCACCGGGCTGATCGCGTTGCCGATCTGGAAGGGCCGGTCGACCTCGGAGGGTGTGGCAGCGGCCGGGGCGATGCCCGATCCCCCCAGTCCGTGGTTGAGCAGCGGACCACCGACGATGGCCGCTCCGATGATGCCGATGCCGAGTACACCGAGGGCGGCACCGGCCAGCGGCTTGCGCGCCGTGGTGGGGAACGGCACCAGCCGCAGCGGCGATCGCGTGACCGAGGCTGCCGTGCTGGCCTCGAGCTTCCACCGGCTGATGATCTTGGCCGACAGGGTGACCGGGATGGGCACGGCGATCGAGCGGAGCATGGCGGCGAGATCGTCGAGGTCCAACAGGCGCTGCTTGCAGTCGACGCAACGGTCGAGGTGGCCGTCGATCCTCGCCGCCTCGTGGGGCGTCATCCCGCCTGTCACGTAGGCGGCGAGGTGCTCGACCACCGGTCGGCACTCCTCGGCCACCCGGGCCTGCACGTGGGCCTGCAGGTAGCGCTCTCGGAGCCCCGTCCTCGATCGCATGACGAGCTGGGTCAGGCCGTTTGCCGACACGCCGAGCACGGCTGCCGCCATGGCGGGCTCGACCCCCTGGACCTCGATCAGCCACAGCACCGAGCGCCACCGCTCGGGGAGGCTACGGAACGCTGCCAACACGATCGGCAGCCCGCGGCGGGCCCTCGTCTCGCGCGTCCCCGATCCACCGATGTCGTAGACGCCGTCGGCGCCGTCGTGACCGGTGCGCCGGATGGTCTCGATGGCAGCGGTGCGCGTCGCGCTCAGGATGGCTGCCTGGAGCGCGTCCGAGTCCTCGTAGCGGACGACCCTGCCCGGCTTGAACAGCTTGGCAAAGGACTCCGAGACGGCCTCGGCGGCGTCACCGGGATCTCCCGTGACGGCGTAGGCAATTTCCCATGCCGTCCACGAGTGCCGCTGGACCAGCTCGGCGAACGCGCCAACCTCACCGTTCCGGGCGAAATGCACCAAGGTGGTGTCTCCGAGCGAAGCGGGCGCAAGCGGTCGCGCTACCTCCCCTTGCAGGCTCGAAGCCATAAACCCTCCCTGTCAGGCCCCCGACAGATCTTCGTCGTCAGCTCCTGTGTCTTCCGACCTGCACCCACCACTGCTACTTATTGGGCGTTGACTACGTCTGTTCCTCTGCAGCGGCGAGGACATACCCCGGGCGCGCGACGGTGAAACCGGAGGACGCCCCCGCCTCCGCCGGGTGAGACCTCACCCATATGGGTCACGGTGAACCCGTCCCGAGCTCTGTCCAATAGGGACAAAAGCGGCCTTCCGCCGCCTCCGCAGGTCAACCGAGCGGCGACCAGCGCTGCGCGCGCAAATGCTGCAAGAACGGTCGTGCGTGGCCCGCTTCGACGACTCTGCAGCGTCTGTGCCGTGTTTCGGGGGCCTGATCACTGCAGGGTCGCTTCGACGAGCCTCCGGAGGGCGTTCTTGTCGCGATGACGTTCGGAAGCCTCGGACCGCCGTGTCGGAACTGGGTCAGGGGAGTGCGTGGGTGGCGGTGCCGATGGTGCTTGTCGTGGTCGAGATGGTGCTGGTGACTGGAGCGGTCGGGCTCGTCGGTGACGTGGACGTTGTCGGTGAGCTCGACGATGTGGCGGGCGTGCTGGCCGACGTCGGGCTGCTGGATGGACTCGCC
>VAWP01000057.1 GCA_005888295.1 Actinomycetota bacterium
CCGGCTCACTGGTCAGGTGCCGGCGGTCGGCTGTTGGATCACCAGGAGGCACAGGTCGTCACGGCGTGTGATGCCGGAGAGCGAAGAAGCGAGCGCATGATCGGCAACGGCGTTGGGCCCGTCGAGGGCGGGTGACTGGGTGACCGCGTCCAACAGCCGCGACAGGCCGATGTCGAGCGCCTCGTCCCGATTCTCGATCAAGCCGTCGGTATAGAGCAGGATCAAGTCACCGGGTCCGAGGACGGTGGATCCCTGCGTGCGGCCCCCGTGACCGACACCGAGGAGCGGGCCGTGGCGATCCTCCACCAGCACCGGCGGGGCACCTGCCCGGATCAGCACCGGCGGCGGATGACCGGCGTTCGACCAGACGACCCGTCCGGAGGTCGAGTCGAGCGACGCCACGATGGCCGTTGCCACCGCGATGTCCTCTGCCGCGTCGTCGGCATACGCGAGCAGCCGATCGGCCACGTCCAGGCCTGCAGCCGGATCGAGATCGGCGTAGGCGGTGGCCCGGATCGTGTTGCGCAGTTGGCCCATCACCGAGGCGGCCTGAGCTCCGTGCCCAGCGACGTCGCCGACGGAGAACCAGAGCCGGTCGTCGGGGCCGTAAAAGGCGTCGTACCAGTCGCCGCCGACGTCCATCCCGGCTTCCGCCGGGAGGTAGCGGGCCGCGAGCCTCACGAGGGGCGAGCGAGGAAGGCGTCGCGGGAGGATGGCGCGCTGGAGGATCGAGGCGACCTCGCTCTTCTGCTCGAACAGCTCGGCCCGCTGGACGGCCAGCGCGCACTGGCCCGCCATCGTCGCCAGGAAGAGCCGCTCGCCCGGCTCGAACCTCTGCTCCTCGGACCAACTGAGGGACAGAAGCCCCATGACATCTCCCCCCGCGACCAGTGGAAGATGGGCGAGGGCACGCACGCCGAGTGCCTCGGTAGCGGCGCGCAGGTGGGGGTAGTCGCTCAGGTACTCGGCGAGGGTGCGGTGGAAGAGCGGCCTCCGCGTGGAGAGAGCGTCGCCGGTGGCGGATGGCGCGCTGGGCGGGATCTTGGCCATGAGGCGAGCCACCTCGTCGGGGACGGGTTCGAGGCGCAAGAACCTGACCGACCGACGGTCGACGTCCAGCAGCAGCACGGTGGCATAGGCGGTGCCGAGGAGCGAGGTCGAACATGACACGATGACGTCGGTCACTGCCTGCGTTGTCAACGCGTCCCCGAGGGCTGTCGTGAGCTCCTGCAGCTTCCTGGCCCTCGCCCTGGAAGCGTGCAGCTCCCCGACGAGCTCGTTGTTCTCGGTGGCTGCAGCTCGCCGTAGACGATTGCCCTTGTCCCGGTCGGTCTCGATAGCCGTCGCTCCTAGTGCGGGCGCCCACCGAGTCGCGTACGGGGCGGAGCCGCGTCGAGGGCGCCCGGTGACTCTCGCCTGTCGTCGGGCGCGCTCGGATTCGCCACGGACGCAAGTGTCCCAGGATGCCGCCCGCTTCGCAGACCGCGGCGGTCCCGTTTCTCCCAATCCCGTGCGTTCGTCCCCTTCGGGAAGCTCACCCTCGTGCGGCCTGCCAGGCCGAGCTCTCGAGAACCCACTTCCCTCTGTTCGTGGCCGAGGCGACCGGAGTTCGGACCGGGCGCCGGGCGATGCTCACGACGGGGGGTTTGTTCCGCCTTCCAGCTGCTGCTTGAGCAGCTCGAGCGCCCGGGCGTTGCCCTTGCGCATCGAGCCCGACATGAGCGGGGCCATGAGCTTGAACAGCCCGCCGGGCTTTGGCGCCATCACCAGCGTCACCCGGGTTCCCTCGCCCTCGTCGGACAAGGCCCACGATCCCGCCGGCTCCATCGAGCCCGGGCCGGCTTTGGCCGGCGGCCCGTGCCACGCCAGCCTCGATGGCTCCTCGAACTCGGTCCACTCGAAGGTGCTCTCGGCCGGGCCCCGCGCCATCTTGTAGCTGTACTGGGTCCCACGGGCCGGCTCGCCGGGCGAGACCTGCTTCACCCAGGCGAACTGGGTGACGTACTCGGGCAGGCGCTCGGCGTGAGCGAGGTGGCTGAATACCTCGGACCGTGGCCGGGCGATGGTCGTCTGCGCCTCGATGTGCATGGGTCAATCCTCCCGGTTGGGACACGGTCTGGGGCCGCGCACGGCCTGAGCCTAGGACGACGGACCCGCCGGAGAGAGGTCGACGGGAGCTGCTGCTCGGCGCACCGTGAGCCGGCATCAACCGGGCCCGGCCCACCACCGGGCAGAGGGTCGATGGGGTGCTGCGGCGAACACTGATCGGGTGATCTCGGGCTCCCGGTCACGCGTGACCGCACTCGCAGTCAGCGCCGTGGCCACGGTGAGCCCCGTCGTGATGATCTGCAGCGCCGCCGCCGCCGCCCACAAGGTCGGCGTCGCCCGCCTCCGGGCCGCGCAGGCCGCCGCCATCGGCCCCCTTGCTGCGCCGAAGAAGGCCGTGGCCAGCGCCGGGGCTCCGCGTCAGGACAGGCCGCACACCCCTGACCAAGGTGGATCCTCGCCAGCCGGACAGAGCACCACCACCGGAACAGCACCGCCGCCCGCTCCGACCACGGCTCCATCGACCACGGCGGCCCCTCCCTCGACGACGACGACCACCTCACCGTCGCAGATGGTGATCAACACGTCGCACGACTTCGCTGTGGCGCTGCTCGAGACACTCGGCGACGCGGTCACGTCGCAGAACACCGGCGCAGTCGTGTCGTGGGAGAGGGCGGAGGGCGGCGCCTGGAACAGCCCGGCGAAGTTCAACCCGCTCAACACGACTCGAAGGATGCCGGGCTCGTACAGCATCAACGGCGCCGGGGTTCAGGCCTACACGAGCTGGCCCGAGGGACTTGCGGCCACGGCCCAGACGCTCCAGGCAGGTGCGTACGGAGGAATCCTCAGCGCCCTCAAGGCCGGCACCAGCGAGCAGGCGGTGGAGCGGGCGGTGGCCTCGTCGGTCTGGGGAACGGGCGGCTTCCAGCTGCTGCCGTGACCCTCTGACTCGGGCACCACGGCCGCCGAGCAGCTGCGGCCTTCCGGGCCGGCCTTGCCGCTGAAGCGGCTGCGGCACATTCCTGTTGGGGCCGGCCTTCCGGGCCGGCCTTGCCGCTGAAGCGGCTGCGGCACATTCCTGTTGGGGCCGGCCTTCCGGGCCGGCCTAGTCTCGGCCTCGGTCTCACGGACCGAGGAGGACCTCGTGACCTACCGGGTGGTCAGCTGGAGCACCGGCAACGTCGGTCGACACGCCATCGCGGGGATCGAAGCCCACCCGGACCTGGAGCTGGCCGGGGTGTGGGTGTCCAGCCCGGCAAAGGACGGTCGCGACGTCGGCGAGCTCGCCGGGCTGGGAAGGGAGGTGGGCGTACGGGCGACCACCGATGCAGAAGCGCTCGTCGCCCAGCGGCCGGACTGCATCGTGCACTCGGCAATGGCAGACCACCGGCTGATGGAAGCCATCGAGGACCTCCAGCGCTTCCTGCGGGCCGGGATCAACGTGGTGTCGAGCGGGCCGGTGTTCCTCCAGTACCCGGACGGTGTCGTTCCTGACGAGATGGTCGTGCCGCTGCGGCAGGCGGCGCTCGAGGGCCGCTCGTCACTGTGGGTGAACGGCATCGACCCCGGGTTCGCCAACGACTGGCTGCCGCTCGTGCTCACCGGGATCAGCGAGCGGGTCGACGAGGTTCGCTGCCTCGAGATCCTCAACTACGCCACCTACGACCAACCCATGGTGCTGTTCGACATCATGGGCTTCGGGCATCCACTCGACGATGTGCCGTTGCTGTTGCAGCCGGGGATGCTGACGACGGCCTGGGGGAGCGTCGTGCGCCAGTTGGCGGCCGGGCTGGATGTCGAGCTGGACGACGTCGAGCAGGTCTACGAGAGACTGCCGGCGCCCGAGACCTTCGGGGTCGCATCGGGCACCATCGAGGCCGGCACCGCCGCCGCCCTGCGGTTCGAGGTCCGCGGTATGCGCAACGGCCGTGCGCTGGTGGTGCTCGAGCACGTGACCCGCTTGCGCGACGACCTGGCGCCCGAGTGGCCTCAGCCGGCTGGAAGCGGCTGCTACCGCGTGATGGTCACCGGAGAGCCCAACTACACCCTCGACCTTCAGCTGCTCGGGAGCGACGGTGATCACAACACCGCCGGCCTCAAGGCGACCGCCATGCGGTTGGTGAACGCGGTGCCTGCCGTTGTCGCCGCGCCGCCGGGGTTGCTCACCGCGCTGGACCTGCCGCTGGTAACGGGCCGCGGTCTCGTCGGTTGATGGCCGGGCCCGGCAGCCGCACTCGATCGCACGGCGCTGGCGCGCTCCTCGAGGGCATCCGTGTCCTCGATCTCAGCACCTGGCGACCAGGTCCCTATGCGACCCAGCTCCTCGTCGAGCTGGGGGCCGACGTCGTCAAGGTGGAGCCGCCGGGCGGCGACCCGATGCGGGTGTTCCCAACCCTCTTCGCTGTGCTCAACGCGGGAAAGCGGGCCGTGGCGGTCGACCTCAAGGATGCTGCCGGCCGCGCCGCCGTCCTGGAGAGGACAGCCTCGGCGGACGTCGTGGTCGAGGGTTTCCGTCCCGGCGTGGTCGACCGCCTCGGCGTCGGCGAGGACGCCGTGCGGGCGGGGAACCCGTCGGTCGTCTACTGCTCGGTCTCGGGCTACGGCCAGGACGGCCCGCTACGTCTCCTTCCCGGTCACGACCTGAACTATCAGGCGTGGGCAGGAGTGGTCGAGCCTCGACCGGGCGACGACACCCCGGTCGTGGGACGTCCACCGATCGCCGACCTGGCCGGTGGCTGCTACGCCGCGTTGGCGATCTGCGCCGCGCTGGTCCGGCGTCTTCGTCGAGACGAAGGCGAGCGCATCGACGTCTCGATGACCGACATTCTCGCCACGTGGACGGGCGCCCTACCGCCGCTCACGCTGCCCGATGGTCGATCGCTCGGGGAGCTGCCCGGCTACGGCACCTTCGCCACGGCCGACGGTGGCTGGATCGCGCTAGGAGTCCTCAGTGAGGACGGCGCATGGAGAGACCTCGTGCGCGCCCTCGGCCTCGACGACGCCGCTGCGCTCGACTTCGCCGAGCGACTCGCGCTCGGCCGGCAGCTCAACGAGCGCATCGTCAAGGCGGTCGGCAGTCGAGGCCGGGACGAGGTCGTCGCCGCGCTTGTCGACGCCGGCGTCCCCGTCTCGCCCGTGCTGTCTCAGCACGAGATGCTCGAGGCTGAGCTGTTCCGCGCACGGGGAACGGTGGCAGACGGTCCCGACGGCGCGCCGGTGATGTGCCATCCCGTTCGCTACGACCGCCACCCGGCGCAGGCTCCGCGGGACGCGCCGCCGTTGACGACCGGGGTCGGCAACCTCCCGCCCTGGCTCTGAGGGGGCCCAGCCAAGGTTGCGCCCCTTGTCACGGCCACGGCGCCGTGGTACGCAACTAGGGCGTGCAAGGGAGGGTGTATGCAGGGTGCGCCAGAGTTCAGCCTTGTCGTGTCGGAGGACGACGGCACGTCAGTTGTGAGCGTGAAGGGCGAGCTCGACATCTTCACCGCTCCACGTCTGAGCAACGCGCTCGCAGGCCTCGTCGACGCCGGTCAGGACGTGGTAGTCGCACTGGGAGAGACCGCGTTCATGGAATCGACCGGCATCGCCGTGCTGGCACAGACGCATTTCGCCCTGGAGCAGCGTGGCGGCCATCTCACGATCGACGCACCGCGCGACAACGTGTTCAAGGTCCTGGAGCTGAGCGGCCTGACCGGCATCATCACGATCACGCACCCCCCGTCCGCACGCCCGCAGCGGTGAGGCGGCGCTCGACCGCGCCATCGGGCCACAAAGCTCGCGAACCACGCAAACCGGAGACACGAGCGCAACCGCCGAGGAGAGGAGGACGGCCTGGAGGCCCTGGGCCCTCGCCTTTCTTCCAGGGCCCCCGGCCGTTCTCTACGACCACGAGGGGGGAGCCGCCGCGGTCACATCTCACGGTAGACGTGTCGAGCACCGTTGAGAAGGGGACGCGGGTCACCTGTCTGAGTGAAATCGAGACAGGCGCTCACCACACCCGTGACGCATGTTGGGTGGCCAAGCCGAGCATCCCCGGCTTGGCCGACCCAACCCCCAGTGCCCACTCGCCAGCTGTCTGGTCCCTACCCAACTCGTGATACCGATAATCGGCTCGCCGCGCCGCCGGGGGTCCCCCGGGGGGCAGGACATCACCCCACGATTCTCGAAGAACGTTAAGCGATGGCCGACGTTGGCCGTCTCAATGGCGGCGGAAGACCGATCGAAGGTGATGTGGTGGCCGGCGAGGCGGCCCAGGACGCCCTGCTGGCCCGGCTCACCCTTCTGTCCGAGGCCAGCACGGTGCTGACCGAGACGCTGGATCCCGACGCCGCCCTGTACCGGCTCGCCCAGCTGGTCGTACCTGTGCTCGGGGACTGGTGCGGTGTGCACGTCATGGCGGACTGGACGCGTCACCCGGGCTGGCGAGCACCTCTCCGGTGGCCGGCGTGCTCAAGGGCGGGGAGCCACAGCTGATCAGGGCCGTCACCGACGAGCTCCTGGTGAGCAGCGCCGGCAGCTCCGAGCAGCTCGAGGTCTTCCGCGCCCTCGGCATCGAGTCGGCGATCGTGGTACCGCTCCGGGGCCGGGCGCGGGTGCTCGGAGCCATGGCCGTGGTGTCTGCCGAGTCGGGTCGCCGGCTCGACGACGCCGATCTGGCGGTGGCCGTCGATCTGGGCCGAAAGGCCGGCCTGGCCGTCGAGAACGCCCAGCTCTACCAGCGGGCGCGCCAGGTCGCCGAGGCCTTCGAGCAGGGGCTGGTTCCCGACCGGCTGGCGACGGTGCCAGGCCTCGACGTGGCCGCGCGCTACCTGCCCGCCGGCGGAGCCGAGGTCGGCGGCGACTGGTACGACGTGATCCCGTTCTCGGACGGTCGCGTCGGTCTGGTCATCGGCGACGTGATCGGCCACGACCTGCGGGCGTCGAGCATCATGGCCTCGTTACGCACGGCCGTCCGCGCCTACGCGTGGACGGGCAGCCCGCCCGCGGTGGTGGTCGATTACGTGGACGAGCTCGCCCGCGGCCTCGAGGCCGACCAGATGGCGACCCTGATCTACGGCATCTACGAGCCGGTCACCCGTCGCCTGCGCTGGAGCAACGCAGGGCATCTGCCACCGCTCGTCATCGGTCCGGGGCCGACGGCGACCTACCTCGAGCAGCCGAGCTCGGTGCTGGTCGGCGCCATGGGCGGGTTGTCCTATTCGGAGGGCGAGGTCGACCTCGCTCCCGGCTCGACGGTCCTCTTCTATACCGACGGCCTCATCCAGGAGCGGGGTGGGCTGGTGAGCGAAGGTCTCGATCGCCTCAACCAGCTGGCGGCGACGCAGTCGGGTGCCGATCCCGTCCAGCTCATCAACCGGATCCTCGCCACCATGCTGGGCGAGGACCAGCGGGCTGACGACATCGCCCTTCTGTGCATCCGGGTCGAGCACTGAGCCGCCGCCTGTGGCGGCTCCTGGAGCCCTACCACTCGGTGCTGTACTTCGCGCCCGAGGCGAGGGAACGCTACGACGAGATCGGACTGCGTGGCTTCTGGATGGGCTATTTCGCCGGCCGCGCCGCACCGATGGGAGCGGTGAGCGCCGGCACCGTGGTGGCGACCTTCTTCAACTTCCGTCCGGACATGGTCGCTCGCGCCATCCCGGACGCCTGGTCCTTCGCCAGCCCTGCCGCCGTGATCGATGCCCGGCTGGCGGGTGTGGATCGAGCGCTGCGCCGGCTCGTGCCCGGCAAAATGGACGACCCCGCCGTGCACGAGGCCGCCGCCCTGGCTCGGGCCGCGGCGGAGGAGGCGGACGCGCCGGGACGACCGCTGTTCGCCGCCAACGTCGAGCTGCCGTGGCCCGACGAGCCCCACCTCGTGCTGTGGCAGGCGGCCACCTGCCTGCGGGAGCACCGGGGTGACGGGCACGTGGCGGCGCTCATGGCCGCCGGCCTGGACGGCTGCCAGGCCCACCTCACCCTGGCCGGCACCGGAACGATTCCGAGAGACGTGCTGCAGCACAATCGGGGCTGGAGCGACGAGGACTGGACGAGGGCGGCCGAGCAACTGACGGCGCGCGGCTGGCTCGACGCCGCCCACCGGTTGACCGAAGAAGGCCGCGCCGCACGACAGGCCATCGAGGACCGGACCGACGAACTGGCGTCGTCGCCGTGGAAGCGGCTCGGGGAGCATCGCGCCGAGCGCCTGTCGGAGCTCCTGCGGCCGCTCGCCCGCGGCGTCGTCAGCGCCGGCGGGGTGCCGGTGCCGAACCCGATCGGGGTCCCGGACCCCTGACCGAGCTCCGCACGTGGCTGAGGTGTGAGGTCAGCACAGCGGACAGTTCGTCCAACACGGACCCGGAGACGCCACTGAGCGCGACGACGCGCTCGTGCTCGTCGGCGCGCAGCCAACCGATGTAGGTCGGCACGTGGACCAGGCAGCAGCCGTCCACGGAGACACTCCGGCACGGCACGTCCACGCCCAGGGCCTCGAGGGCCGCGGCGTGGCGGCGCTTGGATGCGTCCTGCTGGACGTCGTTCCACCGGTCGAAGGCCCGGCGGATCTCCGTCGCCACCCTGGTGTCGCGCACGCCCGGCCTGATGGCACCACCCGACAGGTCGACGTCGACGGCAGCGCCGTCCTCGGGTGACGCAGGGCCCAGGAAGGTGCCGGACACCGCCTCGTAGGTGTTGGTGACGCTCTTGGTGACGAAACGCTCCCTTCCCCAGCGGACCTCCATCGACGTGATGCTGAGCGCGACGAGGTACACCGGCACCCAGACGGGGTCGAACCAGACGAGCTGCTCGACGGTCCGCAGCCCGAGCCGGCCCTTACCCTGCGCGCGGGCGCGTGCCAGTGCCCGCTCCTCGGATGCGCTGAACGGGTAGCCGCGGGCCACCTGGGCGGGTCTTCCGACGTCGAGCTGGCGCGCCACCGCCCGCCCGAGCAGCTGGTCCAGCTCGGCCGGTCCCCACAAGTCGATCCCGAGCTCGACCGCGGCCTGCTCGGCGCCGGCCCGCCATCCGTGGAGGGCCACGATGATCCCCTTGTTCAGACCGAGGTCGGCGAGCACGTAGCTGAGCTTGGACACGGCATCCTTCTCGATGGGCGACTCCCAGGCCTTGCACTCGACGGCGAGGCGAAACGTCGTGAGCGGGTCCGACTTCTCGGCCAGCACGTCTATCTCGTGCGTGCCCCCCGACCGCCCGTCCAGGTAGGCGTTGCGGCGCACGACGTAGCCGTGGGCCGCGAAGTGGTCGCCGATGCGCTCCTCGAGCAGCTGCGCGCGCTCGGCGGAGGCAGTCATCCTCCCTCCTGCGCGCCGGCGCGCAACCAGCGGCGGTAGCGCTCCGAGTCGGTCCAGGCTCCCGTGCGGGCGTCGAACTCCGCCGCCTCGGGCGCCATCCAGTCGGTGCGCCCGCTCCTCGCCTCTGTCGCCGAGACGTCGAGATGCATGTCGCCCAGCTCCAGCGTCTCGCACCCCGAGGCCTGGTGCGACGCGCGCGGGGCGACCACGATCCGACGGATGCGGCGCAGCGCCTCGTCGCGCGCGAGCTCCGACCCGCCGTACCAGACGGGGTCGATGAGCTGCGCCCACTTGTCACCGCCGACGATCAGCACGTCGTAGCCGTCAGCCACGTCGGCCAGCAGGCGGGCGTCTGTCGTCCGGACTCCGAGCCAGGGCCGACTGGCGGCGATCCTCTCCAGGACCTCCAGCCGGTCCTCCAGACGGGCCAGGTCGACGGGTTCCTTGCCCAGTGGCGAGCGGGACACGACGAGGTCGAGCCGCTCGAGCTCACACTGGCGCCACGCCGCCTCGGCGACGGCCAGGTGGGCGACGGTCGCAGGATTGAACGAGCCCGGGTAGGCGCCGAGGGTCACCTGGCTCAGGCTACGCAGGAGGGCTGACAGTCCCCGTGACCTCACGTCCCCCTCCTTCGGAGACGGCGGGCGAGGGAGTGCGTCCCCTGGCGGCACTGGTGCTGGCCGCCGGCGAGGGGACCCGGATGCGTTCGACCCAGCCCAAGCCGCTGCACCTGCTGTGCGGACGTCCCATGGTGCTCCACGTTCTCGACGCGCTCGCCGAGCTTCCGGTCAAGCGGGTGGTCGTGGTCGTCGGCCACGGCGCCGAGGGCGTCACCAAGGCCGTCCAGGAGGGGGCCCCGAGCACGTTCGCGCTCGAGTTCGTCGAGCAGCACGTGCAGCGCGGTACGGGCGACGCCGCCGCGGTGGGCTTGACGGGCTTTCCGGACTTCCCCGACGACGAGCACGAGGACGGAGACGTGGTCGTCCTCCCTGGTGACGCGCCGCTGCTCCGGCCGCCGACTCTGGCCGCTCTCGTGCGGACGCATCGGGCCAGCGACGCCGCGGCCAGCCTGCTCGTCGCCCGCCTGGAGGATCCCACCGGCTACGGACGGCTGGTCAAGGACAAGGACGGCCGGATCGCGCGCGTCGTCGAGGAGGCTGACGCCACCGAGGAGGAGCGGGCGGTGGACGAGGTCAACACCTCGGTGTACTGCTTCCGGCGCAGCGTGCTGGCGCCCGCCCTGCGACGGCTCAGCCCCGAGAACGCCAACGGCGAGTACTACCTGACCGACACGGTCGCCGTGCTCCATGACGCCGGCTACCAGATCTCGTCGCTCGCGGTCGCCGATCCCATGGAGGTGGCCGGCGTGAACGACCGGGCCCAGCTGGCCGTGGCCGAGGCCGAGCTGCGCGACCGCACCAACGAGCGCTGGATGCGCCGGGGCGTCACGATGCACGATCCCGAGCGAACCTACGTCGACGCCTCGGCTCAGCTGGCGCCGGACGTGACGCTGCTACCCGGCACCGTCCTGGAGGGGACCACCGCCGTGGCGACCGGCGCGTCCATCGGGCCCGACACCCGCCTGGTGGACTGCCGGGTGGGGGAGGGCGCCGTCGTGGAGCACTGCGTCGGCCGCCAGGCCGACATCGGCGCCGACGCCCGCGTCGGGCCCTACGCGGTGCTCGAGCCGGGCTGCCGGGTGGCGCCGGGGACGCTCACCGGGCCATTCTTCCGGGGTGGGGGAGACGAACACGGGGGCTGATCGTATGGAGCTCGTACCCAAGAAGCGCCTGCAGCTCTACGCCGGCCGGTCCCACATGGACCTGGCCGAGGAGATCGCCGGCCATCTCGGGGTGGACCTCGGCGAAGCGAACCTGCAGGAGTTCGCCGACGGCGAGATCCACTGTCGCTTCGGGGAGTCCGTCCGCGGCACCGACGTCTTCGTGATCCAGACCCACTGCGGCCCCGTCAACGACTCGATCGTGGAGCAGCTCATCATGATCGACGCCGCCAAACGGGCCTCGGCCAAGCGCATCACCGCCGTGTGCCCCTACTACGGCTACTCCCGCCAGGATCGCAAGGCCTCGGGACGCGAGCCCATCACGGCCAAGCTCATCGCCGACATGCTGCGGGTGGCCGGGGTCGACCGGGTGGTGAGCGTCGACCTGCACTCGGGCCAGATCCAGGGCTTCTTCGATGGGCCGGTCGACCACCTGACGGCGCTGCCGGTGCTGGCCGACTATCTCCGACGCGAGGGTCCGGGCGGGATGGTGATCGTCGCCCCCGACGCGGGGCGGGTCAAAGGGGCGGAGCGCTTCGCCCAGCACCTCGACGCCGACCTCGCCATGGTGCGCAAGCGCCGGGCCAAGGAGGCGGCCAACCAGGTCGAGGCCATGGACGTGGTCGGCCCGGTCAGCGGCCGCTGCTGTGTGCTGGTCGACGACATGATCGACACGGCGGGGACGGTGTGCGCCGCGGCCGAGCTCCTCGTCGATCGCGGAGCCGCCGAGGTCTGGGCCATGGCGACCCACGGTCTCCTGTCGGATCCCGCCCTCGATCGCCTCAAGAGCTCGCCCCTCACCCGGGTCATCGTGACCAACACCCTGCCGTTGGCCGAGGACCGCCTGATCGACAAGCTCGAGGTGCTCTCGGTGGCCGAGATCATCGCCGACGCCATCGACGCCGTCTTCGAGGACACCTCGGTCTCGGAGATCTTCGGCGGAGAGAACCAGACCTAGGCGTCGGCCCACCCGCCATGCCCTAGACTCGGAGTCGCCCGGTGCACCTTTGTCGGGTAGGAGCGCGTTCGCATGGCCGAGATCCCCATTGCCGCCGAAGCCGGCCGACTCGTCGGCTCGCCCCAGTCCCGCCGCCTCCGGTCGGCCGGGAAGGTGCCCGCCGTCGTGTACGGGCACGGCGTCGACCCGCTGCCGGTGGCGGTCGACGCCAAGGACCTGCGGGCGGCGTTGACCACCGACGCCGGACTCAACGCCCTGCTGGCCCTCAAGGTGGACGGTGCGACCCACCTCACCATGGCCAAGGTCGTCCAGCGACACCCCGTGCGGGGCACGGTCGCCCACGTCGACTTCCAGATCGTCCGCCGGGACGAGGTCGTGACGGCCGAGGTGCCCATCGTCCTGGTCGGCGAGGCCGTCCAGGTCCACCGTGACGACGGCCACGTCGATCACCAGCTGTTCACCATCGCCGTCCACGCAGTTCCCGGGCGCATCCCCAATGTCGTCGAGGTCGACGTGAGCGAGCTGACCATCGGCCAGACCATCCGGGTGGCGGAGCTCTCGCTGCCCAGCGGGGTCACGAGCGACGTCGACCCCGAGGCCACCGTCGTCGTCGGCCAGGCCCCGCAGGTGAGCGAGGCGGACCTCGTGCCCGAGGGCGCCGAGGAGGAGGCCGCCGCCGAGGAGGGCGTCGAGGCCGCCGAGGGCGAGGGCGCAGCGGCGCCCGCAGCCGAGCCCGCCGGCGAGGGCGCGGCCGCCGAGGACAGCGGGTCCGGCGAGGGCGGCACGGGCGAGCAGGGCGGCGAGGGCAAAGCCCCCCCGGGAGGCCGGCCCGAGGGCAAAGCCGGCCCGGGAGGCCGGCCCGAGGGCTAGGCCCTGCTCCGCCCCCGGACCGGCACCCCCGCCGACCTGGTGGCGGTGGGACTCGGCAACCCCGGCCGCGAGTTCGGCGACACCCGGCACAACCTCGGTGCCGACGTCGTGTCCCGCCTGGCCGACCGCCACGGCGGCCGCCTGCGGCTGTCGCGGGGCTCGCGAGCGCTCAGTGCAGAAGTGCGCGTCGACGGCCGGCGGCTGGCGCTCGCCTTCCCCCAGACCTACGTGAACGAGTCGGGCGTGGCCGTGGCCGCTCTCGTCCGTCGCTACGGCGTGACGGACGTGAGCCGGCTGCTCGTCGTCCACGACGAGCTCGACCTGCCTGTCGGGCGCATCAGGGTCAAGCTCGGCGGGGGCACGGCCGGGCACAACGGTCTCAAGTCGATCCAGTCCCACCTCCACGACGGCGGCTTCGCCAGGATCCGCATCGGGATCGGGAAGCCTCCCGGCCGTCGCGAGGGGGTCGACCACGTCCTCGGCCCTCCCCGTCGGGCCGAGCGGGCCGAGCTCGACGTCGCCGTCGAGGAGGCGGCCGATGCCGTCGAGGTGGTCCTCGTCGAGGGCATCGACGCGGCCATGCGCCGCTTCAACAGCCCCCGCGAGGACGCCTGAACACCCGCCGGCCGTCGCGCACGTCGCCGGTAGCCTGAACCGGTGAGGCTCCGCTCCCTTCCTGGCCTGCTGCGCCACGACGACGCCGTCGTCGACGTGCTGGGTGCGCCGGGTGCCGTGGTCGCCGTGCCGGAGCCCGCCCGGGCCTTCGCGCTGGCCGGGCTGGCGCAGCTGAGCGAGCGCCAGCCGCTGCTGGTAGCCGTGCCAACCGGTACCGACGCCGAGCGGCTCGCCTTCGACCTCCGGGCGTACGCCGGACCGGACGCGGTCGACACCTTTCCGGCATGGGAGACGCTGCCGTTCGAACGGGTCAGCCCCAGCGTCGAGACGATGGGCCGGCGGCTGCGGGCCATGTGGCGGCTGCGCCACGGGGCAGCAGAGGGGCCGCGACTGATCGTGGCGCCCGTGCGGGCCCTCATCCAGCGACTGGGGCCTCGGGTCGAGGACGCCGAACCGACCGTGGTCGCGGCCGGCGACGTCCTCGACGTCGACGAGCTGGTCGAGCGGCTGTCCCTCGCCGGGTACCGACGCGAGTACCAGGTCGAGCACCGGGGCGAGGTGGCGGTCCGCGGCGGAATCGTGGACGTGTACCCCTCGACGGCCGACGGCCCCGTCCGCATCGACCTGTGGGGTGACGAGGTCGACCGCCTCACCGCCTTCGACGTGAACGACCAGCGGTCGACCGAGGACCTCGAGCGGGTGGAGATCTTCGCCTGCCGTGAGCTCCTCCCCACTCCCGCCGTCCAGGAGCGGGCCAGCCTCCTCGTGGGCCAGCAGCCCTGGGGCCGGGCCCAGTGGGAGCGGCTCGCCGAGGGCCTCATGTTCGACGGCATGGAGTCGTGGCTCCCGTGGCTGGCGGGCGAGGAGCACCTCCTGGGCGACCTGATCGGACCGTCGGGACAGGTCGTGCTCGTCGACCCCCGTCGGATGCGAGACCGCGCCGGGGAGCTGATCGACGAGGAGGTCGCCCTGGCCGCCACGCTGGCCCAGACATGGGGCGCGACGGAGGGTCAGTCCGACGAGACCGCCGCCTTCCCCCGGCTGCACCTGCCCTTCGAGCGGCTGCTCGCCCACACCAGGGCGCCGGTGCTGTCGGTCACCTCGGCGCCCGAGGCACCGGGCACGCCGAGGATCTCGGCCACGGGGTGGGACCCGGTGGTGGCCGACGCGGCGCGGCTGGCCAAGCAGCTCGGTGGCCTGGTCCGTGAGGGGTACTCGGTCACCGTCTGCGCAGAAGGCGAGGGGAGCGCCCGGCGCGTCGCCTCGATCCTGGGCGAGGAGGGTCTGGCCGCGCCGGTCGTGGGCGACGGATCGGCCGACCTCGCCGCGGCCGGGGTGCGGATCGTCGTCCAGCCCCTGGAAGGCGGGTTCGTCCTCCCGACGGCGAAGCTCGCCGTGCTGGCGGAGACCGATGTCACCGGGAGGCGTCGCGCCCATCGGCAAGCCCGACCGCGGGCGCGCCCGCAGGACGGCTTCTTCGACGACCTGGCACCGGGCGCCTACGTGGTTCACCACCAGCACGGCGTGGCGCGCTACGCGGGAATGGTCCGTCGCGCCATCGGCGGCGGCGAACGCGACTACCTCCTGCTCGAGTACCGCGGCGGCGACAAGCTCTACGTGCCGTCCGACCAGATCGACGCCATCACGCCGTACACGGGCGGGGAGACGCCGACGCTGCACCGCCTCGGCGGCTCCGAGTGGCAGCGCACCAAGGCCCGTGTCCGGGCCTCGGTGCGCGAGATCGCCGAGGAGCTGGTCGCCCTGTACCGGGCGAGGACGACGTCGCCCGGTCACGAGTTCGGGGTCGACTCGCCGTGGCAACGCGAGCTGGAGGAGGCGTTTCCCTACGCCGAGACGCCCGACCAGGCCCGCGCCATCGTCGACGTCAAGGCGGACATGGAGCAGCCGGTCCCGATGGACCGCCTGGTGTGCGGCGATGTGGGCTTCGGCAAGACCGAGGTCGCCATCCGCGCCGCGTTCAAGGCCGTCCAGGAGGGCAGGCAGGCGGCGGTCCTGGTGCCGACGACGTTGCTGGCCCAGCAGCACTTCCAGACCTTCTCCGACCGCCTCGCCCCCTACCCGGTGCGGGTCGAGGTGCTCTCCCGTTTCCTCACCACGGCCCAGGCCCGGCGCGTCGTCGACGGGCTGGCCGACGGATCGGTCGACCTCGTCATCGGCACCCACCGCCTGTTGAGCTCCGACGTGAAGTTCAAGGACCTGGGCCTGCTCGTCGTGGACGAGGAGCAGCGCTTCGGCGTCACGCACAAGGAGGCGATCAAGGCCCTCAGCACGGGCATCGACGTGCTGACCCTGACCGCCACGCCCATCCCCCGCACCCTGGAGATGAGCCTCACCGGCATTCGCGACCTCAGCCTCATCAACACGCCCCCGGCCGAGCGGCAGCCGATCCTGACCTACGTGGGTGAGCTCGACGAGCGGGCTGTGAGCGAGGCCGTGCGTCGAGAGCTGCTGCGAGAGGGCCAGGTGTTCTTCGTGCACAACCTGGTCTACGACATCGAGGCGACCGCCACCCGGCTGCGGAGCCTCGTACCCGAGGCGCGGATCGCCGTCGCCCACGGCCAGATGGACGAAGGCAGCCTCGAGAAGGTGGTGCTGGACTTCTGGGAAGGCCACTACGACGTGCTGGTGTGCACGACGATCATCGAGTCGGGCATCGACATGCCCACCGTCAACACGCTCGTCGTCGACCGCGCCGACCGGCTGGGGCTCGGTCAACTGCATCAGCTTCGCGGCCGCGTCGGCCGGGCGGGCCAGCGGGCCTACGCCTACCTCTTCTTCCCTCCGGACCGGTCCCTCACCGAGGAGGCCTACGAGCGCCTGCGCACCATCGGCGAGCACACCGAGCTGGGGTCGGGCTTCAAGATCGCCATGCGCGACCTCGAGATCCGGGGCGCCGGCAACCTCCTCGGATCGGACCAGTCGGGCCACATCGCGGCGGTCGGCTACGACCTCTACGTGCAGATGGTCAGCGAGGCCGTGTCCGACCTCAAGGGTGAGGTCCGCCGCCCGCCTGCGGAGATCAAGCTGGATCTCGCCGTCGACGCCCACCTCACGAGCGACTACGTCGCTCGTGAGGATCTGCGCCTCGAGGCGTACCGCCGCCTGGCGTCGGTTACGACGCCAGGCGAGGTGGACGACATCCGCGCCGAGTGGCTCGATCGGTACGGACCGCCGCCCCGCCCGGCCGAGGCCCTCCTCGCCGTCGGAAGGCTGCGGGCCGAGTGCGTGCGCTCGGGCGTCCGCGAGATCACGGTGACGCCGGCGCGCCCGGGCGGCATCAGTGCGGGACAGCCGGTCGCCCGCATCTCGCCGCTGTCGCTCAAGGCCAGCACCCAGGTCGGTCTCAGGCGCCGCCACCCGGGGGCGGTCTACAAGGAGGACCTGTCCCAGGTGGTCGTTCCCCTGCAGCGTGGGGTGGATGTGCCAGACGCACTCGTCACGCTGCTCGGTGAGCTCGTTCCCGACAGCGCCGACGGCGACGGGAGCCGCCCCGCTGGTCAGCAGGCGGTAGGCAGCCGGTAGCATCCCGAGACCGTGCGAAAGGTCCTCGTCCTCGCGGTCGGCGTGCTGGCGCTCGCCGGCGCCGGGTGCAACCCCACCTCCCCATACGCAGCCAGGGTGAACGGCGGCACCATCAGCCAGGGAGACCTCAACAACGAGCTGACCGCCATACGCAGCGATCCCGCCTACCTCAACCAGATCCAGAGCCAGAGCCAGGTCATCGGCGCCGGCCAGGACAGCTTCGACAGCTCGTTCGTGGCCCAGGTCCTCAACCGGCAGATCGTGTTCGAGCTGGTCCATCAGGAAGCGGCCCGGCGGGGGATCGGTGTCGGCAGCCAGGACGTCCGTCTGGCCCGGGCCGACGTCGCCAGCGCCCTCGGCGGGGCGAACGTCCTCAACGCGCTACCGGCGTCCTACCAGGCGACGCTCATCCGTCACTCGGCCGAGGTGACGGCGCTGGAGGCCAGGCTGGCGGGCGTCGACGTCAGCCCGGCGGCCATGGCCCAGTACTACGCCACCCACCAGCAGTCGTTCGTCCAGCAGTGCGTGAGCCACATCCTGCTCGCGAGCCAGGCCGACGCCGCCGCCCTGCGCGCCCAGATCGTGGCGGGAGCGAGCTTCGCCGACGCCGCCCGCTCCCAGTCCCAGGATCAGGCCAGCGCGGCGAACGGCGGCAACCTCGGATGCCAACCCACGGGACGGTTCGTGACCGGGTTCGAGCAGGCGGTCGACGGGCTGCCCACCGGGCAGCTGAGCCAGCCGGTCCAGACCCAGTTCGGCTGGCACCTCATCGTGGTGACGAGCCGCCAGCCTCTCTCGCTGGCCCAGGCCCAGCCGCAGATCCGCGCCGCCCTCCTCGCCAACGCCCAGACCGCGCTGACCACCACGCTCCGGCGGGCCGAGTCCCGCGCCAGCGTGACCGTCAATCCCCGCTACGGCAGCTTCCAGATCCGCGGGGGCCAGGCCGGCATCGCGCCGCCGACGGCACCACCGTCGTCCACGCTCAACTTCGTCCCCGCCAGCGGGAGCGTGTCCCCGGGCGCCGGCTCGACCCCGTGACGCCACGGGTGGTCGTGGTCGGGCTCGGCCCGGCCGGGCCCGAGCTCATGACCGCGGCGACGCGCTCGACCATCGATCGCGCCAGGCACCGCTACCTGCGGACCGCGCGCCACCCGGCGGCGGTCGCCGTGCGCAACGCTCAGTCGTTCGACGAGGTGTACGACTCGACACCGTCGTTCGACGAGGTGTACGCCGCGATCGTGGACGCGCTCGTCGAGGCGGCGGCGGCCAACGGGGAGGTGCTCTACGCCGTGCCGGGCTCGCCGCTGGTGTCCGAGCGCACGGTCGAGCTGTTGCGGGCCGACGATCGGGTCGAGGTCGAGGTCGTGCCGAGCCTCTCCTTCCTCGACCTGGTGTGGGACCGTCTCGGGATCGATCCGCTCGACTCGAGCGTGCGCCTCGTCGACGGACCGTCGTTCGCGGTCCAGGCCGCGGGGGAACGGGGACCGTTGCTGGTGGGCCAGTGCTGGAGCCGCCAGATCGTGTCCGACATCAAGCTCGCCGTCGAGCATCCTCCCGATGCGCCCGTCACCGTGCTGCAACGGCTGGGGCTACCGAACGAGGCCGTCTCCGAGGTCGACTGGGGCGACCTCGACCGGTCGGTCGAGGTCGACCACCTCACGACGCTCTTCGTACCCACGCTGGCCGAGCCCGTGGCCGCCGACCTGGTCCGCCTGGAGGAGCTGGTGCGGACGCTGCGGCAGCGCTGCCCCTGGGACCGCCAGCAGACGCACTCCTCACTCACCCGCCACCTGCTGGAGGAGACCTACGAGGTACTGGAGGCGATCGAGGCGCTCGGACCGGGCCGGGGGGCGGCGTACCACCACCTCGAGGAGGAGCTCGGCGACCTGTTGTTCCAGGTGTACTTCCACAGCGTTCTGGCTGCCGAGGCGGGCCAGTTCGGCCTGGCCGACGTGGCCCGGGGGGTGCACGACAAGCTCGTGCACCGTCACCCCCACGTCTTCGGGACGGTGGAGGCGGAGACGCCCGACGCGGTGATGGCGAACTGGGAGCAGATCAAAAAGCGCGAGAAAGGTCGCCAGAGCGTGATGGACGGGATCCCGGGAGCCCTGCCGTCCCTGCTCCACGCCCACAAGGTCCAGCGCAAGGCGGCGGCGCTCGGCGTCGATTGGCCGTCCGGTGACGCCGCCCGCCTCGCTGCCGAGGGGCAGCTCGACGCCCTGGGCGACGAGACCGCCTCTGACGAGGAGCACTTGGGCGACCTCCTCTTCGCCGTGGTCGGCATCGCCCGCCACCTCGGGCTCGACCCGGAGGCGGACCTGCGGCGGGCCACCATCCGCTTCCGCGACGCGTTCAGCGAGGTCGAGCCGCCCGAATGACCCCGAATCGCCCCCGATCTGGCCTCCACACGAGGTAACTTCGTCAACAACAACCACAGGAGCCACACTGGCGTGAGCCGCATCCAGCACCTGGCGGGGCGAGAGGTCCTCGACTCCCGCGGCAATCCGACGGTCGAGGTCGAGGTCCAGCTCGCCTCGGGAGCGGCGGGACGGGCGATCGTCCCGTCGGGCGCGTCGACGGGGACGTTCGAGGCGACCGAGAGGCGGGACGGCGGCAGCCGCTACGGCGGCAAGGGCGTCCTCGGGGCGGTGGACAGCGTCGGAGGCGAGATCAAGGACGCCGTCACCGGCCTCGACGGCACCGACCAGCGGGCCGTCGACACCACTCTCGTCGACCTCGACGGTACCGACTCCAAGTCCCGGCTCGGGGCCAACGCCCTGCTCGGTGTCTCCATGGCAGTCGCACGGGCGGCCGCTGCCGAGGTCGGCCTCCCGCTCTACCGCTACCTGGGCGGGGCCAACGCACACGTGCTGCCCGTGCCGATGCTGAACGTGCTCAACGGCGGCGCCCACGCGGACAACAACATCGACCTGCAGGAGTTCATGATCGTGCCGGTCGGCGCAGTCTCGTTCTCCGAGGCGCTGCGCTGGGGTTCCGAGACGTACCACGCCCTCGGCCGCTACCTGCGGTCCGAGGGCGAGTCGACGACGGTCGGTGACGAGGGTGGCTTCGCGCCAAACCTTGCGTCCAACGAGGACGCCGTCAGGGACCTCGTTCGTGCGATCGAGGATGCCGGGCTCGTCCCCGGTGACGACGTGGCGATCGCCATCGACCCAGCCGCCACCGAGTTCTACCGGGACGGCCAGTACCACCTGGCCGGCGAGGGCCGCAAGCTCTCGGCCGACGAGCTGGTGGTCTACTGGCAGGAGCTGTGCGATCGCTACCCGATCGTGTCGATCGAGGACGGCCTGGCCGAGGAGGACTGGGACGGCTGGGCCGCGCTCACCGCTGCGCTCGGTCGACGCGTCCAGCTCGTCGGCGACGACGTCTTCGTCACCAACATCGAGCGCCTGAGGCGGGGCGTGGGCTCGGGCGTCGCAAACTCCATCCTCATCAAGCCCAACCAGATCGGCACGCTCACCGAGATGCTCGAGACGATGGAGCTGGCCGCCGTGAACGGCTACTCGATGGTGATGTCACACCGCTCGGGTGAGACCGAGGACGCCACCATCGCCGACCTGGCGGTGGCCACCAACTGTGGGCTGATCAAGGCCGGGGCGCCCGCCCGCTCGGACCGGGTGGCGAAGTACAACCAGCTGCTGCGCATCGAGGACGAGCTCGGCGAGACGGCCGAGTACCGGGGCCGCTCGGCCTTGTCCGGCGCACCGGGGGACGGGTGACGCGCCGCACGGTCGTGCTGCTCGTCGCCGCCGGCGCCACCCTGGCCCTGCTGGTGCTCGTCGTGTTCCCGACCCGTTCCTACCTCCGGGAGCGCACCAACATGAACAGCGCCGCCCACCAGCTCCAGACCCTCAACACCCAGAACCGGCAGCTGACGGATCAGATCGGCAGGCTCAACAGCGACGCCGAGATCGAGCGCCTGGCACGCAAGGACTACGGGCTGGTGAAGCCGGGCGAGCAGGCCTACGCCATCCTGCCCGGGGACCTGGCCAGGAACGCGGCCGCCAACAAGCCCCCCGCAGCCAAACCGCCGGCGTCCAAGCCCCCCGCAGCCAAGCCCCCCGCAGCCAAGCCGGCCGCGGGTACCCCGCCGGCGAGCCAGCGGGGTCAGGCCGGGGCCGCTCACCAGAGCCTGTTGGGCCGCTTCCTGGACCAGCTGGCGTTCTGGCGCTGACGGCCGCGGCGCTAGCCTGAGCCTCACCCTCGTCGCTGGGTCTGGGTCAGGAGGCAAGGCGTGAGCATTCTCGGCAACCGCGTCGTCCGCAAGGAGGACCCCAAGTTCCTCACCAGCGGGGGCACCTATGTCGACGACCTGAAGATCGACGGGGCGGCCCGCGTGACCTACGTGCGGTCGACGTCCGCCCATGCCCGCATCCGCTCCGTCGACATCGACGAGGCGCGGAGCGCGCCGGGGGTCCTGGCCGTGGTCACAGCCGCCGACATCGAGCTGGACCCGCTGCCGCTCGAGATGCCGATGCTCAACGAGAAGATGCCCCAGCCCTGGCTGGCGACCGACGTGGTCCGCTACGTGGGCGAGCCCGTGGTCGCCATCGTCTCCGAGACCCAGGCCGAGGGTGCCGACGCCGCGGAGCTGATCTTCATCGACTACGAACCGCTCCCGGTCCTCGTGGACACCGAAGGAGCGCTCGAGGGCTCGATCGTCCTGCACCCCGAGGCAGGGACGAACGTGTCCTTCGAGCTCCAGTTCGGCAGGGACGAGTCGCTATTCGACGGCTGTGAGGTGGTCGTCAGACGGCGTGTCAACAACCAGCGGGTGGCGCCCTGTCCGCTCGAGGTGCGGGCCGTGGCGGCGCGATGGGAGGACGACGGCCGCCTCACCCAGTGGTCGTCGACACAGGCTCCGCATTCGGTGCGGGACGCGCTGGCCAAGGCCTACGGCCTCTTCGAGGACGAGGTCCACGTCATCAGCCCCGACGTCGGTGGTGGGTTCGGAGCCAAGATCGGCGGGTATCCCGACGAGCTGCTCATCGCCTGGCTGGCCCGACGGGTCGGCCGCCCGCTCAAGTGGACCGAGACCCGCTCGGAGAGCATGGTCGCCCTGGGTCACGGCCGGGCCCAGCTCCAGGACATCGAGATCGGGGGCTCGAGGGACGGCACGATCGGTGCGTACCGCCTGACGGTGCTGCAGGACTCGGGCGCGTACCCACGCGTCGGCGCCCTGCTGTCGTTCATGACCAGGACCATGGCATCGGGCACCTACCGGATCCCCAAGGTCGACTTCAACAGCCGCTCCGTCGTCACCAACACCACGCCCGTCGTGTCCTACCGCGGCGCGGGCCGGCCCGAGGCGACCGCCGCCATCGAGCGGGCCGTCGACCTGTTCGCCGCCGAGATCGGGATGGACCCGGCCGAGGTTCGCCGCCGCAACCTGGTGCCGCCGGACGCGTTCCCATTCACTACGCCACTGGGGACCACCTACGACGTCGGCGACTACGGCCGCGCCCTCGAGCTGGCCCTGGAGGCGTCCGGCTACGCCGACCTGCGCAAGGAGCAGGCGCGGCGGCGAGAGGCCGGCGAGGTCCGACAGCTCGGGATCGGCCTGTCGGCCTACGTGGAGATCACCAACGGCGTACCGGGCAGCGAGTTCGCCGCCGTCGAGGTCCGCGAGAACGGCACCGCGGTGGTGCGAACGGGCACCTCCCCGCACGGGCAGGGCCACGTCACGTCCTGGGCCATGCTCGTCAGTGACGCTCTTGGCATTCCGATCGATTCCATCGAGGTGGTGCACGGCGACACCGACGTCGTGCCCCGCGGCGTGGGGACCTTCGGCTCCCGGTCGCTGCAGGTCGGCGGGGTGGCCGCCCATCAGGCTGCGGGGCAGGTCGTCGACAAGGCCCGTCAGCTGGCGGCCAAGCTCCTCGAGGCCGACCCGGCCGACGTGGTGCTGGACAAGGTGGGCCAGCGCTTCCATGTGGCCGGCACCCCGGCCGTAGCCAAGTCCTGGGGGGAGCTGGCCCGGGAGGCGAGCTCGGAGCCCGGCGGGCTCTCGGCCGAGACCGACTTCACCCCGCCCGGGGCGACGTTCCCCTTCGGGTGTCACGTCGCCGTGGTGGAGGTGGACACCGAGACGGGCAAGGTGACCATCGAGCGCCTGGTGGCGGTCGACGACGCCGGACGCATCCTCAACCCCCTCGTCGCCGAGGGCCAGATCCAGGGCGGGCTGGCCCAGGGTGCGGCCCAGGCGCTGTTGGAGCAGGTCGCCTACGACGACGACGGCAATCCCCTCACCGCCAACCTGGCCGACTACACCTTCGTCTCGGCAGCCGAGGTCCCCAGCTTCGAGACGACGTCGATGGAGACACCGACGCCCGTCAACGAGCTGGGCGCCAAGGGCATCGGCGAGTCGGGCACGATCGGCTCGACCCCGGCGGTGCAGAACGCGGTGGTCGACGCCCTCTCGCACCTCGGCGTGCGCCACGTCGACATGCCTGCCACCCCCGAGCGGGTCTGGCAGGCGATCGCCGCCGCCCGCTGACGGCCGACGGCGGGGATTGGGGCCCGCCCGGGGGTGGCAGAGCCGCCAGTAGCAGAGCCGGCTCCCCGGGGCCCCGTCTGTGGCCGTCGCGGTCCCGACCGCGCCATGATGAGCGCGCACCCTGGGTCGAGAGAAGGGGGTTGTCGTGAGAGTTCGCCTCAGCGTCAACGGAGCGAGCCAGGAGCACGAGGTCGAACCCCGCCTCCTGCTGGTGCACTACCTCCGTGAGGTCGTGGGCCTCACCGGCACCAACGTCGGTTGCGACACCTCGTCGTGTGGCGCGTGCACCGTGCTCATGGACGGCGAGTCGATCAAGTCGTGCACGGTGCTCGCCGTCCAGGCCGACGGGACCGAGATCACCACCATCGAGGGCATGGCCCAGGACGGCGCCATGCATCCCATCCAGGAAGCGTTCCGGGAGCACCACGCCCTCCAGTGCGGCTACTGCACTCCTGGCATGGTCATGGCCGCCGCCTCGCTGCTGAAGGAGCACGCCGATCTCACCGAGGCCGAGGTGCGGGAGGGCCTCGAGGGCAACCTGTGCCGCTGCACGGGCTACCACAACATCGTCAAGGCGGTGCTCGCGGCCGCCGGCGATCGGGAGGCACTGGTATGACCGTCGCCGATGCCGGCGTGGCTGGGGTCGTCGGGACCCCGATGACCCGCCGGGAAGACCCGGGGCTGTTGTCGGGCGAGGCTCGATTCGTCGACGACCTCGTCGTGCCGGGCGCCCTGCACGTCGGGCTGGTGCGCAGTCCCCACGCCAACGCCCGCATCCGCTCGGTCGACACATCGGCCGCCATGGCCCTGCCGGGGGTCGTGGCCGCTTTCAGTGGCGCGGATCTCCGCGACGAGTGGGCCCAGCCCCTGCCCTGCGCCTGGCCGGTCACGCCGGAGATGCTCAATCCGGCCCACCTGCCGTTGGCCGTCGAGCACGCCCGCTACGCGGGGGACGCCGTGGCCGCCGTGGTCGCCGAGTCGGCCTACGTGGCCGAGGACGCCGCCGCTCTCGTGGCGGTGGACTATGACGTCCTCCCGGCCGTGGTCGACCTCGAGGACGCCGTCGCCGACCGGGCGCTGGTCCACCCCGAGCTGTCGACCAACACGGCCTACACCTGGGAGCTGACCCCCGAACCAGAGGCTGTGGAGCGGGCCTTCGCCGAGGCCGTGCACACCGTGAGCGAGCGCTACGTCCAGCAGCGGCTCATCCCGGAAGCCATGGAGCCCCGCGGTGTCTGCGTGGTGCCCCAGCCGTTCGGCGACGAGTACACCGTGTACTCGGCCACCCAGATCCCGCACATCCTCAAGGTGATGCTGGGCCTCAGCCTCGGCGTGGCCGAGACGAAGCTGCGGGTGGTCGCCCCCGCGGTCGGCGGAGGGTTCGGCTCCAAGCTGAACGTCTACGCCGAGGAGCTCCTCTGTGCCGCTCTGGCCCGCCGGCTCAAGAGGCCGGTGCGGTGGAACGAGGACCGGACCGAGAATGCCCAGGCGACGATCCAGGGCCGGGGACAGATCCAGCACATCGAGCTGGCCGCCGACGGCGACGGGAAGATCCGCGCCGTGCGGGTTCGGCTGCTTGCCGACATGGGGGCGTACCTCCAGCTCGTGACTCCCGGCATCCCCCTGCTGGGTGCTTTCCTCTACCACGGCGCCTACGACGTGCCGGCGTACTCGTTCGTCTGCACCGGCGTGTTCACGACGAAGACGCCAACTGACGCCTACCGCGGCGCGGGCCGGCCCGAAGCGACCTACGCCATCGAGCGCGCCATCGACGCCCTCGCCGGCAAGGTCGGCGTCGACCCGGCCGAGATCCGCCGGCGCAACTTCATCCCTCGTGAGGCCTTCCCCTACTCGTCGGCGCCGGGGCTGGTCTTCGACAGCGGTGACTACGAGGGGTCGCTCGGCAAGGCCCTCGATCTGGCCGGCTACGACGATCTGCGAGCCGAGCAGCGCGCCCGTCGGGCTCGGGGCTCGACCCGTCACCTCGGCGTGGGGCTGTCGTCGTACGTGGAGATGTGCGGCCTCGCCCCGAGTCGGGTCCTCGCGTCGCTCAACTACTCCGCCGGCGGGTGGGAGGCGGCGACGGTCCGGATCCTGCCGACCGGCACAGCTCAGGTCGTGACGGGCACCTCGCCCCACGGCCAGGGGCACGTGACGAGCTGGTCGATGATCGTGGCCGACAAGCTCGGGATCAGCCCCGACGAGGTGGAGGTGCTGCATTCCGACACCGCGGTGGCGCCGCACGGCATGGACACCTACGGGTCCCGGTCCGTGAGCGTGGGGGGCACGGCGGTCTTCCTCGCGGCCGAGCGGGTCCTCACCAAGGCCCGCACTATCGCCGCCCACCAGCTCGAGGTGGCAGAGGAGGACCTCGAGCTGTCGGGCGGCACCTTCGCGGTTCGCGGCTCGCCCGAGCGCTCCATGGCGCTGGCGACGATCGCCTTCGAGGCCTTCACGGCCCACAACCTCCCCGACGGCCTGGAGCCCACGCTCGAGGCCAGCGTCACCTGGGACCCGCCCAACTTCACCTTTCCCTTCGGCACCCACGTGGCCGTGGTCGAGGTCGACGAGGAGACCGGAAGGGTCGACCTGGTCCGCTACGTGGCGGTGGACGACTGCGGCGAGCAGGTCAACCCGCTGATCGTCGAGGGCCAGGTGCACGGTGGCATCGTCCAGGGTGTCGCCCAGGCCCTCTGGGAAGAGGCCGTCTACGACCAGGACGGCAACCTGCTCACCACCACGCTCACCGACTACCTGGTGCCCTCGGCGGCGGAGGTGCCGAGCATCGAGGTCGGTCGGACCGTCACGCCCAGTCCGACCAACCCGATGGGTGTGAAGGGCGTCGGCGAGACCGGCACCATCGCCGCCACGCCCGCGGTCATGAACGCCGTGATCGACGCCCTGGCACCCTTCGGCGTGCGGGATCTCGACATGCCCGCCACGCCGGAACGGGTCTGGCACGCGATCCGCGGCATCGGACAGGAAGGACGACAATGATCCCGGTTGCGTTCGACTATCAGCGGGTGTCGTCGGTCGACGAGGCCCTCGGCCTGCTCGCCACGCACGGCGACGAGGCCAAGCTGCTCGCCGGAGGGCATTCCCTGCTGCCGCTCATGAAGCTGCGCCTCGCCGTGCCGTCGGTGCTTGTCGACGTGGGCCGCCTGCACGATCTCTCGTACGTGCGCGACGCCGGCGACCATGTCGCCATCGGTGCTCTCACCCGGCACCGGGACCTGGAGACCTCCGAGCTGCTGGCGGCGCAGGTGCCGATCCTCGCCCACGTGGCGGGCCAGGTGGGAGACCCTCAGGTTCGCCACCGGGGCACGATCGGTGGGTCGCTCGCCCATGGTGATCCGGCTTCGGACCTGCCTGCCGTGGTCCTCGCCCTCGGCGGCACCCTCGTCGCCCGGGGCCCGGGGGGCGAGCGGACCATCGAGGCCCGGTCGTTCTTCGAGGGCTTCCTGCAGACGGCGCTCGGTCCCGACGAGCTGCTCACCGAGATCCGGGTCCCCAAGGCCACCATCGTGGGCGCGGCCGCCGTGCGCAACGGGACCACGGGCGTGGCCCTGGTCAACATGGGATCGACCCCGCTGCGTGCCTCGGCCACGGAGGCGGCCCTGGCGGCGGGCGCGTCCATCGGCGACGCCGCTGCGGTCGCCGCCGAGGGGACGGAACCGTCGGGCGATCTCAACGCCAGCCCCGACTTTCGCCGCCACCTGGCCACCGTGCTCGTCCGTCGGGCCCTGGAGGAAGCGGCCAGCTGACGCCGGTTCCACATCTGGTCGAAAGCGATGCGCTGACGGCCGCCCGGCGCGCCGGCTTTCGACGGGATGTGGAACACGACAGATGCGCCGGCGAGCGGGTAGCGCGGCGGCCGGTGGGAGAATTGCGTAGGTATGGATCCTGACGGCGTCCGGACGGCCCTGGCGGCCCACGAGTACCTGGCCGACGAGGGCCTGGCCACGGCGGTGTACCTGGCCGTCGTCCTGCGCCGCCCGCTCCTGCTCGAGGGCGAGGCCGGAGTGGGCAAGACCGAGGTCGCCAAGGTGCTGTCGCGCTGGACCGGTGGCGAGCTGGTCAGGCTCCAGTGCTACGAGGGGATCGATGTGGCCCAGGCGGTGTACGAGTGGGACTACTCCCGCCAGCTCCTGCACCTGCGCACCGCCGAGGTCCGAGGGGCCGCCGCAGGCGAGCCCCCCGGACCGGACCTGGAGGACGAGCTGTACTCCGAGCGCTTTCTCGTTCGCAGGCCGTTGCTCCAGGCGATCGCTCCTGCATCGGTCGCGGGCGGGTTGGTCGACCGACCCCCTCCGGTGCTGCTGATCGACGAGATCGACCGGGCCGACGACGAGTTCGAGGCCTTCCTGCTCGAGATCCTGTCCGACTACGCCGTGACCGTGCCCGAGCTCGGCACGTTCCGGGCCGAGACGCCTCCGGTGGTGGTCATCACCTCCAACCGGACCCGCGACGTGCACGACGCGCTCAAGCGCCGGTGTCTCTACCACTGGGTCGAGCATCCCGACTTCGAGCGGGAGGTCGCCATCGTCAGGCTTCGGGCACCAGGGGTGGCCGAAGCGCTGGCCGAGCAGGTGGCGGGAGCTGTCGAGCAGCTTCGTGAGATGGGGCTGTACAAGCCGCCGGGCGTCGCCGAGACCATCGACTGGGCCCAGGCCCTCGCCGCCCTCGGTCGGTCGAAGCTCGACGAGGATGCCGTCACGCTCACGCTGGGCAGCGTGCTCAAGTACCGCGAGGACGCAGAGCGCGTGCGCGCCGCCGGAGTGGCCGACCTGGTGCGCGCCGCTGTCACCAGGGGCGCGTGATGCCTCCATGACCGCGACCCACGGCGAAGGGGACCGCATGGCGGTCGCCTTCGCGCACGTCCTGCGAGGGACGGGCCTGGACGTGCCGGTCGGCTCGGTGGTCGGCTTCGCCCAGGCCCTGGGGGCCCTGGGCGTGCGCCGGAGGTCGCCGGTCTACTGGGCTGGGCGGGCGACGCTCGTCTCCCGCCCCGAGGACGTGGCCGTCTACGACCGCGCCTTTGCCGCCTTCTGGTTGGGCGAGGGGCCACCTCCCACCGAGCGACCCGAGGTCGTCCCTCTGACGCTCCTGACCGATGACGCCGGCGACGACGAGCTCGCGCCGCCGGAGGCGGCCACCGAGCCGCCGGGGCCGACCGTGACCGTTCGCTACAGCCCCACCGAAGTGCTCCGGCACAAGGACTTCGCCGACTGCTCTCCGTCCGAGCTGGCCGAGGCCCGGCGGCTGATGACCGACCTCCGACTGCGCACCGCCCTGCGTCGCTCCCGCCGCATGCAGCCGGCGCGCCGGGCCCGGGGGCGGCCCGATCTGCGCCGGACCGTTCGCAGCGCCCTGCGGGCGGGTGGCGAGCCGGTGCGCCGTGCCCACCTCGAGCCTGGTCGACGGCCGAGGCGGGTGGTCCTGCTGTGCGACGTGAGCGGTTCCATGGAGCCCTACGCCCGGGCCCTGCTGCGATTCCTCCACGCCGCTGTCGCCGGTGGATCGCGTGTCGAGGCCTTCGCCATCGGGACGCGGCTGACGCGCCTGACCCGACAGCTCTCGGCGCGCGATCCAGACGCCGCCCTGCGCCAGGCGGCGACGGCCGTCGTCGACTGGTCTGGTGGTACGCGGCTCGGTGCGGGCGTCCGGGCCTTCAACGACCGATGGGGCGTACGCGGCCTCGCCCGGGGCGCGGTGGTGGCGATCCTCTCGGACGGATGGGATCGAGGAGACCCGCAGGTGCTGGCGGGCGAGATGGCCAGGCTGGGGCGGGTGGCGCACCGCGTGGTCTGGGTCAACCCGCTCAAGGCCTCGCCGGGGTACGCCCCGCTGGCCCGGGGCATGGCCGCGGCGTTGCCGTACGTTGACGATTTCGTAGAAGGGCATTCCGTGGCCTCGCTGGAGAACCTCGTGGAGGTGGTGGCGCGATGAAGGACGTGCTCGACGACATCG
>VAWP01000036.1 GCA_005888295.1 Actinomycetota bacterium
CGGGGCCTCAGCCTGCGCAGCCCGGCCCGCTACAGCGAGACCGCCAGGCGCCTCGTCGACCTGCACGCGCGGGTGGGCGGCGGCGTCGAGCCGGACCTGCGCGACGAGGTCGTGCGTGGCTGGATGGACGCGGAGGCCTACCGGCTGCACACCTACTGGACGGTGTCGCGCATCATCGACGGCGGTGCCATCGGGGCCGAGGCGAGTCTCAACAAGGTGTGGTGGTCGGAGATGGACCTCCGCATGCACGAGACGGCGCTGCGCATGCTGGGGGCCGCGGGCGAGCTCGTCGCGGGTGCGCCAGGGGCGGTGGACGACGGCCGGTGGCTGGACGGCTTCCTGTTCGCCCTGGCCGGACCGATCTACGCCGGGACGAACGAGATCCAGCGCAACGTCGTCGCCGACCGGGTTCTCTCGTTGCCGCGGAGCACGTGATGCGGTTCGCGTTCACCGAGGACCAGCTGCTCTTTCGGACGACGGTGCGGGAGTTCCTCGAGAAGGAGTGCACGCCGGCCGACGTGCGGGCGGCCTGGGCCAGCGCCTCAGGATGGTCGACCGAGCGGTGGGCGAAGCTGGCCACGCTCGGGGTCACCGGGCTCACCGTTCCCGAGGACCACGGCGGACTGGGGATGGACGAGCTCGTCCTCGTCCTCGTGCTCGAGGAGTCGGGGCGGGCCGCCCTGCCGGAGCCCATCGTCGCGACCACGGCGGTGGGAGCACCCCTGCTGCGGGACGTGGGGTCGGAGGACCTCCGAGAGCGGTGGTTGGGCGCGGTGTCGGCGGGGCGGGCCGTGCTCGGCGTCGGGCTCGCGTCCCTCCCCTACGTGGACCACGCCGCATCCGCCGACCTGCTGCTGCTCCAGCGGGGTGACGAGCTGCACGCCGTCCCGAGAGACGAGGTGACCCTGGTCGCCCAGCCCGCCCTCGATGGCGCCCGGCGCCTCGCGACCGTCGAGTGGGAGCCGGGCGCGGCCACGCGACTGGCCACCGGCGAGCGGGCGGTGTGGGCCGCCGAGTACGCCTTCGACCGCGGCGCCCTGGCCACGGCGGCCCAGCTCCTCGGCGTCTCCCAGCAGCTCATCACCATGGCCGTCGAGCACGCCCGCCACCGCGTGCAGTTCGGCCAGCCCATCGGCGCCTTCCAGGCCGTCAAGCACATGCTCGCCGACGCGCTCCTGCAGCTGGAGCTGGCCCGCCCGGTCGTCTACCGGGCCGCCTACTCGGTGGCCCGCGCCGTGCCCGAGCGCCCCCTCGACGTCTCCATGGCCAAGGCCTTCGCCTCCGACGCAGCGACGCTCGCCTGCAGGGTCGCCCTCCAGACCCACGGCGCCATCGGCTACACGTGGGAGCACGACCTCCACCTGTGGATGAAGCGGGGCTGGGCGCTGGCCGCGGCGTGGGGGGATGCGGCCTGGCACCGGGCGCGGGTGGGCGCAGCCGTCGTCCCCGCGTCCTAAACTGATGGAACGTCAGATTTCGAGTGGTCCAGGAGGGACATGGACTTCGAGCTCTCGCCCGAGCAGGTCGCCTTCCGGGAGGAGGTCGAGCGCTTCCTCGACGAGAACGACGATCCCGAGGTGTTCGACGTCACGCGGGAGAACATGGCCCAGATCGTCGACACGCCGAAGAAGCGGGAGTTCATGCGCAAGGTGGGCGACCGCGGCTGGCTCGGGATCACCTGGCCCAAGGAGTGGGGAGGCCAGGAGAGCGACGGGGTGTACGAGTACCTCCTCAACGAGGCGCTGGCCCGGAGGGGCGGACCCCAGATCGGCAAGGGCGTCGGGATCATCGGCAAGACGATCCTGGCCCACGGCAGTGAGAGGCTGAAGCGGGAGTTCCTGCCCAAGATCCTGCGCAACGAGGTCGAGTTCGCCGTCGGCTACAGCGAGCCCGATGCCGGCTCGGACGCGGCGTCGATGAAGCTGCGGGCCACGCGGGACGGCGACGGCTGGCGCCTCAACGGTCAGAAGACCTGGACGACCTCGGCCCACTTCGCCGAGTGGTACTGGGTGGGCGCCCGCACCGACCCGGACGCGCCCAAGCACAGAGGGATCACGCTCTTTCTCGTCCCCCTCGACCAGCCCGGCATCACCATCAACCCGATCTGGACCATGGGGGACGAGCGCACCAACGACGTGTTCTTCGACGAGGTGTGGGTCTCCGACGACTACGTCGTCGGCGAGGTGAACAGGGGGTTCCAGTACATCTCCGAGGCGTTGGACCTCGAGCGGTTCACCATGTTCACCTTCTCGCCCATCGAGCAGCGGATGGACGTCCTGCGCGAGTACGTGGCGACCGAGACCCGTGACGACCAGCCCCTGGCAGACGACCCGGTCGTGCGCCACGACGTCGCCAGGTTGGCGACCGACTGCGAGGTGGCGCGTGTGCTCGGGCTGCGCTTCGTGGCCAAGTCGATGAAGGGCGGCGCTCCTCCGACGACCGAGGCGTCGGAGTACAAGCTCTTCGCCACCGAGCTGTCCAAGCGCCTGGCCAACGCCTCGATGGACATCGGGGGACCCGGCAGCCAGCTGCGGGTGAAGACCGAGGACGCGCCGATGGCGGGGAGGGCGGAGTCCACCTACCGCTACACGGTGATCGACACCATCGGTGGCGGCGCCTCCGAGATCCAGAAGAACATCATCGCCCGCCGCAAGCTCGGCCTTCCCAAGAACTTCTGAGCGTGGCCGGCTCGTTGCTCGACGGTGTCACGGTGCTCGACCTGGCCAGCGTCGGCCCCGCGGCGCGGGCCTCGCGTTGGCTCGCCGACTACGGAGCCACCGTCGTGAAGGTCGGACCCGTCCCGGCCGGAGACGGTGTGCACATCACTCCGCCGTTCTTCGCCTACAGCGCCCACCGGGCGATGAAGCGAGTGATGGTCGACCTCAAGTCGGCGGGCGGCACCGACGTCTTCATGCGCCTTGCCGAGCACGCCGACGTCGTCATCGAGAGCTTTCGTCCCGGTGTGGCGGCGAGGTTGGGCATCGGCTACGACGACGTGCGGGCGCGGAACCCTCGCATCGTCTACTGCTCGACGACCGGTTACGGACAGTCCGGGCCGCATGCGGGGCGGGCCGGCCACGACCTCGACTACCTGGCTGTGAGCGGCTTCCTCGACTGCTCAGGGCGCGGGCCCGACGGCAAGCCGCCGATCCCGGGCGCGACCGTCGCCGACAGCGCCGGCGGCGGGATGCAGGCGGTGATCGCCATCCTCGCCGCCCTCGTCGGCCGGGGCGCCACCGGGGAGGGCGCCTACCTCGACGTGTCCGTGGCCGACGGGGTCGTGGCGCTCATGGCTCTGCAGATCGACGAGTACCTGGCCACGGGCGTCGTCCCCGGCGCGGGCCACGGGCTGCTCACCGGTCGCTACGCGTGCTACGACACCTACCGGGCGGCGGACGGAGGGTGGCTGGCGGTGGCGGCGATCGAGGAGCGGTTCTGGTCCAACCTGTGCCGCGCCCTGGGGCTACCGCAGTGGGTCGATCGGCAGACCGACGACGCCGTCCAGGAGCGCATCAGGTCCGACCTGGCGGCGGTGTTCGCGACGCGCGATCGGGACGAGTGGGTCGCCGAGCTGGCCGAAGCCGACACCTGCGTCGCTCCTGTCCTGTCGGTGCCCGAGGTGGTCGAGGATCCGCAGCTCTCTGCTCGGGGCGCCTTCGTCAAGGCGACGCACCCGCAGCACGGCACGTTCCTCCAGGTGGCCCCGGTGCTGGCGGGCTCGGAGCGGCCCGAGGGCTCGTACCGTGTCCGCGACGCCGGCGAGACCGATACGGACGAGCTGCTGGCAGGCGTCGGGATGTCGCCCGACGACTGCGCTCGCCTGCGGGCATCGGGAGTCGTGGCGTGAGTGGCGTGAGTGACCTGAGTGACCTGAGTGACCTGCCGGTCGACGTGGCCGAGATGATCGGGCGCACGCAGTACGAGGAGGCCGGCGAGTTCCCGGTCGAGCGGGGCTACGTGTGGACGAGCTGCTCGTCGGTGGAGAACGGCAACCCCCTGTTCTGGGACGACGACGTGGCCTCCGACGTCACCGGCGGCCCGGTGGCGCCCCCGACGATGCTGTCGGTGTGGTTCCGTCCCCACCACTGGGCGCCGGGGCGGGAGCGCGTGGCCCAGCCGCTCCAGGTCCACTTCGATCTGAAGGAGCGCTTCGGCCTGCCGGAGGCGGTGATGAGCGACAACACCATCACGTTCTACGAGCCAGTGCGGCCGGGCGATCGGATCTCGACCCGACAGGTCCTGCAGTCGGTGGGCGAGGAGAAGACGACTCGCCTGGGCACGGGCCGGTTCTGGGTGATCGACGTGGAGTACCGCAACCAGCGCGACGAGCTGGTGGGCGTCGAGTCCTACACCGGCTTCGGGTACCGGAGGACGGCGACGACGTGACCGCGCTGACGCTCGACGACGTGAAGGAAGGTCAGGAGCTGCCGCCACTGTCGTACGACGTGACCGCCACGACCGTCGTGCTCGGCGCCCTGGCCACCCGGGACTGGCGGCCCATGCACCACGACCACGACTTTGCCGTGCACCGCAACGGCACCCGGGACATCTTCCTGAACACGCCCAACCAGGCGGCGTGGTTCGAGCGCTACCTGACCGACTGGACGGGGCCGAGGGGTCGCCTCGGCAGGATGCGGTTCCGGATGAAGGGGTCCGTGTTCCCTGGCGACACCATGGTGCTGTCGGGAGTCGTGCGTGGTGTCGAGGTGGACCACACCGGCTGCGGGTGGGCGGAGGTCGACGTGGCCCTGCGGGTCGCCGAGCAGACCTGCACGGAGTGCTCGGCCCGCATCGCCATCCCAGTCTCGCCCGAGGACAACCCGTGGGCCCGGCGCGCCGAGCGCTGGCGCCCGTGAAGATCTCGTCCCGCCCACCCGCCCGACCGGAGGCCTAGCCGCACATGGATCTGGAGTTCAGCCCCGAGCAGGACCTGCTCCGGGACGCCGTGCGCGGCGTGTGTGCCAAGCACGCCACCCTCGACGTCGTCCGCCAGATGGAGGATGATCCACTGGGCTACCCCGAGCAGCTGTGGGCGCAGCTGTCGGAGACGGGCCTGCTCGGCCTGACCCTGCCCGAGCGGTGGGGCGGCTCGGGCATGTCGATGCTCGACGCCGTCGTCGTCTACGAGGAGCTGGGCCGGGCGCTGGCGCCGTCACCACACTTCGTCAGCTCGGTCATGAGCGGAGGAGCGATCGCGCTCGCCGGCACGAACGAACAGCGCGACCGGTGGCTGCCTGCGATCGCCTCGGGAGAGTCGGTCGTCACGCCCGCCTGGCTCGAGCCCGGGCGGGGGTTCGGGCCCGCCGGCGTGCAGCTGTCGGCGATGCCGGACGGCGAGGGTTGGCGACTGTCGGGAACCAAGCGCCACGTCGAGTACGCCGGCGCCGCCGACCGGCTGCTCGTGCTGGCCCGCTCGGGCTCGGAGGGCTCGGTGCTGCTGCTGGTCGACCCCGGCACCGACGGTGTGACGCTCCGCCCCCAGCGCACGGTGGCGTCGGACCATCAGTGCCAGGTCCACCTCGACGGTGTCCGCGTGCCCGGTGACGCCGTCGTCGGTGGCCCTGGTGCCGGCTGGTCGACGTGGGACCAGGTCATGCGGGACGGGATCATCCTGCTGGCCGCCCAGGCCGTCGGCGGGGCCCGCTACGCGCTGGACATCACGGTCCAGTACGCCAAGGACAGGTTCCAGTTCGACAAGCCGCTGGGGGCGTTCCAGGCCATCGCCCACTACCTGGCCGACGCCGTGACCAGGGTCGACGGTGCAGAGACACTCGTGTGGGAGGCGGCGTGGGCGCGTTCCACGGGCCGGTCGACGGCGCGCCTGGCGCCCATGGCCAAGCTGTTCGCCTGTCAGACCTTCCGCGACGTGACCGCGATGGCCCAGCAGGTCTTCGGCGGCGTCGGCTTCACCGTCGAGTACGACATCCAGCTGTACTTCCGCCGGGCCAAGCAGCTCCAGCTCTCCTGGTGGGATACCCGCTACCTCGAGGAGCTGGTGGCGGTGCAGGTACTGGACCGCTGACGGCGGGTGACCCGCTGGGCTGCCAGGCTCCCCCCGCAGTTGTCCGGGTTCCACATTTTGTCGAAATGGGCCCCGCGCCACGCCAGCGACGCATCCAGTTTCGGCGCTATGTGGAACCGAGCGACTGCAAGAGGGTCTTCGTCGGCCGTAAGTCGGGCGTTCCTGCCGTCAGCGCGCCGCCCGAGTGCCACAGCTGCCTTCGACTTAATGGGGAATCGCACCAATCGGCGGGCCCGGTCGGTGCCATAACGGTCCATTAGCCCGCTCGATCAGGCGAGGCCCATCGAGCGACCTTCACGGCTTGCCGTGCGCCTGGCCGTGGGTCGGGCTCTTACCCGTGCCACCGCCCGGATGGGAGCCGGCATTGCTCTCTCCGCCGCTGTTGGACCCACCGGTCGAGCCGGTGGCGGCGGCAGGCCCCGGCTGGGAGCCGGCGTTGCCCGGAGCCGACGCTGCGCCCAAGAGTTTGGCCAGGCCCACGTAGCCCGGAGGCACGTCGGCCTGGCCGAGACCGTCCAAGATGCGACTGGCCGTGCCCTCGTCGAGGGTGAGTGGATCGAAGACGCTGTGACGAGGCCAGGACGCACCGAGATCGGCCATCTCGGAGTAAGCATCGTCCGCAGGGCTCACGGTGTTACACCTCCACAGCCCCGCCTGCGGCGGTGAGCTCCTCGGCGAGGCGCCGTTCTCTTCTATTGCTCGTTGCCGTAGGCCTGGCGGCGGTCGGGTCGACGAGCTGGTTTGGGGGCGTCGTGTCGGGTGCCGGGCGTGCTGCCGCATTTGCGCCCTGTGCGATGATCGTCCATGTCCTCGGTTCCG
>VAWP01000193.1:0-1339 GCA_005888295.1 Actinomycetota bacterium
AACACCCCGGCCTCGGCGCACGACGGGGCCAGCTCGGCGGGCGGCGGCTCGGGGATCATGCACCGGTAGCAGGGCCCGTTGTACGGATCGAACACCGTGACCTGGCCCTCGAAGCGGAAGATCGAACCGTGCACGACCGGGATCCGCTTGACCAGCGAGGCGTCGTTCACCAGGTACCGGGTGGGGAAGTTGTCGGTGCCGTCGACGATCACGTCGTAGCCGTCGATGATGTCGAGGATGTTGTCGGCGCCGAGCCGCACGTCGTAGGTGACGACGTCGAGATCGGGGTTCATGGCGGTCAGCGTCTTCTTGGCCGAGTCGACCTTGCGCTCGCCGACGCGGTCGAGGTTGTGCAGGACCTGACGCTGGAGGTTGGACGCGTCGACCTCGTCCATGTCGATGATGCCGAGGGTCCCCACCCCCGCCGCGGCCAGGTACAGGGCGGCCGGCGAGCCGAGGCCCCCCGCACCGAGGAGAAGGACCTTGGCGTCCAGCAGCCGCTGCTGGCCGGCCTCGCCGACCTCGGGCAGGAGGAGGTGGCGGTGATAGCGGTTGCGCTGCTCGGGCGTCAGCGTCCTGGGGGCGCGCCAGTCCCGGCCCTCGTCCTTCCAGCGGTTGAACCCGCCGGTCATGGAGGCGACGTCCGTGTAGCCGAGCTCACCCAGCGTCTTCGCCGCGAACGCCGACCGGACGCCGCTGGCGCAGTACACGACGATCGGGCGATCGTGGTCGCTGACCCGGCCCTCGACCTGGGTCTCCAGGTTGCCTCGGGGGATGTGCAGGGCGTCGGGGACGGCGCCCTGCTCGTACTCCTCGGGCTCCCGTACGTCGAGGAACAGCGCCTCACCGCGGCGGCTGTCCGCCTCGGCCGCATCCACCTCGTGGATGGCCGACTTGGCCTGGGCGAGAAGCTCTCTGAAAGTGGGCACGTCTGTCACGCTCCTGCGAGCGGTTGATTCCGTACGCGTAAACCCTACCCGCGGAGTCGACATTCCCGCCCGGTAGCGTCGCCAGGCGTGGAGCTCGACCAGGTCATCCGACGTCGGCGCATGGTCCGCAGCTTCGAGGACCGGCCCGTCCCGCGAGAGGTCGTCGACACCATGCTGGCCCGAGCCATCCGGGCGCCCTCGGCCGGGTTCAGCCAGGGCTGGGCCTTCGTGGTGCTGGAGGGCCCGGACCAGACCGACCTCTTCTGGCGGACGACGACCACGCCCGACTGGAGGGCGGGCACCCGCCGGGCCGGCCTGCTGCGGGCCCCTGTGGTCGTGCTCCCGCTCGCCCACCGGCAGGCCTACCTCGACCGCTACGCCGAGCCCGACAAGGCGGGCAGCGGGCTCGA
>VAWP01000193.1:1380-1968 GCA_005888295.1 Actinomycetota bacterium
CCGGTCTCGGGGCGGCGTTCCTCGGCATCTTCAGGGGTGAGGCCGAACTGCTCGACACCCTCGGGGTACCCGACGGGTACCGGCCCATCGGAGCCGTGGCCGTGGGCTACCCAGCCCCCGACGAACCGTCGCCCTCGCTGGCACGCGGGCGCCGCCCGGTCTCGGACGTCGTGCATCGGGGCCGGTGGTGACGTCTACACGATGGCGGGCAACACCTCGCCGATGGGGTCGGTGAGCACCGCGTCGGCGACGTCGTCGTAGGGCGTCGGCTCGGCGTTGATGATGACGAGACGGGCCCCGCCCTGGCGGGCGAGCGGGGCCAGGCCGGCCGCCGGGAACACCGTGAGGGTCGATCCCACGGCCAGTAGCAGGTCGCACGACGACGCGGCCCGTTCGGCCCGGGCCAGGTCCTCGGGCACCAGGCTCTGGCCGAAGCTGATCGTCGCCGACTTGAGGATGCCGCCGCAGGTGGTGGTGCCGTCGGCAGCCAGACAGGCCGGGTCCGGCTCCCCCGCCCGCACCCGCTCGAGCACCTCGGGCATCGGCCTGCGGTCGCCGCACGACATGCAGACCGACCAGTGGATCGTC
>VAWP01000058.1:0-6550 GCA_005888295.1 Actinomycetota bacterium
CGTCCCAGATCTGTGAACGTTCGGTCTTCATGGAAAAGGGCGAGATCCGCTTCGAGGGAGCCACCACGGAGCTCCTCGAACGAGACGACATCGCCCGGGCCGTCTTTCTCGGAGGTCACGGCGACGGATCGCGCCCGGCCAACGGCAGCGCGGCGAAGGCCGCATCCTCGACCGCACAGGCGGCAGAGCCCGACTCACTCTGGGCCCGCCCCTCGCCGCCACCGCTCCGGGAACGGCCATCGGCCTCCACGCGGCGACGGAGGCTGGAGGATGTTCAGGAAGGTGGTCGAGAGCGAGGGATCGACCGGACGAGTTGACCGGGGGGTTGGTCGGTCGGCATGCCGTCATCACTGGACGGCTCGGGCCTGGAAGGCACGATCGAGATGGACGGTGAGCACCCGTACCCTAAGATCACGAAGTGCCTGACTACGAAACGATCCTTTACGAGGAGCTCGAGGGCGTCGCATGGGTCACCCTCAACCGTCCGGAGGTCCACAACGCATTCAACTTCTTGATGCAACGCGAGCTGAAGGACGTCTGGCGAAGCCTGCGCAGGAACGATGACGTTCGTTGCGTGGTGCTTACGGGTGCCGGCGACAAGGCGTTCTGCGTCGGAATAGACCGCAGCGAGGTCATGGGGGGCTGGGATACGGCCGAGGACGTCGACGGAACCAGTGGAACTGGGACCGGGCCTGCGTCGGCCACACCGTGGCATATGGATGATCCGGGCGAGAACATCGGCCCAAAGACCAACGACCTGTGGAAACCGGTCATAGCGGCCATCAACGGTATGGCCTGCGGTGGAGCCTTCTACATGCTGGGCGAAGTCGACTTCATCATCGCGGTCGAGCATGCGACGTTCTTCGATCCTCACGTGACCTTCGGCATGACGGCGTGCTTCGAGTCGATTCACATGCTCCAGAAGATGCCCTTCGGCGAGATAATGCGTGTGGCCCTGCTCGGTGCGAGTGAGCGGATGAGTGCGCAGCGCGCCCACCAGATCGGTCTCGTCTCGGAGGTGGTCGCGCCAGGGCGCCTTCACGACGCCGTGGCCTGGGCAGCGACCGAGATCGCCAAGGCGCCGCCCGTCGCCATCCAGGGCACAGTGCGCGCCTTGTGGATGGGCAGGGAGCTCTCCCGCCTCCAGGCGCTCGATACGGGACGAGTCCTCATCAGGCTCGGGAGCGACCCTCGGTCCCTCTTCGAGGGCCAGCAAGCATTCGCTTCAGGCAAGCGCGTCGAGGCCCGCACCCGCTGAAGCCCTCAGCCGTTACAAATAGCCGGAGCCGCCGGGAATCCCCGCTGAGACGATGCCTCGTCGCAGAAACCCGCCCCGGTGCGCGAGCACGTCGCACTCGCAGATCACCAGGTCGGGAGCTGCTGGAAGCTCGACAGTCCGAACTTCCAACCTTCCTTCTGAGCGAAGGAGCCGATCATGAGCTCCGGCACCCATGGTGCTGGGTCTGTTCAACGGGATCTGATCGGCCTGCTGGCCGTTGGGATCATGCTGGTCACAAGTCCAACCGGCGCTGCGCTCGGCTCCGCTGGTTGGCCGTCGGTCGTGGCCGCGGCCGTTTAACCTGCGCGGCCATGAACGTTGGAATCCACTTGCCGCAGTACGGTCGGGTCGCCGGGCCGGACGCCATCGTTGCCGCCGCTCGCGAGGCCGAAACGCTCGGGTTCGCCGATGTGTGGGTCAGCGACCATGTCGTGCATCCGGCGGCGCAGAAGTACCCGTCACCGTACCTGTACGACCCGCTCCTGACCCTCGGGTGCGCAGCCGCCGTGACCGAACGCGTGGGGCTGGGGACCAGCGTCCTGGTGGTGCCGATGCACGAGCCGGTGGCCCTGGCCAACCAGTTGGCCAGCCTGGACGCCTTGTCCAAAGGACGGCTGCGAATCGCCGTGGGGGTGGGGTGGTCCGAGCCCGAGTACGCCGCGCTCGGGGCCGACTTCGTGACGAGGGGACGGCGCCTGGATGAGGCGCTGGAGATCTTCAAGGTGCTCTGGAGCGACGACCCCGCGACGTTCGACGGACGCTTCCGGGCCTTCGCGGACATCCGCCTCCTGCCCAAGCCGGTCGGTCGCATCCCCATCTGGGTCGGCGGCGGCAGCGAGCCGGCCTACCGCCGGGCTGTCAGGACAGGCGAGGGATTCCAGCTGATCGGCGTCACGCCCGAGGAGGCGGCGCCCGTCGTCGCCAGACTGCGATCCGAGCGCCCAGAGCCGGAGTTCACCATCTCGTTACGCACCGGCTGGGATCCCCTCGGCATGGACCGGAACCGGATAGTCGAGGAGCGCGCGGCATACTCGGAAGCGGGCGTACAGCACATAGTGGCCGCCCCGTGGCGCCGGGATCTGGCGGAGTGGCGCGAGGCGATGGAGGTTCTCGCCGGCTTGGTCATCTGAAGCGCGGCCGACCAAGGCCACGAGCGGCTTCTCCGGACGACCCTCAGGGCGACGTGACTGTCGGCAATGGAAACCCCGCTGTTTGGGCCCACACTCGGTTGATGAGGTAGTTGCCGGATGCGTTGACGTCGAGGATGACGACGGGGCTGTTGGCGCGGTTCCCGGTCTTGGGCTCGATCGTGATGGCGCCGGTGATGCCCTGGTAGTTCACGATGTGGTCGAGACGGGACTGGACGGCCGCCTCGCTCCAGCCCCTGGCCTCCGTCACGGCCTGGGCAAGCAACTTCATCGAGTCGTAGGTGAAGGTGCCCCAGGTCCCGGGAGTAGCGTGAAATGCACTGGTGTAGTTGGTCACGTACTGGCTCGCCCCGGCGAACTGCTGGGCCGGCGGGACGCCGCTGTTGAGACAACGTTGCGCCACGGGCACCGTGGCTGCTCCCACGAAGTCGGGACCCTGGGCGGCGAGGTCGACCAAGCAGCCGCCTCCGACGTTGCTCTGTGATGCCAGCCGAGCGATCTGGCCAGCGTCGGCACCGTAGGCCGCGATGTAGACGAGGTCGGGATGGCTGGCGGCCACCGCCGAGATGACGCCGGAGAAGTCGCCCTGGCCTTCGGTGATCGGCTGGAAGGCCACCGGAGGATGACCAGCGGTGGTCAGCAGGTCCCGCAACCGTCCGGCGATTCCCGCCGTGTAGGTCGAGGTGTCGTACACCATGGCCACCCTGGTGGCATGGAGCACCTGGGTGATCTCGGTCGCCTCGACGGGCGCCACCTGCACGTCCATTGGTTGGGTGGTGACGCCGAATCCCTGGGTGGTGCCAGCGCTCGTGAGCCGGACGATGGAGACGCCGCCCGACCGGTAGATCGGACACGCCGAAGACGTGCTGGGCCAGCATGCCTTTGGCGGTGGTGACCCCGGTTGCGGCCGACGCCGCGTCATCGGCCCGCACCGCTCGCAGCTTCACCCCAGCGACACCTCCGGCCGCGTTCAACTGATCGGCCGCGAGCTGGGCCCCCTGGAACATGTCGATCCCGGTCGAGGACTGCGAGCCGCTCATGGGACCTTCCACCGCAATGACGCCAGGGCTGGGCGAGCCCGTCGCCGAGTTGGAGGATGAACAGCCAGATGCGATGACCACAGTGCTGACCAGCGCGATGGCGATTGATGCGACACGGGTAGGGCTGAGGTGGTGACCCAAGCTGACCGCCATCGCACAATGGTGCCAGACCGAGGTTGTCGAGCGCGGGTTCGAGGTCTGCAGAAGATCGGGGAGCAAACGACGCCCGGTCCCACGGTCGTCCGGGGACATCGGCGTTCCCGCCTTCGCGACCGACTTGGATCCTCAGCCCAGGCGGGTATTTTCCCGGCCGCCGGAATCCCGAGCCCATCACTACCAGGACCCGCGATCGGACCACCTTCCCGGCTCAGCGCGACCCGTAGGCGTCACGACAGCCCCGCAACAACGCCGGGGCCTGATCGAACGTCCAGTCGCTCGGGGCATACGCACAGGCAACGGCTTCGGGGACGTCTCCGTCGTCCTTGAGTGACTGCCCATATCATCGCCCGCCGTCGTAGGCGGTGGCTCGAGAGCCCTGCGCCGCGGTCGTCGACGCCGTGGTCGCGGTCGGTGTGGTCGTTGTCGTATCTGCCGACGAGGCCGAGGGTCTCGACTGCGCAACCTGTATGAAGTCGGCCGGCCGGCGAGCACTCGCCACAACGATGGCCCAGTCTTCGCATACCGCCCACATCGCCCGATCCTGCCGTTGTGACCAGACGGTGCCGTCGGGGGAGGGGCGTGGTTGGGCTCGAGGGCGTAAGTTTGCAGGGGTAAGCCGGTCAGGCGAGAAGGGGGGGCCGGATGCGGCAGGTTGACATCACCTCGGTCCGTGCGGGGCTCGGGGCGTACCCGGGTTACCGCTTGGACGCGACAGGCCGAGAGGACTTTGAGGGCGGGCGGCTCGAGCTGCTCGAGCAGATCTTCGATCCAGGATCCCGTCAGCGACGTGACCTGGTGCAGCCCGGTTGGCGGTGCCTCGAGGTCGGCGCCGGACGAGGGTCGATGGCCGCCTGGTTGGCCGAGCAAGTCGGGCCCGGCGGCACCGTGGTGGCGACCGACATCGACCTCACGTACCTAGACCGCCTTCATGCCCCCAACCTCGAGGTCCGCCGGCACAACATCCTCGACGATGCCCTCGATGAGCTCGACCCGGGATCGTTCGATCTCGTCTGCTCCCGGCTGACGCTGTTCTGGCTCGCCGGCAGGCAGGCGGAGGTCATCGGCCGGATGGTGGAGTGCCTGCGCCCCGGTGGCTGGCTCATCGACGAGGACGGCGACTGGGGCACGGCTGGACCGGTGGACCCCTCTCATCCCCTGTATGCCGGTTACCAACGCGCCTACCAGAGTGGGGGATGGTTCGCGTCCCGCGGCTACGACCCATTTTTCGGACGCAAGCTCTCGGAGCTTTTCGAGCACAACGGGCTGGTCAAGATTGACCAGCAAGCGACCGCCGAGGTGGTGCGTGGCGGGAGCCCATGGGCGCGTTGGTGGCGCGACACCCTGGACGCCATCCGCGAATGGGGACCGACCGATGACGGGGCGACCGAGTCTGCCGAGGAGGACCACGAGGCGCTCACTGCCGCCTGCATGGAGCCTTCGCTCTGGTTCATGACCGAGTTACTGCACACCTGTCGGGGCCAGCGCCCCGGCTGACCAGAAAGGAGGGCGGCTACTGATGTCCATCGACCGTGATGTCTTCTTCGAGGTGCTCGGTGGGGAGTCCGCCGTGGCGACGATGTCGGACGAGGCCAAGGCCGACGCTCTCGAGCTCTTCTTGATCGAGTCCCTCAACGACCAGAATTTCCTGAATAGCCCCAGCTACCTCGAGGAGCAGGCGACGTTCTTGCAGTCGTCGACGCCGTTGACCCGTCGAGGGACCGGAGCAATCTTCGGTGACGGTCGCCGAGAGCCGTCGGCCCTGGCTCCGATGCCCGAGCGTCCGACGCTGGTCGATTTCCTCCTGCTACGGACCAGTCTGCCCACGGTCAGGCACCTGCTGCAGAGTGCGACCGGTGCCCTGAAGGAGGGGTCCTCCGAGGAGCAGATCCTCGCCTGCCTCCTGCACGACCTTGGGCAATCGTTGATGAAGGTCGACCATGGCTGGTGGGGTGCGCAGCTCGTGGAGCCCTACGTCTCGGACAAGGTGTCGTGGGCGATCCGGTACCACCAGGCGCTGCGCTTCTTTCCTGATGAGTCAGTCGGCTACTCGTACCCCGAGCTGTACGTCAAGATCTACGGGAAGGACTACGTGCCCGAGCCGTATATCCAAGAGGCCTACGAGTACGCCCGCCGGCATCCCTGGTACATGGAGGCGCGCATGGTCACCGTTCATGATCTCTACGCCTTCGACCCTGACGCTCCCGTCTCGCTGGATCCCTTCGTCGACATCATCGGACGCAACTTCCGCCAACCCAAGGAGGGCCTGGGTCTGGACGGGTCTGCCGTCGCTCACATGTGGCGGTCGCTCATCTTCCCCGATCACCGACTCTGATTGAGAGCATATTGCGAGCACGCACCGACCGTGCCGAAATCGAGGCCAGTGGCACGAGCGAACCCCTCCGAGTCACCGGTCCCGAGCGGGCAGGAGACGAGAATGACCTGGTCGTCGTCGCCGAGGATCGTCCGTTGTGCCGGGCGACGGAGGCACTTGGCCTCGGTGTCGCCCCAACGTAGCTTGCGACTCGTCTACGGTCACGTGGATGCCCGAGCTCCCCGTCCCTCGATCGCTGGCCGACCTGCTCGACCTCGAGGTCCTCGACCGCGACCTTTTTCGGGGCTTCAACGTGGGGCTCGACCGACACAGGCTCTTCGGTGGGCAGGTCGCGGCCCAGGCGTTGTGTGCTGCGGGTCTCACGGTTCCGGATGACCGCTTGCCGCACTCGATCCACGGTTACTTCCTGCGGCGAGGTCGGCCCGACCGAGCTGTGATCCTCCACGTCGACCGTGACCGAGACGGCGGCTCGTTCTCGGCACGGCACGTACGGGCCGTGCAGGACGGTGAGGTGATCTTCTCGATGCTGGCTTCGTTTGCGGTCGAGCGCCCCGGGGGGGAGTTCGAGGCCCTGGCGCGGTCTGACCGCCGG
>VAWP01000058.1:6732-30876 GCA_005888295.1 Actinomycetota bacterium
GGTTCCGCCGTGACGTGGATCCGTGTGACTGGCTGCTTCTCGACTTGCAGCCCGGCGCCGCCGCCGGCGGACTCGGCGTCTACACCGGGACCGTCCGTGACCGGGATGGCCGCCTGGCGGCGTTGCTCGCCCAGGAGATGCTCCTACGCATGCACAGCCCGGACGAGCTCGAGCAGCTCGCTGAGATTGTCGAGCTCCGGCGGAGGTCGGCCCCTCGCCGCAAAGGGAGGTGAGTCGCGGCCTCGGTGCGCACGGCCTCGGTGCGCTCCGTGCGCCTGTGAGGTGCGCCCCCTGGGATTCGAACCCAGAACCTGCGGATTAAGAGTCCGTTGCTCTGCCATTGAGCTAGAGGCGCGTTCCCGAGATGCTAGCGGCGGCGACCGAGCCTCCCGAGCCGGCAGGGCTTGCACATCCTGGAAGGTGTCGCAGCGGTGGGGCAGCTAGGGCGCCGGTTCCTCCAGGTCGGTCGGGTCGCGGCGCTGCCGCCGGCGGGTGACGCCCTCGGAGCGACCTCCCGGCAGGCGCTCCGCGATCCGGGCGATGCGCTCGCTGATCCCCTGCAGCGGCTCGACCGCGGCCGCCAGGGTGCCGCTCGATGCGTTGAGCCGCTCGACAGCGCGGTCGATGGTCTCGAGCCGCGCCACCGTCGCCCTGGTCGTGTCGTCGAGCCGACCCAGGCGCTCGAGGAGGTCCACCTCGAAGTCGACCAGCTTGTCAGCTGTCTCGGCGAGGCGCCTGCTCGACGTGGCGAGGAGGTGGATGTCGTCCCTCGCCTGCAGGAGAAAGCGAATCGGAACCAGGATCGAGTTCATGTCGTGGGCAGAGCTTAGGCGAGCGTGAGTTCTCGCAAAATGTCCGACGTTCGGTGTTGCATGTCCCGCGCCCTGGGGCTATCATCGAACACACGTTCGGCCCCCCGGACAGGCTCGCCGGCTCCTCCAACGCCGGCCTCGGTCAGTAGTCGACGCGGTGGAGCGCGGGCATGTGCAAGCGGCTGGGTGAGCTGCGGCGGGCGATGGCGAGCTACGCGGCGGGGTTCGACGCCGGTTTGGTGTCGGTGGCCGACGCCCGCACCGCGGTGGCCGAGGCGGCCGCCATCGAGTCCAGCGCGGCCACCATCAAGGCCCTGGCCGCGGCGCGAGCAGCCAAGGCCGGTGACGCCCGCCGGCGGGGGGCACGCTCGGCGGCCCACGAGCTGGCCCGAGCCACGGGGACCACGCTCGGCGCGGCGCGAGGGACCATCGAGGCGGGCGAGGCCCTGGCCCAGCAGCCGGCGCTCAGAGTTGCTGCCCAAGCCGGCGAGCTGTCCCCGGCCCAGGTGTCGCTGATCAGCGGTGCGGCCGCCGCCGATCCGGCGGCCGAGCAACACTTGGTGGACCTCGCCGCCACCTCCTCCCTCGGTGAGCTGCGCGAGGAGGTCAGTCGGGTCAAGGCCGCCCAGGTCGACCGGGAGGCTCGACGAGCCGACATCAGGGCCCGACGCAGCATGCGGTCCTGGACCGACACCGAAGGAGAGTGGCAGCTGCGGGCCCACGGCAACCCCGAGGACGGGGCCCAGGTCATGGCCGCTCTGGCTCCCATCATCGACCGGCTGTTCCACGCCGCCCGGCGGGCCGGCCGTCGGGAGCCGCCCGACGCCTACGCCTTCGACGCCCTCGTCACCCTGGCCGTGGAGGCCTCGAGCGGCCAGCCTGTCCCGCCGGCATCGGGCTCGGAGGCCTCGGGCAAGCGTCGCCGCCGGCGGGGGGCGCCGGCCACCATGCTCGTGCGCCTCGACTGGGACGCCTTCCTGGCCGGGGCGCCCCGGGAGGGCGAGACCTGCGAGCTGGCCGGCTACGGGCCGGTGGCCATGTCGGTCGTCCATGAGCTGCTGGAGACGGCCAACCCCTTCGTGGCCGCCATCTTGACCAAGGCCACCGAGGTGGTGGGGGTGGCCCACCTCGGTCGGCGTCCCAACGCCCACCAGCGCAGCGCCCTGCAGTGGCTGTATCCCTCCTGTGCCCGCAAGGACTGCGTCGAGCAGATCTACCTGGAGAACGACCACCGCCTGGACTGGGCCGACACCCACTTCACGGCTTTCGATCTGATGGACCGACTGTGCCGCTTCGACCACCGGCTGAAGACCGCCGAGGGCTGGGCCCTGGTCGAGGGCACTGGCAAGCGGGACTTCGTCCCGCCAGGCGATCCCCGTCATCCCCGGCACAAACGACGAACGGCCTAGCACCGGCGGCGCCCGAGTGAGGGTGACCGAGGGGACTTGAACCCCCGACCTCCAGGGCCACAACCTGGCGCTCTAACCAACTGAGCTACGGCCACCGTGCGGGCCCAGCATGGCACAGGCGAGGGCGCGCTCCGGCCGGTATAGCGGGCTCGGATAGCATCCCGAGCCGTGGTCTCGGCAGGGGAGAAGCCACCGCGGGACGGTCGGAGTCCAGGTGGCGACCTGCAAGCTCGTGTGCTGCACGAGATGGCGAAGCACGGCAACCGCATCTACCTGGGTGCGGGAGCGCGGGGATGGGCGTTGGCGGCGAGGGGGTCGGGGGTGCTGGTGCTGGGGCCGCCTCGGTCGGGCAAGACGACCGCCATCGTGGTGCCGGCGATCCTGGCCGCCAACGGGGGAGTCGTGTCGACGTCGACCAAGGTCCGAGGTGCCGCCGTGGCTCACGCCGCTGCACTGGTCTCCGGTGCAGGGCTCGCTCCAGTGGGACGGCGCCCTCGTCATGGCCCGCGCCCTCCTGGGGGCGACCCGGCCGGCGGGAGGCATGGCGGACATGTCGCACTGGGCCGAGCGGGCCGAGACGCTCCTCGCCCCGTTGCTGCACGCGGCGGCGCTCGCTGGACACGGGATGGAGTTCGTGTTCCGGGCCGTGCACCGCGCCGACGTCGACATGGCCGCGACGATCCTGGCGGCCAACCAGTCCGAGCTCGCCCGGGACGTGCTCGAGCGCATCGCCACCACCGAGGCGCGCGAGCGCAGCAGCATCTTCTCCACGGCTGCCGGCGCCCTCGCTGCCTACAGGTCACCGGCCGCGCTGGCCCAAGCCAGCTCGCCGAACTTCGACCCGACCACGTTCCCGACGAGTGCCGACACCATCTACGTCTGCGCTCCCGGCCGCCAGCAGGCTCTGGTCGCTCCCATCGTCGTGGGGCTGATCGAGGAGATCCGCGCCGCCACCTACGCCGACGCCGCTCGGAGGGTCGCCGAGGGAGACGCGGTGGACCCGCCGGTGCTGCTCGCCCTGGACGAGGTCGCCAATGTGGCGCCCCTGCCCGATCTGGCCGGGATCGTGTCGGACGGAGCGGGCCAGGGTCTCCTCACCCTCGCCTGCCTGCAGGATCTCTCCCAGGCGAGGGTGCGGTGGGGCCACGCCGCCGAGGGGTTCATGTCGCTGTTCGGGACCAAGGTGGTCCTGCCGGGGATCGGCGACCTGCGAACGCTGGAGCTCGTCTCCGCACTGGCCGGTGAGACGGACGTACCCGTGCGCTCGGTGTCGAAGAACCCCTGGCGTCCGAGGACCCGCGTCCCCCGGCGCAGCGTCACCACATCCTCCCGGCGGCAGCGACGCCTGCCGGTCGACTCGGTCGCCCAGGGCCAGGGTGGACAGGCGCTCGTGATCGACGGCCCGGCGCCACCGGCGTGGATGCGGCTCACCCCGTGGTACACGACGCCACCGTGGTCGGAGATCGCGGCGAGGGATCGTCAGCTCGGCCAGTAACGCGAGCTCGGCGACGGCTCGCCGTCGGAACGCACGAGACCCGTCTCGACCAGGTGCAGGAGGTGGGCGTAGGTGGACCGGGCCGCGGCGGGATGCAGCTCGGGTGCGACGTCTGCGTAGATGACCGGGACCATGGTGTCGATCGTCGTCCGGTCCGCCGCCAGGCAGTCGAGGATCTGATCCTCGCGGTGGTGCCGGTGGGCGATGAAGGCCCGCACCAGGGTCTTGGGATCGCGCACCGGCGGCCCGTGCGTTGGCCAGTAGATCACGTCGTCGCGCGTCAGCAGGAGCTCCAGGCTGCGGAGGTAGTCGCCCATGCGGCCCTCGGGCGGCGAGACGACGCTCGTCGACCAGCCCATGACGTGGTCGCCTGTGAACAGCCCGTTCTCGTCGACGAGCGCGTAACAGACGTGGTTCGAGATGTGCCCGGGGGTGTGGAGGCACTCGATCGTCCATCCGTTGCCGCGTACGACGTCGCCGTGGCCGACGGTCACATCCGGGACGAAGTCGGTATCGCCTCCCTCCTCGACCCGCCGGTCCGAGACCGTGCCGGCGGGGTGGGGACCCCAGCCGTAGGTGGGGGCGCCCGTGCGCTGTTGGAGGAGACGGGCCGCCGGCGAGTGGTCGCGGTGGGTGTGCGTGACGAGGATGTGGCTCACCGTCGCGCCACCGATAGCGGCGATCAGCGCGTCGACGTGATCGGCAAGGTCGGGACCCGGATCGACGACCGCGACCTCGTCCTCACCGATCAGATGGGTCCCGGTGCCCGTGAAGGTGAACGGATTGGGGTTGTGGGCGACGACGCGGCGGACGAGCGGGGACACCTCGTCGGGCACCCCGTAGGTGAACTGGATGTCCCGGTTGAGCGGCAGCGCCGGCGGTGCTGGCCTCAACTCCCCGGCCAACCCGTGCCGGTCCCGGCCAGAGGACGAGCCGGGCGTCCGGGGTCGCGGGCCCGTCCGCCCGCCGACGCACCCGAGCGGGCGATCGATTCTGCGCTCTCGCCGAGATAGGAGGAGATCACTCCAGGATCGCTCAGGACGGCGCCCGGTGCACCCGCGGCGATGATCCCCCCGAGGTGCATGCACAGCAGGCGGTCGGAGATGGACGACACGAGGGGCACGTCGTGCTCGATGATCACGAACGCGGCTCCGGTCTGCTCCCGGACCTGCAGGAGGAGGTCGCCCAGGGCCTCCGTCTCGCGCTGGGCGATGCCCGACGACGGCTCGTCCAGCAAGAGGACCGACGGCTCGTGGGCGAGCGCGCACGCCAGCTCCACCACCCGCCGGGTGCCGGTGGAGAGCTCGGACACGAAGGCGTCGCGGTAGCGACCGAGCCCCATGGACTCGATCAGCTCGTCGACCCGCTCGGCCACCGCCGCCTCGGAGTCGGCGACTGCCCCGAGCCGGAGGGCACAGGCGACCGGCTCGCGCACCTCGACGTGGCGCTCCAGCGCCACTGCGAGGGTCTCGGTGACCGTGAGCGAGGGGAACAGCCGGGCGTCCTGGAACATGCGCCCGAGGCCGCGCTCGGCCCGTCCGGCAGGATCCAGCTCGCTCAGGTCCTCACCGGCGAGGTAGATGTGCCCGGCGTCGGCGACCGTGAAGCCCGAGCACAGGTCGAACAGGGTCGTCTTGCCGGCTCCGTTCGAGCCGATGATGCCCAGGATCTCGCCCTGGGTCAGGGTCAGGTCCACCCCTGACACGGCGCTCACCCCGCCGTAGGACTTCGCCATGCCGGCCAGCTCCAGCGTGGCCGCAGGCACGTCGTCGGGTCCGGCGATCTCCTCCTCGACTCGGGGCCGGGCGGTCACGCCGCCAGTGGAGCCCTGGCCCAGGAACACCGAACGCAGCAGATCGGGCCGCTCGATGAGCTCGGCGGTCGCGCCGGAGAAGCGCACCTGACCGCGCTCCATGAACGCGGCGCGCTCGGCCAGCGACGTGGCCAGGTTCACCGACTGCTCGACCAGCACGATGGTGGTGCCGGACTCGGCGATGGCGCGCACCACGTCGAGCAGGCTGGACACCACGCTCGGAGCCAGCCCGAGCGACAGCTCGTCGATCATGATGAGCCGCGGCCGGCAGAACAGCACCTGGGCCAGGGTCAGCATCTGCTGCTCGCCACCCGACAGCGACGAGGCCCTCGCCGACAGACGCTCGCCGAGCACCGGGAACAGCTCCAGCACTCGCCTGGTCGTCTCTTCGGTGAAGGCCCGGTCCCGGCGGGTGAGCCAGCCGGCCAGGCGCAGGTTCTCGGCCACGGTGAGCGACGCGAACACCCCGCGCCCGCCGGGCACGCACACCAGTCCCGCCTTGACCCGGTCCACCGGATCGGCCTTGGTCACGTCGGTACCGTCGAAGAAGACGCGACCCGAGGACGGTCGCAACAGGCCGGCGGCCACCCGCAGGATGGTGGACTTGCCCGCCCCGTTGGTGCCGAGCAGGGCCAGGACCTCGCCCTCGGCCACCGCCAGGTCCACCCCGAACAGCACCTGGACCTGGCCGTAGGCTGCGTCGATACCGGTGCAGGTGAGCAGCCCGGCCCCGGGCGGCTGGCCCGGCGCGCCGGCCGACCGAGCGACGAGGGTACCGCCGGAGCCGCGCTCGTCGACCTCGCCGCCGCGCGCCGCCGCGGCGATCTCCGACCCTTCCGCCGCCATGCGCCCCTCACCGTCGCCAGAAACGCCCTCGCCGGAGACCTCGTCGCCCGAGGCGAAGGCCGCCGTCTCGGCCAGGCTGGGGACCGAGAGGCCCTTGGCCCGAGCCAGGGCCCGCAGGGCGCGATCCCGCAGTCCGTAGACGACCTCGCCCAGCCCGCCGGGGGCCAGCATCAACAGCCCGAGCAGCCCGGTCCCGGTGGCGAACAGCTGGGCCCCGCCCCGCAGGTAGGCCTGGACACCCTCGACGTAGATCGCGCCCAGCAGGGCGCCCGGCAGCGATCCCAACCCCCCGATGACCACCATCGTGAACACCTGCAGGCTGGCCAGTGGGTTGAATCCGGAGAAGGGCACGCCCCGCAGGCCGATGACGTACAGGCCACCGGCCACGCCGGCCAACGCCCCCGAGAAGGCGAAGGCGCTGAGCTTGGCCCGCACCCCGTTGATGGAGAACGCGGCGGCACCCCGGGCGTTGTCGCGCACGGCCACGACCACCCGGCCCGCCCGGCTTCGCCGGAAGTTGCGGGCCAGCACACACGCCACCACCAACGCCCCCAGACAGAAGTAGTAGAAGACCCGCGTCGAGTTGAGGTCGAAGCGGGCCAGCACCAGGGGCCGAGCCAGCTGGGCCGGCGTGAGGGAAGGGAAGTAGGCCGAGTTCAACAGGTACGTCGACACGGGCACGGCGAACGCGAGCGTGGTCACGGCCAGGAAGAGCCCCGGTATGCGCAGCGCGGGTATCCCGACGGCCACGGCCACACCTGCCCCCACGAGGGCGGCGACCAGCAGGGCGACGAAGAGGTCGGCGTGGGCGTGGACCAACAGCGTGGCCGTCGCCGCCGCCCCCACACCGGCAAAGGCGAACTGGCCCAGGCTGATCTGCCCGGCCCACCCGGTCAGCACCACGAGGGACACGGCGATGATCCCGTAGATGGCGATGTAGGTCGCCAGGGTGAGCTTGGACTGCGAGAGGACGAGCGGTACGGCGAAGGCCACCAGGGCGATGGCCGCCCAGCCGACGAGGCGGGCGGTGCGCACCTCGGGCAGTCGGGCCAGCACGGCGGGGATGGCCCGGACCTCCTTGACGGCCACGTAGCCGCCGAGACCCGAGTCGTCGGTGCGGGTGGCCCGCCGGCGTTGGGCCAGCAGGGCGACGAGCACCATGGCGAACAGGGCGACGTCGACCGTGGACGACCGGGGGTAGCTCCAGAACACGGCCTGCTGGAAGACCCCGATCCCGAGGCTGGCGCCCACGGCCACCGGGAGGCTCTCCATGCGGGCGATCACCGCCGCGGCCAGCGGGGCCAGCAACGACTCGGGACCGGCGACGACGCCCAGGTTGGGACCGAGGATCGGCGCCGACAGCATTGCGCCGAGGCCCGACAGTCCCGCCGCCATCACCCACGTGATGCGCGACAGGCGTCGCACGGGGATGCCGAGCAACAGGGCCCGCTCGTTCGAGTCGGCGGCCGCCCGCACCGCGATGCCGAGGTCGGAACGGGAGAAGAACCAGGCCAGCGCCAGCAGGGCCACCGGCACCACGCACATGGCCACCACGTGGTCGCCGCTGAACACCAGCGGCCCGACCCGGAAGGTGAACCGGAACGGCGTCTTGAACGTCGTGAGCGGCTGCAGGTGGGCGAACGCCGTCGGTAGGCCGATCTCGGCCGAGCCCAGCACCTGGGCCAGGCCGATGGTGGCCACGGTCAGGATGAGCCGGGGGGCGGTGAAGAACTTGCGCACCACGGTGGCGTCGATCAGGGCCCCGGTGAGCAGGGCCGCCGCCAGGCCCACGGGCAGGGCGGCGAAGTACGGCAGGCGCCAGCCCGCCACCATCACGATGGCGACGGCGGCGGCCAGCCCTCCGATCTCGGCCTGGGCGAAGTTGATGATCCGGCTGGAGCGGTACACGAGCACGAGGCCCATGGCCGTCAACGAGCTCAGCCCGCCCAGCACCAGGCCGAGGAGCACGACACCCACGGGCAGGCCGCCGGGCAGCAGCGCCGAGGCGAGGGTCCACACCAGGGCGACCACGGCGGTGATGGCTGCCCAGTGCCCCACCCGGGACTCGGCCGCCCGGCGGGCCTCGGGATCCGTGCTCAGCTCGGCGAGCCCCGCCAGCACGCCGTCGCGACGGCTCGTGCTCACGGGATGCGCACCGACGGGCGGCGGCCCGTGCTCGGCGTGCTCGCGGACGGCGGGGGAGCGGTGCTCGGAGCGCTCGGAGCCTTACCGGGGAGGGCTCCGGCCGGCGCCGCCTGGCAGCCGGCGTCGAGCCCGGTGGCCGGCAGGAGCATGAGTGGTAGCGCACTGGGCGGGATCAGGGGGATCACCGACGACAGCGCGACGGGCAGGCCGGGCAGTGGGACGGGCAGCACCGGCAGGGGCGGCACGGGCACAGGCAGGCCGGGGGCGGGTTGGCCCGGCTGGGAGGGCTGGCCCGGTGACGTCGACGGCGAGCAGGACGGCGAGGAGCCCGCCGACAGCGCGCCCGTGTCGGTCGGCGACAGCGCAGTCGAGCCGTTGTCCGCACCAGCCTGGCCGGTCGCGCCGAGCCCGGCCGCCCCGTTGTCGCTGCCGGTGGCCAGGGCGAGGGCGCCCGAGCCGGCGGGGGCCGCGGCCGGAGGCGAGCTCGCCGGCGAGCTGACGGCCGGCGCGGCGTTGCCGACGTTGCGGTAGGTGCCGGTCGCCGACGTCGGGTTGGCTCCCAGGTCACCCGTGGGCGAGCCGGGGCTGCGGCTCGGGGCCACGCTCACGACCACGACGAAGACGATCGCCCCCGCCACCACGGCCAGGTAGCGCCCGGCCCATCGGCCCGCCATGCGGCGAACCAGACGGGCGACCTCGGCGTCGTCGAGGGGGGCGTCGGGTTCGGCACCGGTCGCATCGCGCTCGAGACGAGCAGTCATCGTCACCGTCCTGTCACTGTCCGAAGCAATGGAGCTGGGTGTGGGGCGGGCCGTAGGCGGTGGGGTCGTTGGCGGGGAAGAAGGTCCCTCCCTCACAGTCGCGGTAGCCCCCCTTCTTGTTGTCGTAGGCGCTGACGTAGGTCGGATCCCACCAACCCACCTGGAAGGCGGTCCTCGGGGTGAACGCGCCGGGCCCGTAGGACCACGGCCCGAAGAGGCCCGCCGGGGTGGGCGGCAGCGAGAACATGCCCTGCTGGAAGGTCTGCGGCGTGAGGTCGGGCCCCGCCGCCTGCAAGGCGTTGAACACGTAGAGCAGATACTCGTAGGGGATGGGGAAGTACATCTCGGCCGGCTCGCCCGAGGGATTGGCGAGCTTGAACGCCCGGTAGGCCTCGGTGGCCTTGGCGTTCGGCGATGCGCCGGCCGAGGCGCTGGCGTGGGCCCACTGATCCTGGGCGTACTGTCGTGCGATGGGATCGCCCCACCACAAGGCGCTCCACTCCGGGTGGTAGCCCTGCTGGTCGGCTGCCTGGGTGTTGAAGATGGGAGCGATCGGATCGCAGGCGCACAGCACGGTGGTCACGCCGGCCGACTTCATCTGGGCCATCGCCGAGGCCGCCTGCTGAGTGGCGGTCTCGATGTTGAGGGCGTAGTCGACGCGCTTGGCCACCGACGCCCCGCACTGGTGCAGGCGCGACTCGAAGAGATCGGCGCCCGACGAGTAGTACGGGTTCTCGGGAACGATCAGCCCGAAGACGCGCTGCCTGGTCCTCATCGAGACGTCACCGGCGAAGATCGCCGGTAGGCCGCTGGCCCGTTGGCAGATCAGGTTGGAGCTGTACTCGGCGAAGCTGGTGTTGGTGGCGTTGGCGTTGTAGGCGTAGGGGGCGCGCTCCGCGTACCAGCTCTGGGGCAGGGCCACGGTCCCGGTCGTGATGACGTGGTCGGTGGCCAGGTCGGCGCCGTAGGGCTCGGTCGCCGAGTAGATCGACACGTCGGCGAAGCCGCCGAGGTCACGCGCCGTGGCCGCGTCGGCCTGCGCCCCGCTGAGGTCCTGGCCCTGGTCCTCCTGGAGCCAGTCGCTCTGGCCCTGGTAGGGCTTGAGGACGACGTGCCGGCCGTAGAGCTCGTACTGCCGGTTGAGCAGCCCGACGTAGGTCTGCATGTCCTGGACGTACTGCTGGTCGGTGGCGTTGCCCGCCTGGCCGGCGGCGGCGAACACCGCCTTGGACTCGCCCGAGTCGGCGATGCGATAGGTGAGGGTGATGGTGCTGCCGGTCACCCCGGCCGACGTCGCCCCGCCGTTGTTGCCGTGGTAGGCCGGCTCGCACCACGGTGCGTAGGCCGACCACGGGACCTGGCGCACCCCGGGCCCGCAGTGCACCCCGCTCACGGCCGTGCCGGCCGAGCCCGGCGCCGCCGCCGGCGTGATCCCCGACCCTCCGCCGACGCCGGCCGGGGACGCCGCCCCGCCAGTGGAACCGGTACTTCCACTTCCCCCGACCCCGGATCCGCCTGCGCCGCTGGTCGCCCCGGTACCGCCGGCAGGCTGTCCCGTTCCGGAAGAGCCCGCGCCCACCAGACGCCCGCGCCCGCTTCCGCCCGGCGGCACCAGGGCCAGGACCAGCGCCAGGGCGCCGGCGAGCACGAGCCCGGGCCCGAAGCGGCGAAGCCGTCGCGCGAGGTAACCGCGGACCGCCTCCTCGACGGCCCGCTCCCGACCCCCCCGGTTCCCTATGCCGTGGCCCCCAGTGCGTACCACTCACGTCCCAGCGTCCGATCGGCTGTCCCCGTCAGCCCCGACTCTCGGCGAAGCGTAGTGTCTCGCCGGAAACCGCACATGAAGATCGCCCGCTTCAGCCACGGAGGCGTCACCCGGCTCGGCGTCGTGCTCGACGAGGAGATCGCCGACCTCGGCGCCGATCGCTTCCCGACCGACGTCGCCGCCCTGCTCGCGGCCGACGGCCTGGAGGCGGCGGCCGCCGCCGTGTCCGGCGCGCCCCGCGTCCCGCTGGCCGACGTCCGCCTCCACGCGCCCGTGGCCCGCCCACCCGAGTTCCTCGCCATCGGGCTCAACTACCGCTCGCACGCGTCCGAGACGGGCCAGCCCCTGCCGACCGTGCCGGTCTTCTTCAACAAGCAGTCGTCGTGCGTCGCGGGACCGACGGATGAGGTGCACATTCCCCGCGTGGCACCTGCGCACGTCGACTACGAGGGTGAGCTCGGGTTCGTGATCGGTCGCCGGTGCCGGCACGTGCCGCGCCAACGCGCGAACGAGGTGATCGCCGGGTTCGTGGTGGTCGACGACGTGAGCGTGCGGGACTGGCAGATGGCCTCACCGACGTGGACGATGGGCAAGTCCTTCGACACCCACGGTCCGATCGGGCCCTGGCTGGTCTCGCCCGAGGAGGTCGGCGACCCTCACGCGCTGGGTCTCCGGACGTGGGTGAACGGCGAGCTGCGACAGGAGGCGAGGACCGACGATCTCGTCTTCGACTGCTACGACCAGATCGCCCATCTGTCCGCCGCCTTCACCCTGCAGCCGGGCACGATCGTCTCCACGGGCACCCCGTCGGGCGTCGGGTTCGCGCGCACGCCCCCCGCCCTCCTGGCGCCGGGCGACGTCGTGAGGATCGAGATCGAGCGGATCGGCGTCATCGAGAACCGCATCGTGCCCGAGCCCGACGACACGGCGCTCATCTGAACGCACGCGCGTCGAGGGCCGCTACGGCTCAGGTGAGGAGCTCTGCTTCGGACTCCACCGGAGGGTGAACGCGCACGAAGTGCTCGTGGCCCAGCATCTCCTTCACCATCCAGCCGGGGAACATCGCAGGCTCGATCGGGTACTGGGTGCGGTGGGCGGCGACCGCCTGCAGCTTCTTGTCGACGAACTGGTTGACATCGATGACAGTCGTGGCGGGGGCAACGACCTCCGGGCGACCGTCCTTGTCCGCGCTGGTCAGGTGGCCGAGCTGGGACGCCTGACCCCGTCCGGCGAAGGGCGCCGGTGCGCCGGGTGAGAACACGAGGCAGGTCACGCTGTCGGCGGCAACGACGTGGGCGCTGCGGATCGTGCGGCGAGCGAGCGCCAGCTCGCCGAAGAACTCTCCCGGACCCATCCGTCTCAGGAACGCCCGGGGTTCGTCGAGGCGGTCCTGGAGGACGTCAGCCTCGCCGGAGAGGATCAGGTAGAGACTCGTCGCCGCCTCACCCTGTTCGATGATGTACGCACCTGGGGGGAACCAGGCCACCTCGATGTGGTCGTCGGCGTATCCGAGCGCGGTCGTCTCCCGTGCGAAGAGGGAGAACGCACCGGCGAAGTCGCCCGGACCATGGAAGCGCTCGCTCAGGCCGGCGAGCCACTCGGCGAGCCGATCGACCAGCAACAAGCGGCTCCGGGGGAAGTGTGAGTGGTAGAGCGCGCCTTCGGATCGCCTGGCGAACGCCTCGGTCGTCGCCTCGCTGATCGTGATGTGATCGGGATGACCGTAGGCGCCGTCGGCACCGAAGGTGAACACGATGTCTGGACGTAGCTCATCGATCACGGCGGACACCTCAGCCACCAGGTCGATCCTCGGAATGTCGTGCAGGGTGCCGTCGACGTGGTCGAGGAACCGAACGTCGCTCACGCCGAGGCAATCGCACGCGGCGCGCAGCTCCTTCTCGCGCACGGCACCGAGGGTCGCTCGGGTGGCAGCTGTCGCATCCCGGATCTGGCCCGCTTCACCTCGAGTGGCGCAGACCACGATCGCCTCGGATCCCTGGGCCGAGTACTTGGCGAACGTCCCGCCGACGCAGAAGACCTCGTCGTCAGGGTGGGCGAACACCCCGAGCAGGCGGGGCCGGCTCACGGATCATCCCGACGGGTCACGATGCACCACCAGTCGACGAAATTACTCCTCGACGCGCCGATGCGGCCTCGACCGCCGCCACGACATGGCGCTCGGCCATCTGGCGGTCAGCCAGCCGATCGAGGGCGGGCGGCCGGTTGCTAGATTGGCGGTTTCGCACCAGATCGTTTCAAGAGGGCTGATGGCCGACACCATGATCGAGGTCGCGGGCGTCAAGAAGGCGTTCGGCACCACCAAAGCACTTTGCGGGGTCGACCTGGCGGCCGATCGGGCCAAGGTGCTCGGCCTGCTGGGGCCCAACGGGGCGGGCAAGACGACCCTGGTCCGCATCCTCGCCACGCTCCTCCTGCCCGACGAGGGCTCCGCCCGCATCGCCGGCCTGGACGTCGTCCGTGACGCCGACGCCGTCCGGCCCATCATCGGCCTCGCCGGCCAGTACGCGGCGGTGGACGAGACCCTCACCGGCCGCGAGAACCTCGAGCTGGTCGGACGCCTCTACCACCTGGGCCGGCCCGAGGTCCGCCGCCGGGCCGACGAGGTCCTGGAGCGCTTCTCGCTCACCGGTGCCGCCGACCGCCAGGTGAAGACCTACTCGGGCGGCATGCGGCGCCGCCTCGACCTCGGCGCCAGCCTCGTGGCCAACCCGCCGGTCCTCATCCTCGACGAGCCGACCACCGGTCTCGACCCCAGGAGCCGGGTCGAGATGTGGGGGTTCATCGAGACCCTGGTCGCCGACGGCACCACGATCCTCCTGACGACGCAGTACCTGGACGAGGCCGACCGCCTCGCCCATCGGATCGTCGTGATCGACTACGGCAAGGTGATCGCCGAAGGTACGTCCGACCAGCTGAAGGACCAGCTGGGCGGCGACGTCGTCGAGCTGCGGGTGGCCAGCCCGGGCGATCTGGACAAGGCCCTGGCGGCCATCGCCGAGCTGGGAGACGGCAAGCCGCAGGTCGATGCCGAGTACGGGCGCCTGACGCTGCCGGCCAAAGGCGGCCCCGCCACGCTGATGGCCGCCGCCCGCCGCCTGGACGAGAGCGACATCACCCTGGAGGACCTGAGCCTGCGCCGGCCCTCGCTGGACGACGTGTTCATGGCCCTCACCGGTCACAGCGCGGGCGCCGACGGCTCAGACGGTGACGAGCCCCAGCCCGCGGACGACGCCGGGGGCGGACGTAGGGGGACGACATGACGGCAACCGTCACCACCGCTCCCGCGCTCCGCCGGGCTCGGCCGATCACGCCGCTCGTGGCCGTCGGCGACATCGCCGCCATCGCCAGGCGCAACCTGTTGCGCGTCGCCCGGACGCCACAGCTGCTGGTGTTCTCCACCATCCAGCCCGTGATGTTCGTGCTGCTGTTCCGGTACGTGTTCGGGGGCGCCATCCACACGCCCGGCAGCACCTACGTCGACTACCTGATGGCCGGGATCTTCGTCCAGACCACGCTCTTCGGCGGCGCGCAGACCGCCGTGGGGCTGGCCGAGGACCTGCGGGGTGGCATCGTCGACCGGTTCCGGTCGCTGCCCATGGCCCGATCGGCCGTGCTGGCCGGACGTACCTTCGCCGACCTGGCGCGCAACGTCTTCGTGCTCGCCCTCATGGTGATCGTGGCCACGGGTGTCGGCTTCCGGTTCCACAACGGCGCCGTGCCGAGCTTCGTGGCCATGATCGTCGTCCTGGCCTTCGGGTACGCCTTCTCGTGGGTCTTCGCCTACATCGGGATGGTCGTCAAGGAGCCCGAGACGGCGCAGGTGGCGGGGTTCATCCCGCTCTTCCCGCTCGTCTTCGCCAGCTCGGCCTTCGTGCCGGTCGCGTCCATGCCCGGCTGGCTCCAGGGCTTCGCCCGCGTCCAGCCCGTCAGCGTCACCGTCAATGCCGTGCGGGCCCTCACCCAGGGCGGGCCCATCTACCACTGGCTGTGGCAGATGATCGTCTGGACCGGCCTCATCCTCGTCGTCTTCGTGCCACTGGCCGTCGCCCGCTATCGCAGGATCTGACGGTCGCTCATCCGCGCCGCGGCCACGCAGTTGGTGCATCCTGGCCAAATGCGCAAATGGGGAATCAACGCAGTCCTGACCGTGCTCGTGGCCCTCAGCCTCGGGGCAGCGGCGTGCGGCGGGGGTAGCAGCACCACGACGTCGAGCTCGACCACCAGCGGTGGAAGCTCGGGTGGTACGGGGAGCGGAGGCTCGTCGGGGTCCGGTGGTGGCTCCGGTGGTCAGTCGGCCAGCACGGCGACCGCCATCGCATCGTTCTCGGGTCCCAGCCAGGTGACCTGCACGACATCGACGACCATCACCCTGTCGTGGACGACCAGGAACGCCACGTCGGCGACGATCAGCATCGACGGAGGTGGCATCTACGCCAGCTACCCGGCCAACGGCAGCGCCTCGGTGCCGTTCGCGTGCGACGGCAAGTCCCACACCTACCTGCTGACGGCGAAGGGGCCCAAGGGAACGGCTACCTCGACCCGGGTCGTCTCCAAGGCGGGTGGCACGACGACGTCCACCACCAAGAAGTGAGGTCGCGCCCCCTTACGGGCGCATGGAACGGGTCAGAGCCTCCAGCTGGCTGCCGGTGCCTATGGCGATGAGGATGTGGCCGGCGTGGATCTTCACGTCCGGACCGGGGTTGGTCATGAACTCGCCCGTCTCGTTCCTCATGGCCAGCACCAGGGCGCCGGTCCGGTCCCGGATGCGGGCGTCGCGCAGGGTCCGTCCGTCGAGCTGCGATCCCCGGGGGACGGGCACTTCCTCGAGGCGGAACTCGAGGCTGCCGTCGTGCATGACCACGTCGACGAACTCGGCCACGTGGGGCTGGAGGGCGAAGGCGGCCATGCGGGCGCCGCCGATGTTGGAGGGATTGACCACGCGGTCGGCCCCGGCCTGTACGAGCTTCTCCACCGAGCTGTCGGCATAGGCCCTCGCCACGATGAACAGCTCGGGGCACAGCGAGCGCGCCGTGAGCGTCACGTAGAGGTTGTCGGGATCGGCGCTGAGGGCGGTGACGAGCACGCCGGCCCGCTCGATGCCGGCGGTCCTGAGCACGGCGTCGTCGGTGGCGTCGCCGCGCACGGTCAGGGCGGGCGCAGGCGGCAACCGCTCCGCTGACATGTCCACCACGACCATGTCGCGCTCCGCACCGGTCACGTGGTGGGCGATGGCCTGGCCGACTCGGCCCCACCCGCAGAGGATGACGTGGCCCTCGATGTTGTCGATCCGTCGTTCCATGCGTCTCCTCGTCACCAGATCGGAGAAATGGCCCTCGACGAAGCTGTCGATGAGCACGCTGAAGGTGTAGGCCGCCGTCCCCACGCCGGCCAGGATCAGGAAGATGGTGAAGATCTCCTCGGCGGAGTCGAACGTGTGGATCTCCCGGAACCCGACGGTGGTGACCGTCACGACCGTCTGGAACAGGGCGTCCACGAAGCTGAAGCCGAACCCCGCGTAGCCGGCCGTGCCGCACACCACGATGACCAGCAGCGCCAGCAGGCCCGCCCGCAGGCGGCGGGCGGTGCCCAGCCCCGAATCGCCTCGCCACCGCATCGCCCTCACCGTTCCATTGTGGCCGTCGGTCTGTGCTGGCGCCGTCTGGAACCGTCGCCGCCGGCGGCCCAGAATGGCGTCGTGCGAACCTTGGACGAGGCCCCCTTCGTGGATCCGTTCTCCGAGGAGTTCCAGGCCGACCCGGTGCCGATCATCGATCGGGTCCGCGCCCGGTCCTGGCTGGCCCGCACGCCGATCAGCGCCCTGGTGCTCGGACGGGAGCAGGTCCACAAGCTGTTGTCCGACCCCAGGCTGCGGAGCGCGCTGCCGCACCTGATGAGGCTCCAGGGCGTCAACGAGGGTGAGCTCTACGATCTGGTCGCCTCGGCGCTGCTCTCGCTCGACGGTGCCGACCACGCTCGCATCCGCAGCCTCGTCAGTCGGGCGTTCACGCCCCGCGCCGTCGAGCCCTATCGGCCGGCCATGCGGGCGCTGGCCGAGGAGATCGTCGAGCGTTTCGTCGGCGCTGGGGAGTGCGAGTTCATGGCCGACTTCGCCGATCACTACCCGATCGAGGTCATGTGCCAGCTACTGGGCGTGCCGCCCGAGGACCACCTGCGCTTCGCCCGCTGGGGTGACGCCCTGACCCACGTGCTCTCCCTCGAGCTCAGCCTCCACCTGGACGAGGTCAACGAGGCCCTGGCCGGTCTCAACGACTACCTCGCCGACCTGATCGCCGAGCGCCAGCGCCGGCCCCGCCAGGACCTGGTGAGCCAGCTGATCGCCGCCGGTGACGACGGCGACCGGCTCAGCCCGCTCGAGCTGGGCGCGCTGCTCGGCGGGCTGCTCTTCGCCGGCTACGACACGACCCGCAACCAGCTGGCACTCGCCATGACGCTGTTCTGCGAGCACCCCGAGCAGTGGCGGCTCCTGGCCGAGCGACCCGAGCTGGTGGCACCCGCGGTCGAAGAGGTCATGCGCGTGGCCGGCGTCATCGCGGTCACGGCCCGGGTGGCCGTGGAGGACGTCGAGCTGGACGGCTGGCGCATACCAGCGTGGTCACTCGTGTCGTTGTCGCTGTCGGCTGCCAACCACGATCCAGCGGCCTTCGACGATCCTCACGGCTTCGACATCACCGCGGGTCGCGAGCAGCAGCTCACGTTCGGCGCCGGACCCCACTTCTGTCTGGGGGCGAACCTGGCGCGGGCCGAGATGCAGGAGGCCCTCCCGGTGCTGGCCCGGCGGCTGGGCCCGATCGCCCTCGCCGGCGAGCCCCAGTGGCGGCCCACGATCACCACGGGCATCTTCGGCCCGACCAGGCTGCCCCTGCGGTTCTGACCGCCGCGGTCAGCCGATGAGGGCCTCGGCCTCCAGGTCGATGGCGTGGCGACCGTGGCGCTGGGCCATGGTCACGAACATGTCGTCGCCGCGCTCGGTCTGCTCGACCAGCATCGAGGCGGCCACGGCCATGATGAGCCCGGCGAAGGTGTAGCGCCGGTACTGGGTCCAGCACTCGTCCCAGTCGAGGCCGTCCACACCGGCCGCCCGCAGCGCGCCGTGGTAGGCGCGCACGAGCTCCTCCTCGTGCTCCCGCCGCAGCTCGGGGACCAGGCCCGCGCCGAGGAAGTAGCTGAGGTCGCCGATGCCCGGGCCGTGGATCACCGTCTGCCAGTCGACCACCACGACCGGCGGGGTGTCCTCGTCGGAGCCGAAGAGCAGGTTGTCGAGCCGGAAGTCGCCGTGGGCCACCGTCCAGGGCCCTCGACGATCGCCGAGATAGGTCGGCAGCCGCGCCATCAGACGCTCACCGAGGGCCATGATGTCGGCGTCGACGCGCGCCGCGTAGCGATCGCAGAACCCCTCGAACAGGCCGGCGACCAGTTGGCTGGTGAAGGCCACGGACTCATCGGGGTTGCGATGGAGCCAGTCCAACCGGGCCAGGCCGGCGTCGCCCCACCGCGGCGCGTGGAGCCGGGGGAGCTCCTCCACGGCCACCGCAGCCTGCTCGACGGTGCAGCCGGCCAGCTGGTCACCTTGGCGCGCCGGCGCCACGTCCTCCAGCAGCAGCACGAACTCCGTGCCCGTGGGTTCGAGGTGGGCGTGGTAGCAGCGCGGCGCCCGCACCGGAAGCTGGGGCGCCAGCTGGCGGTAGAAGCTGACCTCGATCTCGTAGTTGCGCAGCGCGCCTGCCGTCGCCCGGCTGGTCGGGTCGGCGGCCGGGAGCTTGGCGATCAGGGACGGGGGCGCCGTCGTCGGGGCGTCGTAGGTCGGCGTGAGGCGGACGCAGTCGCTCATCTGGCCCGTGCCTACCGGTGCGAACGCGACATCGAGCACCCGCGAGCCGCCGAGCAGCGGGGCCAGCGCGCCGGTGAGCCACGCCGGCGTCAGCGCCTCGGCGCCGGTCATCGTCACGTCGGTCTCGACGGTCGCTCAGGAGGACGACGGCTGCGGACCCTTGCGGCCGACGGCCTTCTCGACCGCCGGTCGCTCCTCGGCCGGCCGGGCACCCTCGGCGGACGGTCCGTTCTCGGTCGGGCCGCCGCTGACCCCGAGGCCCTGGCGCAGGCCCTGGAACATGGTGAAGCCCTGACCCACCACCTGTCCGATCAGGTCCGACAGGCCTTCCCCCCCGTTGAGCACCGTGAGGTTGGCGCCGGTCAGGCTCTTGGTGGCGGCGGCCACGATCTCGGGAAGGTGCTCGGCCAGCTGCTGGGTCACGAGCGCCTGCTGGTTGGCCCGCAGGGCGTCCGCCCGGACCCGGAGCACCCCGGCCTCGTTCTCACCCTTGACCTTGATGGCCTGGCCCTCGGCCTCGGCCTCGAGCACCCGGGCCTCCTTGGCCGACTTCGCCAGCGTCACCTGCTTGTAGGCCTCGGCGTCGGCGGGCCGGTTCACCCGTCTCGGTCTGCACGACCTGCTGCTTGGCCTCGGCCTCGGCCAGCGGCCCGGCCTGGCTCGCCTGTGCCGCCGCCCTGTCCACCTCCGCCTGATAGCCGGCCTGCTTGATCTGGGACGCACGCACGGCCTCGGCCTTGAGGGCGTTGGCCTCCTGCTCGCGCTCGGTGGCCTCGCGGTCGGCGGCGGCCTGGGCGATGCGGGCGTCCTTCTGGACCACGGCCGTGTGCGGCGCGGCGATGTTGGCGATGTAGCCGCTCGGATCGACGATCTCCTTGATCTGGAGGCTGTCGACGGTGAGACCGAGCCGCTCGACCTCGATGTCCGACGACTTGATCACCTCCTGGCGCAAGCGCTCGCGGTCGCGGATGATCTCCTCCACGGTGAGCCCGCCGACGATCGACCGCAGATGGCCCCCGAAGACCTGTCCGACCATCTGCTCCATGCGGTTCTGCTGATCGAGGAACCGGCGGGCGGCGTTGGCGATGCTCGCCGGGTCGTCGGCGACCTTGAAGACACAGACCGCCTGGACGCGGAGGGGGATGCCCTGGGTCGTCACACAGTCCTCGCCGAGGATCGCCTCCCGGACGTCGAGGGAGAGCTTGCGAGCGGTCTTGCGAAATGGCAGCACCCACGCGCCGTGGCCCACCACGACCTGGAACTGGGGTCCCGCCGGGTCGTGGTGCTTGGCCCCCGAGATGATCAGCGCCTCGTTGGGTGCGGGAATGCGCCAGAAGAACATCTACTCTCCTTCGGTCCAGTAGGGGGTGACGAGGACCGACCGGGGGGAGAGCTGCTCCACGACGACCACGGTGCGGCCGGTGGCGATGCTCTTGGGCTCGGCTGGATACGCGGTGAAGGCCTCGGCCCCGCCCCGCACCTCGATCAGCACCTCACCGCCACCCTCGGGTGGGATGCTGCACGAGACCCGGCCGAGCTTGCCCTTCAGGGCTGCGGCCTCAGCCATGGAGCCTCCCACCTTGCGCCTCGTCCGGAGTGACGGTGTCCAGTCGATCGTACTTGAGCGGCGCCTGCTACCGGGAGCGCTGACCGGCGGGCGTCAGCCCGTCAGGCGATGTCGGAGGGCTCGACCCGTCCCGGGGGCTCCGGCTCCTCGGCTCGCTGCGGGATGAACAGGTAGCCCCAGACCACTGCGGCGATGGCGCCACCCACCAAGGGTGCGACGATGAACAGCCACAGCTGGCTGAGGGCGTCGCCGCCCACGATCACCGCCGGACCGAGACTGCGCGCCGGATTGACCGAGGTGCCGGTCAGTGGGATCCCGACGAGGTGCACGATGGCGAGCCCCATGCCGATGGCCAGGCCGGCGAAGCCTGCCGACGCCACGTGGGTCGTCGCCGCCAGCACCACGAGAGCGAAGAGGAACGTGAGCACGACCTCGGCGGCGAACGCTCCGCCGGCGTTGAGGTGGATGAGCGAGTGCTTGCCCCAGCCGTCGGTTCCCAGGCCCTGGTTGCCCGTGCTGTACCCGGGCGACCCGGTGAAGATGCCCCACAGGGCGAGCGCCCCGAGGATCGCCCCCACGAACTGTGCGGCCCAGTAGCCGACGCCCTCCCAGAGGGACATGCGCCCGGAGGTGACGAAGGCCATGGTCACCGCCGGGTTGACGTGGCAACCGGAGATTGGCCCGATGGCGTAGACCAGCGCCAGGAGGACCAGGCCGAAAGCCAGCGCCGTGGCCACGATCCCAGCCGAGGTGCTGCTCCCGGCGAACTTGAAGCCGAGTGACAGCGTGGCGACTCCAACGGCGAAGAAGACCAGGATCGCCGTGCCCAACGTCTCCGCTACGAGCTTGCGCGTCTGCATGGAACCACCACCTGCTCGGCCTGGTGACGCGGCGTCAGACGGGCACGGCGAGGACGACCGCGGCCACGGCGATGGCGACCGTTCCGATGGACATGACCTTGAACGCCAGCGCCCGCGGCGCTGCGTCGCCTGGCCGAGCGGTCGCCCCTCTTCTGCCGTAGATCGTCGCTCCCAGCATCCACACACCAACCGCCCCGCCGAAGAGCACCGCACCGACGGGGTAGGCGACACTCGGGACGTCTCCCTGCGCACCTCGTCGCACCGCCAACGCACCGATGGCCGCCAGCGCCAGCGCCGACCTCGTCCAGGCGAGCGCCGTGCGCTCGGTCGCCAGGCCCCGGTCCTGCTCGTCTTCTCGCGGGTCCGATGCGGCCGTCACTTGGCGATGAGGTCCACGATCACGAGGATCCCCGCGGCCAGCCCGATGACCGAGATCCCCACCGCCACGAGCTTGCCGACAGGTGAGTACGACAACGGCAGGCGCAGGCGCAGCCGGCGCTCGTTCCCCTCCCACTGCCGGTAGCTGTTGATGGCCGCCGCCGCTCCGAGGACGATGAGCGGGAGAGCGATGATGAGGCGGACCCCGCCGAAGCTGAAGTGCAGGAGCTGGGCGGCGCCCAGCCCGGCCGCGATGAGGGCCAGCGCCGTGCGGCTCCATGCCAGGAACGTCCGCTCGTTGGCGAACGTGAACCGCGGATCGGGCTCCTCACCGCATTCACCGAGCGGTGTCGCCCGGTGCTCACGAAGCCGCTGCTCGACCTCGGCGTGCGACGGACGTTCCTCTCCCTCGGTTGCCGCCTTGGCGGCCGGACGCGGTCGTCCCACATCTTCAACGGTAATACCCGTCTGCCTGGGGGTTCGGGACACACCGGCAGGGGCGGCGGTAGAATCGGTCGCAGCAGGAGGGGAGCCATGAGCACTGACGATCGGGCCACGCAGGGAGCGCCGCCGCCCACCCCGGGAACGACGCCGGCTGGGGCGACGCCGCGACCCAAGAACAAGCGGGACGCCGGTGAGGTCGCTCGGCTGATCGGCCTGGCCATCGTGGCCGGGCTGCTGATCGCCTTCATCGTCGAGAACAGCGGCACGGTCACCGTTCACTTCGTCTTCTTCACGGCCCACGTCTCGCTGATCTGGGCCTTGATCCTGGCCGCCGTGCTCGGGGCCCTGCTCGACCGTCTCGTTCCCGCGTACCGGCGTCGCAAGCGAGCGAAGAAGGCCAAGCAGGCCCAGCAAGCTCAGAAGGTGCAGCAGGGATCACGCTGATGCGGGTGATCGGCAACATCCTGTGGCTGTTGCTGGGCGGTTTCGCCATGGCCCTCAGCTACGCCGTCGCCGGCCTGATCTGCTTCGTCCTGATCATCACCATCCCGTTCGGCATCCAGGCCTTCAAGCTCGCTGGGTTCACGCTCTGGCCCTTCGGGTCGGCCATGGTGCCCATCCCCGGTGAGATCCCCTCGGTCGTCGGCAACGTGCTGTGGTTCATCCTCTTCGGATGGTGGCTCGCTCTCGCGCACCTGATCGCCGGCGTCATCTGCGCCATCACGATCATCGGCATCCCGTTCGCCATCGCCCACTTCAGGCTGGCCGGTGCCGCGCTCTTCCCGTTCGGGCGGACGATCGTGTCGATCGAGGAGGCGAGGGCAATGGAGGGGGCCTACGTCGTGCAGCCCTGGGGCGGGGCCAGGTAAGTTCGCCGTCTGGTTGCCGACGGAGAGCGGGAGGAAGCGTGAATCCGAGCCCGGTGCTGGCACTCGACGAGATCGACCTGTCCGACCTGGCCTTCTGGGCCCGGCCTCTCGAGGAGCGGGAAGCGGCCTTCGAGGCTCTCCGGCGGGAGCGACCGATCGTCCACTTCGAGGACCCCGAGCCGCCGCCCGGCGTCTCGTTCCCCGTCCCACTGGACGGCTCGGGCTACTGGGCCGTGACCCGTCACGCCGACATCGTGGAGGCCAGTCGGGACCCGGAGCACTTCTGCTCGGGCCAGGGGGCGACGAGCATCTTCGACATGCCGACCGAGTTCCTCGAGTTCTTCGGCTCCATGATCAACCTGGACGACCCTCGTCACGCCCGGCTCCGGCGCATCGTGTCGGCGGCGTTCACCCCCCGCATGGTCAAGAAGATCGGCGACGAGGTGCAGCGCTCGGCGTCTCTCATCGTCGACGACGTGATCGAGAAGGGGAAGTGCGACTTCGTGACCGACGTGGCGGCGAAGCTGCCGCTCCGGATCATCTGCAAGATGATGGGGGTGCCGGAGCCCGATCACGATCTCGTCTTCCGCCAGTCGAACGTCATCCTCGGAGCCATGGACCCGGAGTACGTTCCCGAGGGTGCCGACGTCACCATGGCCCTGATCGCCGCCGCCCAGGAGCTCACCCAGCTGATGGAGGACCTGGCTCGGCACCGGACCGAGCGCCCTGGCGACGACGTCACCTCGGCGCTGGTCACGGCCAACGTCGACGGCGAGCAGCTCACCCACCAGGAGCTGGCCTCGTTCTTCATCCTGTTGGTGGTGGCCGGCAACGAGACGACGCGCAACGCCATCAGCCACGGTATGAAGCTGCTCACCGAGTGTCCCGACCAACGGGATGCCTGGGTCGCGGACTTCGAGGCCATGGCGCCGACAGCGGTCGAGGAGATCGTGCGCGTCGCCTCGCCGGTGATCTTCATGCGCAGGACGGCCACCGAGGACGTGACGCTCGGCGGGGTGCGTCTTCCGGAGGGCGCCAAGCTGTTGTTGTTCTACTGGTCGGCCAACCGCGACGTCGCCGTGTTCGACGACCCGTACCGCTTCGACATCC
>VAWP01000037.1 GCA_005888295.1 Actinomycetota bacterium
GTCCGGGAGGCCGAAAGCGCACGCGTGAGGTGGGCGTGCGCTACGTGATGACTACGAGGGTGTCGCGGGCGGGCATCGAGACGAGTGTCCCACGGGTCCGCGACGGGCCGCAACCCCCGCCCTAGCTGCGCTGCCCTGCGGGAGGGTCCGCCGGCAAGCGAAGGCGGTAGATGGCGGAGTGCCGGACCCGTTCCACGACCCGCTCGCCGACCGCCATCACGACGTCCAGGTGCACCAGCTCGTGCCCGCGGGCCTCCGAGAGGTCGAGCACCCGGGCCCGGACCGAGAGCCGATCGCCGGCGGAGACCAGGCCCAGATGTCGCACCTCGCTGGCGGTGTGTATCCACGGTCCGAGGGCGACGTTCGACGCCAGGACGTAGTTCGCCAGCGAGAGCACCCAGCCGGGGTGGGCCACCGCGTTCGGCCCCCGGTACACGGCCAGATCGTCGCCGACGGCCTCCACGTAGGCCGCCCCCGTATCGATCCCGAACGTTGCCCCCAGCGTGCCCATCGCCTCTGCCCCGTCGCCAGCCCCCGAGACCGGCACGAGGGCTCGGAGCGCCTCGCGAGTGGCGGGACGGCGCCGGTCGGTCTCCGGCAGCGGCACCACGGGCCAGTCCTGCGGATCGGGGGCGTCCACAGGTGTGTCCGGAAGCCGGGCATGGGCCGTGGCACAGAGCCGACCCTCGCCGTTGGTGGCACGCAGCTCCACGGCCCGGGCACCCGGCTCCCAGGCCGGCGCCACGACCACCTCGTCGCCGTCGTAGAACGGCGACAGGAAGCGCACGTCCATGCTCCCCCGCTCGAGCCACGCCGGACCCCAGGCGGCGACGACGGGCCGGGTGAGGTAGGCGTACACGGTGACGCCGGGCACCAGACCGCCGCCGAAGCCGTAGCGGCGGGCCTCGGCGTCGTCGTGGATGCGGTTCTCCGAACGCGGCGCCGTGTTGCGGGCCCGCAGACGGTAGACGGCCGGCGCGGAAGCCAACGAGGCTGTTCGCGACTCAGTCGATCTCGAGGCGAGCGAGCAGCTCGGCCTTGCGCTCCTCGAGCTCGTCGAGGCTGATGGTGCCGCGCTCGTAACGCTCGTGGATGGCGGCGAGATGCTCGAGGACCTCCGCCGAGTCCGACGCGCCAGCATCGGAGCCGGCTGCGGTGGACCGGGGCTCCCCCGGTGCCTCATCGGGCTCGGACGCCTTCCCCTGCCGGCGCTCCCGCTTGGCGGCCGCTCGGGCCTTCTTGTTGCGGTCGCGCTCGAGCTTGCCGAAGCTTGTTCGCTGCGCGCTCATCTGCTGTCCCTTCTCGGAGGTGGAGGCGCCGCCGACGTCATTCGCCGGCGGCGCCCCAGGACGCCGATCGTCTTGTCAGACGAGACGGACGTTCTGGGCTTCCTCCCCCTTTCGGCCCGGACCCACATCGAACTCGACGACCTGACCGGTCTCGAGCGACCGGTAGCCGCTGCCCTGGATGTTGGAGTAGTGGACGAAGACGTCGTCACCCTGCTCACGGGAGATAAATCCGAAGCCCTTCTCTGCATTGAAGAACTTCACTGTGCCTGTAGCCAACGCTCTCTCTTCTCTTACCTTGAGCAAGTCCGACTGACTTCCTCGCTCCCCCGAGTGTAGGGCGGCCGGGGCGGCGGCCGTGACAAAGGAGCCAACAAACCCGATCAGGGCTCGGTAACGGCGCCGAGCTCTGCGCCCGTGGCCAGGCGGGCGTATTTGGCCAGCGCTCCCCGGGTGTAGCGGGGCGGCGGCAGCTTCCAGCCAGAACGGCGCCGCTGGAGCTCGCCCGGGTCCACCAGCAAGTCGACGGTGCGGGCCTCCACGTCCACCACGATGCGGTCTCCGTCGGCAACCAGAGCGATCGGCCCTCCGTCGACCGCCTCCGGTGCGACGTGACCGATGCAGAAGCCGTGTGTTCCCCCCGAGAACCGCCCGTCGGTCAACAGGGCGCAGTCGGCGCCCCGGCCCGCTCCTTTCATGGCGCCCGTCACGGCGAGCATCTCCCGCATGCCCGGGCCTCCCTTGGGACCTTCGTAGCGGATCACGACCACGGTGCCGGGCTCGATGGTGCCGGCGAGGATGGCTTCCATGGCGCCGTCCTCGCCGTCGAAGACCCGTGCCGGACCGTCGAAACGGGACTGGTCGATGCCGGCCACCTTCACCACGGCTCCGGCCGGGGCGAGCGACCCCGAAAGGGTGGCGATACCTCCGTCGACGTGGATCGGGTCGCTCAGGCGATGCACGACATCGCCGTCGGGCGCCGGCGGCGCGATCTCGGCGAGGTTCTCGGCCATGGTTCGGCCGGTGACGGTCAGGCAGTCGCCGTGGATGAGCCCGGCCTCGAGCAGCTCGGCGAGCACGACGGGTAGGCCGCCCACCCGGTCGATGTCGGCCATGTGGTAGCGGCCGTGGGGTTTGGTGTCGGCGAGATGCGGTACCCGGCGACCGATCCGGTTGAAGTCGTCGAGGCTGAGCTCGACGTCGGCCTCGTGAGCCATGGCCAACAGGTGCAACACGGCGTTGGTGGAGCCGCCGAGGGCCATCACCACGGCGATGGCGTTCTCGAAAGCGGGCCTGGTCATGATCTGCCTCGGCCGTATGCCTGCTTCGAGCAGGCGGACGACGGCCCGGCCGCTCTCGAAGGCGAGATCGTCACGCCGGCGGTCCACGGCGGGAGCCGCCGCTCCACCCGGCAGGGCCATCCCCAGCGCCTCGGCCACCGAGGCCATGGTGTTGGCCGTGAACATGCCGGCGCAGCTACCGGCCGTGGGACACGCCGTGCGCTCGATGAGGGCGAGCTCCTCGGCGCTCAGGTCGCCGGCCGCGTGCGCACCAACGGCCTCGAACACGCTCACGATGTCGAGCGCCCGACCCCGCAGCTGGCCGGGCAGGATCGTGCCCCCGTACAGGAAGACCGCCGAGAGGTTGAGCCGGGCCGCGGCCATCAGCATTCCCGGCAGGGACTTGTCACAGCCGGCCAGGCACACGAGGGCGTCGAACCGCTCGGCGTGCATCATCGTCTCGACCGAGTCGGCGATCAGCTCGCGGCTCACCAACGACGCCCGCATGCCCTCGTGACCCATCGAGATGCCGTCCGACACGGCAATGGTCATGAACTCGACAGGGAACCCCCCCGCAGCCCGGACACCGTCCTTGGCCCTCCGGGCCAGCCGGTCGAGCGAGAGGTTGCAGGGCGTGACCTCGTTCCAGGAGGACGCCACGCCTACCTGGGGCTTGCCCCAGTCCTCGTCGGTCATGCCGATGGCGCGCAACATGGCCCGCGCCGGCGCCCGCTGGAACCCGTCCGTCACCTCGCCGCTGCGCGGCTTCATCGGGTTCGGCGGCGTGGCTCCGGTCTCTGCCATGGACGCCAGACTACGGCCCGAACGGGGCGCTAGCAGCTGGACGTGGCCTGACCGGAGCTGAAGGAGTAGGTGATCACGCCCCGCTGGAGGTTGCTCTGCCGGCCCCCCGGTATGGCGAACTCGTCGCTGACCGGGTAGCCGAGGCAGCTGCGCTCCCAGCCCATGCTCGCCCATTTCGATCTGATGGTGCCGTGGATGGACCAGGCGCCGGTCGAGGGCGTCCAGTAGATGGAGGCGCCGTAGCCGTCGGCCGAGGAGAAGTGGTTGAACCGACCGACCCCATCGGGAGTCCCCGTCTCGTCGGTGATGGGGTAGCCGAGGAAGCTCGTCGGCCCTCCGAGGGCCAGGTACTTGCCCCGAATGGCGCCATGGATGGACCAGGCTCCGGTCGAGGACGTCCAGTAGATGGAGGCGCCGTAGCCGTCGGCCGAGGAGAAGTCGTTGTACCGGCCCGCACCGTCGGATGTACCCGTCTCGTCGGTCGTGGGGTAGCCGAGGATGCTCTGTTCCCAGCCCATGCTCGCCCACTTGGCGCGTATGGCGCCGTGGATGGACCACGCACCGGTGGAGGACGTCCAGTAGATCGACCCGCTGTTGGCGAAGTGGTTGAACTGGCCGATCCCATCGGGGGTGCCGGTCGTGTCGGTGGTGGGAAATCCGAGGAAGCTCGTTGGCCCTCCGAGGGCCAGGTACTTGTCCCGAATGGCTCCACACACCTGATGACTACCGGTCGCGGTCGAGTAGAAGGTCGTGCAGTTGGGAACCGGTGACGCGCTGGGCACGGGTCCGGCCAGCCCGGCCAGCACGGGCATGCCCGACGCCGCCGGCTCGAAGACGCTCTGGTCGGCCAGGAAACCGAACGGGTTCGTTCCGGCCGTCCCCGGGGCCCACTTGTGGGCCGTCCAGCCGATCCCCTTCGCCTCGGCCCAGTTGACGACGTTCTGGTAGTAGGTCCCGTTGCCCGGATCCGGCCAACCGAACTCGGTCACCATCATCGGTTGGGTGGTGGCGAGCGGGCTCCAGGCATCGAGACGTTGTCCAGGCGGAGCTGGGTTGTACGGGTCGGAGGTAGTGCACGCGGGAGGAGCTTGAGTGGGACAGGTGTAGTAGTGCGCGGCGTACACGATGTTGTACCCGGCGACCAGCGAGGTCGCCGGCGGCGGGATGGCGGCCCAGCCATTTGCGTTGTTGCCATTTCCGCTCACGAAGACGAGGTTGCGGGCGCCGGTACCGCGTACCGCGTCGTAGAGCTGCTGCATTCCGGCCGCCTGCCAGGTCACTCCGTCCGAGTCGGTGAGTGACCCCCCGTTGAGCCACTGGGGCCATGTCAGGTCGTGCGGCTCGTTGTAGAGGTCGAAGGCCACCAGCGGGTTGCTCTGGTACCGGGCGGCCACCGAGGACCAGAAGGTGACAGCTCCGGGTGAGTCGGCCATGCGCTGCTGCTTGCTGGTGGCGCAGGTGCTCGACTGCCGCGTGTTGCTGTGGAGGTCGAGCAACGCCACCATCCCACGGGATGTGATGGACTGCACCGCCTGGTCCACGGCGGCGGCGTAGCTGGCGGAGAAGTTGCAGTCGTTCGGGTTCCAGTAGTCCTCGCTGAGGTGGACGCGCGCGGCGTTGACGCCCCACTGCTTCATATGCGCGACGCTGTTGTCGTCGAGGGGCGACCCGGACGGGATGGAAGGAGAGAAGTCGAGCCAGTCGACGTTGTCACCCCGGAGCCTGAGCGGAGCGTTGGTCGCGTCGTAGATGGTGTTGCCCGAGGTGTGCAGCGGTCCTGTGACGGCAGCGTTCGTCACCGCGTGCGTCGTCAGTGAGGCCGTATCGACGTAGTGGGTCTCTCCCTGTCCCGCGCCGTAGACGTACACGACGAGCTCGACGTACGCCGTGCCAGGGGGGGCGATCCCCACCACCGGTGTGGTGTGCGTCCAGCCCGTGGTGACGTCTGGTGTGACCTGGCCCCACACGGCCGTGGTGGTGGTGCCAGTCGACGAGATGAACCCGAGCGCCGCGTCGACCGACCGGCCGGTCGAGGCTGCCTCCGTCCAAGCCGACCCGGTGTAGACCTGTCCGGCCTGGGCCGGGGTCCACGTCGTCGGTCCGTTCCCGGAGACCGCGCCCGCTGTACCCGCCGAGGTCGCCGCCATCGCCAGCGCGCCGAGACCGGCCTGGGTCGGGCTCGTGACGTGCGCCACGCTGGCATTGCCACCGACCCATCCCCCGGTCGTCAGGTCGAAGCTGCCATGGTCCCCGACGAGCAGGTTGGGGGACTCGGGGCTGGCGTGTGCCGCCGGGCCGGGCAGCGTCGCGACGAAGGGCACCATGGCCGACAGGACCGCCAGCACCGGGGCGAGGTACGCCCATCTGCGGTGGCGGCGCCCTCGATCACCGCCGAGACGCCCCAGCAGCGATCTCGTTCGTCCACCATACGCTGCGGGAGCCGATCGGTCTACGGCTGAGCAGCCTCGTATCTGTTCCGACCTGGACTAACGTCCGACCGATGATCCTCACCGAGCTGAGCGTCGACGCCGGCGACCTCGAGCGGCGCACGGGCTGGGCCGTCAGGCCGGAGGGCGCCTGCAAGGGCGAGGTGTGCGTGCCCCTTCCGTCGGACGCGGACGTGGGGCAAGGCCGAATCGACGTGGGGGTGCTCGCCGAGCGCCTCGCCATGCCCCTCGTCCGCGACGAGGACACGTCGCTGTGGGCGATCGGGCCCGAGTCGGGGGTTACCGGGCACGCCCTCACCACCGCCCGCGTGCCGGAGATCGTCCTTCCCGACCTCGACGGCATCGAGGTCTCCATCTCCAGCCTCAGGGGTCAGAAGGTCCTCCTGGTCGCCTGGGCGTCCTGGTGAGGCTGCCGTTTCGACCTGCCCGTGTGGCAGGAGGTGCGCCAAGAGCTGCACCCAAAGGGCCTGGAGATCGTCACCGTCGCCCTCGACACGGGCGGACCTGAGGCGGCCCGGCGCTGGATCGAGGCGGCGAACCCCGAGCACCCGTCCCTGCTCGACCCGGCCCATGTGCTCGACGAGCTGCTCGGCGTCGTCAACGTGCCCACGGGCGCGTGGATCGACGAGGAGGGCGTGCTGGTCCGCCCCGTCGAGCCCGCCTTCCCGGGGCGATCGCCCGCCACCGACATCTTCGCCAAGGTCGACATCGACAGCCTCCCGCCGGAGATGGCCGAGATGCTGGCCGAGGCCCGCAAGATCAAGTCCGACCCGCCCGCCTACCGGGCGGCACTCGTCGACTGGGTGGAGCGAGGAGCCGACAGCGCGTGGGCGCTCACCCCGGACGAAGTCGTGCGCCGGTCAGCACCCCGCGGGCTCGATGAGGCCCGGGCGGCGGCCGAGTTCGAGCTCGGCCAGCATCTGCACCGCCAAGGCCGCCCCGAGGCCGCCATTCCCCACTTCAAGCAGGCGCACCGCCTCCAGCCGGACAACTGGACCTACCGCCGTGAGGCCTGGAACCTGGTGAGCCCGGGCAACCAGGGGCCCAACGGCGTCTACGACAGCTGCTGGATCGAGGACATCAAGGCCATCGGGGCCGAGAACTACTACCCCCCGCTGGTGCGGTAGTCGGGGGCTGCGCCCCGCGTCGGGCCCCAGCCTCCCGGGCCGGCCTCGTTGTCGGGGGCCGGCCTCCCGGGCCGGCCTCGTTGTCGGGGGCCGGCCTCCCGGGCCGGCCTCAGCCCTTGCGTGCCGCCAGCAGGGCCATGACCGCCTTGCCGTTGGCTTTGCCCTTGGTCTCCCGCATCACCTGTCCGACGAGGAACTGCGACACCTTGGGGTCGCCGGCCCGGTAGCGCTCCCACTCCTCGGGATTGGCGGCGACGATCTTGTCGACCGTCTCAGCAAGCGCCTCCTCCGAGAGCCCCTCGAACCCTCGGGCCCGGGCGATGTCGGTGGGGTCCCCGCCCTCCTCGAGCATCTGGGCGAGGACCGTCTTGGCCTGGGTGGCGCTGAGCCGCCCGCTCGTCTCCATGCTCAACAGCGCGGCGAAGGCGCTCGGGTCGAGCCCGCGGGCGGCCTCGGGATGGGCCGCGGCCTCGTTGGCCGCCCGATTGACGGCGAGCTTGGGGTCGGCGCCGGCGTCGATGGCGCCCAGCACCAAGCCGTCAAGATCGAGCTCCACCAGGGTGGCCACCAACCCCGCCGGCACCTCGCCGTCCGTCGCGCCGCCAGCCCTCCCGCGCGCGGCCGCCGCCGACAGCCGCGACCGACGTTCAGCGGGCAGGGTGGCGGCGGCGGCCCGCACGCTGGAGATCCATGTCTCGTCGGGCGCCACCGGGAGCAGGTCGGGCTCAGGGAAGTACCGGTAGTCGTAGGCCTCTTCCTTGGACCGGAGGGAGCTGGTGCGGCCCTGGGTCTCGTTCCAGTGCCGGGTCTCCTGCACGACGGGCTCGCCCGCCTCCAGCAGGGCCACCTGACGCTCGGCCTCGTGCTCGATCGCCCTGCCCAGCGAGCGCAGCGAGTTCATGTTCTTGATCTCGGCCCGCGTGCCGAGCTCGGCGCCCCCCGCAGGGCGGACCGAGACGTTGGCGTCGACCCTGAGCGAGCCCTCCTCCATCCGGGCGTCGGAGGCGCCGGTCGCCATGAGGATGCCGCGCAGCTCGCCCACGTAGGCTCGGGCCTGGTCGGCGGAGCGGATGTCGGGGGCGCTGACGATCTCGAGCAGCGGGACGCCGGCCCGGTTGTAGTCCACCAGTGACTCGGTGGCCTCGTGGATGCGTCCGCCCCGACCGACGTGGGTCGTCTTGCCGGTGTCCTCTTCCAGGTGCGCCCGCTCGATGCCGACACGCGCGCCACCCGCCAGCTCCAGCGAGCCGTCGACGTTGATCGGCTCGTCGTACTGGCTGATCTGGTAGTCCTTCGGCATGTCCGGATAGAAGTAGTTCTTGCGATGGAAGATCGACCGTCGGATCTCGCAGTGCAAGGCGTCCCCGACCCGCATGGCCAGCTCCACCGCGGCGGCGTTGAGCACCGGGAGCGAGCCGGGTAGCCCGAGGCACACGGGGCACACGTTGGTGTTGGGCTCCTCGCCGAAGGCGTTCCGGCACGAGCAGAACAGCTTCGTCGCCGTCGCCAGCTCGCAGTGGACCTCGAGGCCCACGACCATCTCCCAGTCGGCGCTCACCGGACCACCTCCGTGTGAGATCGCGGGGCGATGCCCGCCTCGGGCGTGTCGGGAGCCAGGGCCTCCAGAGCGGCGGCTACCCGGAACATGACGGCCTCCCCCCGTGCCGGCGCGAGGACCTGCACGCCCGCCGGAAGGCCGTCGTCGCCCGGCCCGAAGGGCACGTTCATGGCGGGATGACCGGCGAGGCTGGAGGGCACCGTGCACACGTCGCTCAGGTACATCGCCAGCGGGTCGGCGGTCTTGGACCCCAGGGCGAACGCTGTGGTCGGCGTCGTCGGAGCGATGAGGGCGTCGAAGCCGGCGTAGGCGGCGTCGAACGAGCGGATGATGAGCGTGCGGACCCGCTGGGCCTGGCCGTAGTAGGCGTCGTAGTAGCCCGCCGACAGTGCGTAGGTGCCAAGCATGATCCGGCGCTTCACCTCAGAGCCGAAGCCAGCCGAGCGGGTGGCCGTGTACATCGCCGTGATATCGGGCGCGTCGACGCGCAGCCCGTAGCGGACGCCGTCGTAGCGGGCCAGGTTCGAGGACGCCTCTGCGGGGGCGATGAGGTAGTAGGCGGACAGGCCGTGGACCGCGGCCGGGACCGACGCCTCGTCCACCCGGGCGCCGGCACCGGCGAGCGCGTCGGCCGCCTGGCATCAGCTCGGTCACCACGCCCACCCTCATGCCGTCGACCCCCTCGTCGAGGACCGACGTGACCTCCGGCGCCGGCTCGGCGAGCGAGGTGGAGTCGGCGGGATCGTGACCGGCGACGACCTCGAGCAGGGCTGCGGCGTCGGCGACGCTGCTCGCCAAGGGCCCGATCTGGTCGAGGGAGCTGGCGAAGGCGACGAGGCCGTAGCGGGAGACGACGCCGTACGTCGGCTTGACGCCGACCACCCCGGTGAGCGCGGCGGGTTGGCGGATCGACCCTCCCGTGTCTGACCCGAGGGCCAGCGGGGCGAAGCCGGCGGCCACCGCAGCCGCGCTTCCCCCACTCGATCCCCCGGGCACCCGGCTGGGATCGCGTGGGTTGCGGGTGGGCCCGAAGGCCGAGTTCTCCGTGGAGGACCCCATGGCGAACTCGTCGAGGTTCGTCTTGCCCAGGACCACCGCACCGGCAGACCGGAGTCGGACGACCACCGTGGCGTCGTACTGCGGACGCCAGCCTTCGAGGATCCGCGACGAGCACGTGGTCGGCACGCCCCTCGTGCAGATGTTGTCCTTGAGCGCGACCGGCACGCCCGCCAGCGGTCCGACGTCCTCGCCGGCCGCCGCCCGGCGGTCGATGTCGTCTGCCTGAGCCAGGGCCGCGTCCGTCATGACCGTGTTGAAGGCGTGAACCTCGGGCTCTGCCGCAGCGACGGCGGCGAGGTGCTCCTCGGTCAGCTGCCGAGCCGAGCGGCGACCCTGGCGCACGGCGTCGGCGACAGCGAGCACCCCGTCTCCGCTCACGGCTCCTCACCGAGAATGCGAGGGACCCGGAACCGGGCGCCGTCACTGTCCGGTGCCTCGCGAAGGACCTCCTCGCGGTCGAGGCTCGGCCCGACCACGTCCTCACGCAGCACATTCTCCATCGGAAGGGGGTGGGCCGTAGGCGGCACACCGGTGGTGTCGAGGGCAGCCACGTCGGCGGCGTGGTCCAGCACGGCGCCGAGCTGGTCGACGTAGCGATCCAGCTCCTCGTCGGTCAGCTCCAGCCGGGCCAGCCTGGCCACGTGGACCACGTCGGCGCGGGAGATGCGTCCGGCCATGACCGCATCGTAGGGCAGTACCGAGGCCGCCCAGCCGTGCTGATGGCCCGGCTCGACCCCCCTAGAGGTCGTCCTGGCGGATGATGTCGAGATTGCGGAACGTCGGCGGCTCGTCGCAGAGCTTCGCCAGCCGCGCCGCCAGCTCGCGGGTCTCGGGAAGCTCGGAGTTCGCCATCGCGGCCTCGTAGGACGGGAACTCGACGACCGTGATGTAGACGTCATCTCGGTCCTGGTCCCGTCCCGTCAGAGCCCGCTGAGCGGTGCGGCGGCCCGCCGTGGTCGTCCGCCACTCGTCGAGCTGCGCCTGGACCTCGTCGCGCCGACTGGTCCTCATCTCGATGAGCTGCATGAACCGCATGACTCCCCCCTTCGGTCCCCGTGCGCAAGCAGACCACGAAGTGCCCCCCGTGGCAAGAACCGTTTGGACTATTCCGTACTAGTCCATTGCCGGCCTTCCGGGCCTGTCGTGCCCTCTCGCCCCCCGCCTCCCAGGCCGGCGGTGCGACCTACGCCGCCGTGACCTTTGTCGCGAACTCGACGGTCCGCTCCTCCACCAGGCCGCGGTCGTTGTCGAGGGTCGCGACGTGGTAGCTGCGCTCGAGCCACACCCGCTCGATGGGACCGGCGACCCCCGCCTCGAGAACGTCGCCGGAGGCCGAGGGCACGACGTGGTCCTGGCGACTCGAGAGCAGCAGCACCGGGCACCGGATCCGGCCCAAATCGGCAGCGATCTCGTCGGTGGCCTCCATGAACGAGAGCATGGGCGCCACGGGTGAGCCGGCGTAGGCGAGCTCCTGGACGCCCTCGAGAGCGATGTCGGAGCCGATACCCGGCATCACGTCGGTGCCGGCATCCAGCAGACCCCGCAGCATCTCACGGAAGCTCTCGGCGGGAGGTTCGACGAAGGGGTTGATGGCGACGAGGCCGGCGATCTCGGGATGGTGGGTGGTCAACCAGATGGCGAGAGTGCCGCCCATCGAAAGGCCGACGACGACGACCCTGCGGCACCGTCCGGCCAGCTCGGTGTACGCGCCGTCGGCGACCTCCGACCAGTCGTCCCAGCGGCTGGGCAGCATGTCCTCGATCGAGGTCCCGTGCCCGGGCAGCAGCGGGAGCTCGACCGCGAACCCGGCTCCAGCCAGGGCCTCGGCCAGGCCCCGCATCGACTGCGGGTTGCCGGTGAACCCGTGGAGGACGAGGGCGCCGTCGGGTCCCCCCTGGGCGGACCAGGGCTCGGCTCCGGCCAGGATGGGCGCGCTCATCGGTACGGGTCGTCGTGACTCGGCTCGGCCCACCAGTCTTCTGGCGCGGGCCGCCAGTCAGGGTCCTCGTAGATGCAGTCGACGGGACAGGGGTCCAGGCACTTCCCACAGCCGGAGCACAGCTCGGGAACGATGATCACGTCGATCCCGTGGTTGAAGATGGCGCCGAACTGGGGCGGACAGTGACGGATGCAGGTGTCGCAGTTGATGCACTCCGACATCTCGATGCGAAACGGGACGTGCTTCCACTTCGGGTTGCGCTGGCGCGTCTCCAGGCGCTCGACCCGACCGCTCGCCACTGGCATCCGCCCATCCTACGGCCCACCGCACGGCCGACGGCTAACGTGCGTCGACGACAGCTGGCCTCGGGGCCAGCCCGGGCGACGGCCAGGCAGGGAGACCAGCCCGGACAAACGACCAGAGTGCCCGCCAGCAAGGAGCTTTCAACCGTGGCCAAGTACCCGTTTCTCAGCCCCCAGTGGGTCGAAGCGGCCAAGACCATCCGCGAGGACTACCGCGGGAAGATCCCCCCGACCGCCCACGTCATGCGCCTCAACCAGGTGATCACCGAGGTTCCCTTCGGCGACGGGACGATCAACGCCCACGTGGACACCACGACCGGAGAGCTGGAGATGGAGCTCGGGCACCTGGATGGTCCCGATCTCCAGGTGACACTCGACTACGCCACGGCCAAGGCCATCTTCGTCGAGGGCAACCCGCAGGCCGGGATGCAGGCCTTCATGGCCGGCAAGATCAAGGTCGAAGGGGACGTGACCAAGCTCATGGCCATGCAGGCCACGCCTCCCGACCCGGGCACCCTCGAGCTGGCGGGACGCATCAAGGAGATCACCGAGTAGGGAGGGTGGCGCCGACGACCGCCGGTTCGGTCCGCTCGCGTTGGTGACGGCGGACGAAGGCGCCGCACACCACGGCTCCGACCGAGACGAGTGCGCCGACGAGGTAGGCCTGGCGAAACGATCCCATCAGCCCGACGCTGGCCTCGGCCGACACCTGGATCGTGGCCATGACCTGAATGCCGGCGACGATGCCGAGCTGGGCCATGAG
>VAWP01000192.1 GCA_005888295.1 Actinomycetota bacterium
GAACCGGACGGTGGTCAGGTCGTGGACGGTGAGGACGCGGGCGGCGCGACGAGCCGGCGGCACCACGAAGTTCGTCCCGTGGACGACGTCGACCCCGCCGGTGAACCACTCGATCGGCGGAAGCGGCGTGTGGCTCCACGCCCGGTGGATCGGCCGGGCCGGCATGGGCCGGTCGACCGCCGCCACACCGCGAGGAAGGTGCTCGACGATCCGTCCGCGACGCCGCCAGCTCACCGCGAACGCCCGTACCCGCAGCCCGTCCACGCCGGCGAGCGCGGAGAGGGCGCCGGTGCAGAAGGCGCCGACACCGGCCCTCGGCCCGAGCAGGGGCGTGGCGTCGAAGGCCAGGTCCAGGCCCGGCGGTGTCGGCGCGCCCGAGCGTCGCATCACCGGAGCCTCCCACAAGCCGCTGACCGGGTTTAGCCTGACGAGCATGATCGCTGCCCTGGCAGGAGGCGTGGGCGCGGCCCGCCTGCTGGGCGGCCTCGTTCGCGTCGTCCCGCCCCGCGACATCACCGTGGTGGTCAATACCGGTGACGACACGGTCCTCCACGGCCTGCACGTGAGCCCCGACCTGGACACCGTCACCTACAGCCTGGCCGGAGTCGTCAACCCGGAGACGGGCTGGGGGCTGACGGGCGAGACGTGGGCGGCGATGGAGGCCCTCGAGCGCTACGGCGGCGAGACGTGGTTCCGCCTCGGAGACCGCGACCTGGCGACGCACCTCTACCGCACCCAGCGCCTGCGCGAGGGCGCGACGCTGACCGCGGTCACGTCCGAGGTCGCGTCCAGCTGGGACGTCGGGCCTCGCCTCCTGCCAATGTCCGACGATCCCGTGCGGACCCGGGTCACGCTGGCCGAGGACGGCGGGGGCGGCGGGGGCAGCCGGGAAGGCAGGTCCGAGGACAAAGAGGTCGAGTTCCAGGACTACTTCGTCCGGCGACGGCACTCGGTGGAGGTGCGGGCCGTACGCTTCGACGGCGCCGAGTCGGCCCGTCCGGCGCCCGGGGTCATCGAGGCCATCGAGTCGGCGGCGACCGTCGTCGTGTGCCCGTCCAATCCCATCGTCTCGATCGGGCCGATCCTCGCCGTACCCGGCGTCGAGGAGGCGATCGTCCACCGCCGGGCGGACACCGTGGCCGTCTCGCCGATCGTCGCCGGTGCCGCCCTCAAGGGGCCCGCCGACCGGCTGCTCACCGAGCTCGGCCACGAAGCGTCGGTGGTCGGCGTGGCCCGGCTCTACGCGCCCCTTGCGTCCATCCTGGTCGTCGACGAGGCCGACGCCGCCCTCGCCCACCGGGTCGAAGCCGAGGGGCTGCGGTGCGTCGTCGCCCCGGCGGTGATGAGCTCGCCCGAGCTCGCCGCCTCCCTGGCCGAGATCGTCCTCACCGCCGGCGCCACCCGCCCGTGACCCTCGAGGTGCTGCCAGTGGTCGGCCTCCCGGAGGTGGCGGCCGGGGACGTCCTGTCGGATCTCATTGCGGCACGGGTCGAGCTCGCCGACGGCGACGTCGTGGTCGTCACCCAGAAGATCGTCTCCAAGGCCGAGGGGCGCCTGGTGGCCGTCGATCCCGAGGACCCGCGGTCGGTGCGGGAGCTGGTCGAGACGGAGTCGACGCGGATCCTTCGTCGCCGCGACGACCTGATCATGACCGAGACCCGCCACGGCTTCGTGTGCGCCAACGCCGGCGTCGACCTCTCGAATGTCGAATCGGGCCGCGCTGCGCTCCTGCCCGTCGACCCGGACCGCTCGGCGCGCCGCATACGCGACGGCTTGCGGGCCCGGACCGGTGTGACCGTCGGAGTCGTCGTGTCGGACACGTTCGGTCGAACGTGGCGTCGGGGCAGCACCGACGTGGCCATCGGCGTCGCCGGTGTGGCCGCGGTCGTCGACCTTCGCGGCACCACCGACGGGCGCGGCCGCGTCCTCGTGGGCACCGAGATCTGCGTGGCCGACGAGCTGGCGGGAGCCGCCGATCGGTGAGCGAGGAGGTGGTCCGGCCCTACCGGGAGGACCTGTTCCGCTGACCCGATCCGCGCCGACCCTTGGCCTTCGGGCCCGGCTTGGTGCCGGCCGTGTCGGGAGCAGTCGCCGCCAGCACGGCTGCCGTGCCGTCCGCAAGCGTCGTCCACGGTTTCCAGCCCAGATGGATGGCCGCCCGCCCGGGATCGAGGGCGCTGCGATGGAGCTCTCCCGCCCGGGCGGGGGCGTGGACGGGTCGCTGTGAGCTCCCCGCCGCCGTGGCCATCGTCTCGTACAGCTGGAGCACCGACGTCTCGACTCCCGTGCCCACGTTGATGAGCAGTCCACCACCGCGCTGGCCCGCTCGGGCCAGGGCGTCCACCACGTCGTCGACGAACACGAAGTCGCGGGTCTGGGAGCCGTCGCCGAAGATCGTGCACCGCTCCCCCGCCACGAGATGGCCGGCGAAGATGGCGACGACGCCCGCCTCGCCGTGGGGGTCCTGACGCGGCCCGTAGACGTTCCCGAGAGCCAGCGCGCAGAACTCGATGTTGTGCAGTTCCCGGTAGGCCGTGAGGTAGTCGACCACGGCCATCTTGCTGACCCCGTAAGGCGACGTCGGGACGTGCGGAAGCGACTCGCGGGCGGGTAGGTCCGACGGACGCACGTCGCCGTAGAGCGTGCCGCCGCTGGCCGCGAAGACGACCTTCGACGTCCCCGCCCGCCGCGCCCCTTCGAGGACGCGGAGGCTGCCGAGGATGTTGATGTCGGCGTCGAGGACCGGGTCGCTGACCGACACCCGCACGTCGGCCTGGGCTGCGAGATGGAAGACGACCTCGGGCGGCCGGCGGGCCATCAGGTCGACCAGCCCGGGCGAGCGGATGTCCAGGTGGTGGAACGTCATGTCGTTGGCGGCGCCCGAGCGGGCGTCGGCCAGGTGCGTGAGCGAGCCCGTGGACAGATCGTCGACCACGTCGACGGCGTGACCCTCGGCGAGGAGCCGGTCGACCAGGGTCGAGCCGATGAACCCGGCGCCTCCGGTGACCATTGCCCTCATGTGGGCACCCTGTCGCCCTCGACGCGGGCGCCGGCGTCGATGACGACGCCCGCACCAACCACAGACAGGTCGCGCACCACGGCGCTCTCGCCGATCACCGCCTGCGTCCCGACGACCGAGTCGTCGACCGCGGCCCCGGCCGCCACGGCGGCGCCGGGCAGCAGGACCGAGCCGGCCAGCGAGGCGCCCGCGTCGACGCGCGCCCCGGCGCCCACGACCGAGTCGACCACGCAGGCGCCGGAGGCCACGCGGGCGCCCGCGCCGATCAGCGAGTCGGGCCGCACCTCACCGTCGATCACCGGCGCCCCCAGGACCCACACCCCGGGCGCCGCCTCCCTGGCACCGGGCGCCGGTGGACCCGGGCGGGCTCCGGACAGCAGGTCGCGATGGGCCTGGAGGTACTGCGCAGGCGTGCCGGCGTCGATCCAGTAGCTATCGGAGGCCAGGGCGAAGAGTCGGCCAGCCTCGACCATCGCCGGGAACGTCTCGCGCTCGATCGAGACGCGCCGCTCGCGGTCGATGCGGTCGAGCACCGACGGCTCGAGGACGTAGGCGCCCGCGTTGATCATGTTGGTGGGCGCCCGCCCCGGCTCGGGCTTCTCGATGAAGGCAAGCACCCGACCGTCCGCGTCGGTCGGCACGACGCCGAACCGGGACGGGTCGTCGACAGGTGTGAGGCTGATCGACGCCTCCGCCCCTCGCTGGCGGTGGAAGCGGACCAACGCGCTCACGTCGAGGTCCGTGAGGACGTCGCCGTTCACGACCAGAAAGGTGTCGTCGATCCCACCGTGGGACGCGGCGAA
>VAWP01000059.1:0-3237 GCA_005888295.1 Actinomycetota bacterium
TCGACGGCGACCAGCGCGCCGTCCAGCTGCCGATCACCGGCCGTTCCGGTTCGAGCATCCGAGCGGCGGTGCCCGGATCGACGGTCCTGCCTCCCGGCCCGTACATGCTGTTCGTGCTCCAACAGACACCGAAGGGACTGCTCCCCTCGGTCTCGCGCCAGGTGGTCGTGAACGGCTCTCCGCCGGCATAGCGGGCTTCGGAGTCGTCTCCCGTCAGCAACCAGCCGAGGAGGCGCTCAGGGAAAGGCGAAGGACGCCGCCGTCTCCACGAGCTCACGCGCCGGCGGCCAGCTCGCCCAGGCCCGCCGCTGCCCGGGTGAGTGATGCCGCCTCCACCCGGCAGTCGGCGCACGACGCCAGGTGACGCTCCACCGACGCCGCCTCGGCGTCTTCGCAGGCGTCGAGCGCCCAGGCGCCGAGCAGCCCGGCAGCTTCCTCGTGCGTCATCGTCACGTCCACGCCCCCAGTCCTTCTTGCTCCAGACACCTGGCGATGCGCCTGAGCCCGAGACGCAGCCGTGACTTCGCCGTCCCCTCGGGGATGTCGAGCTCGGCGGCAACCTCGCGATACGTCCGGGCGTCGTAGTAGGCGAGAAGGACGGCGACCCGCTGGTCGTCCGGGAGCGCGTCGACGGCTCGACCGACCCGTTCGGCCACCGCCGAGGAGGTCGCCACCTCCTCCACGTCGGAGGGAGCGCCAGGAAGCTGACGCTGCTCTCGTCGATGACAGGCCTGCTCGCGACGGACGTGATCGACCGCCCGGCTGTGGGCGAGCGTCGCCAGCCACGTGCGGAGCGACCCCCGCTCGGGGTCGAACCCCGCCGGTCGCTCCCACACCCGGATGAACACCTGCTGGGCCACGTCTTCGGCTGCGCACCGGTCACCGGTCACCCGGACCGCGATCGAGTAGACGAGTGACCCGTACCGCGCGTAGAGCTGGCGGAGCGCCGCCTCGTCGCCCGTCGCGATACGCGCCACGAGACGCAGCTCCTCGGCCGACGCCATCGATGTCGACAGGCCCGCGCCCCGCGCCCCCACTCTCGCTCCCCCCCACTCGCCGACGCTCGACAAGACCCGCCGGCTTACCAGCGGGTTCCCACCGATGGCGAGGGTACCGAGCGCGGCCCGATGCGACAAGAAAAAGAGCGCTCCTCCACGACTGCCGGCCTACTTGACCATCTCTCGTTACGGGGCCGTTCCGCGATGCGGATCACCGTTCCACTCCCCGGATCACGCGGGTGTGTCGAATCTCCGTTCCGAAGATCTCATAGCCATTGATGGTCGGGATTTGCAACCTCAGAACGCCTTCTTCGCGGCCAATCGGCACTCGTCATCGCGCCGCTAAAACTCCGGCAACCGCGAAACGAAGGGTGCCACGCGATGGTCGTCGACCCACGCTGACGTGCGACGCGACATCACGCTTTGGCACGCAACACGAAAGCATCCACCTCGACACACACAAGTCTCGCTACCATTTACTTGCTCCGTCATATAGTCCAACACGAGATGGGGGTGATGACGGTGGTAGTAGCGAGAAGACGGGTGGCTAGAAAGGCACCCAGAAAGACAGCGGCAAAGAAGTCGACGACACGGCGACCTGCCGCGAGGAAGACCACAGCCAGGAAGGCAGTCAAGCGCAGTACCGCAGCGCGCAAGACAGTCAAGCGCACGACTGCCCGCAAGGCTGTGCGGCGTCCGGCGGCCAAGAAGACGGCCCGTCGGCCCGCAGCCAAGAAGACGGCGAGGCGTCCGGCAGCCAAGAAGACGGCTCGTCGGCCCGCAGCCAAGAAGACAGTTCGCCGCCGTACGGCGGCGAAGAAGGCAACGACGAGGCGTCCGGCAGCCAAGAAGACGGCCCGTCGGCCCGTCAAGCGGGCTCGGAAGACGGCCAGCGCGAGGAAGCGCTGAGCTAGCAGTACCCGCGGTCAGTGGTCTCAGAGCGACTGCTGGCTCGTCGGTCGGTGTGCGATCGGCCGCTCCACGGTGTGGTCGACGTGACCAATCGGTGTGATGACCGATGGGAACGTCGTCCCACGCCCTCCGGAGCTTGTTGATCCTGGAGGCGCCGAACACCGGCCCGTCGAGCCTCAGCTCGTTCAGCGTCCTCGTCGCAGCTCGTCGAGCCAGTCGACGACGGCACGCTCGTACGCGACACCGAACCCGATCACCGCATCGTGGTATGGGTCGTCGTCCTCGAGATGTCCCCGTAGTGACGTGTAGAGGTCCAGGCGCTGAGCGTGCTCGTCACGTGCCTCGTCGACGAAGGCAGCGAGCTGTGACGGCTCGAGGTGGCGACCGAACCACAGCGTGACCAGCAAGGGAAAGCGGATTTGCTCGGCTGCCGGTGGGTGACGGATCCACTGGCGGAACTCCCTCCGTCCCGCTCCGGTGATCGAGAACGGGACACGGTCTCGCACACCCGGATCGCCCGCTTCGATCAGCCCGCGCTCCTCGAGCGCTCGGAGCTCGCGGTACACGTGGCTGGAAGTGACGTTCCAGAACCGCGACAGCCCGCCCTCGACCCGCCGAATGAGGTCCCAGCCTGTCAGAGGACCGTCGTGGAGAAAGCCCAACAGGGAGCCCTGGGTCGCGTTCAGGTCAGCCACGGCTTGACATTCCCTTCTGGATGGTTAGGATGAGAGACATTCCCTTGGGGAACAATCGTACGTAGGGACGATGGCACCGGGGGGCATCCGCGGAAGGAGCAGGCATGGTCGACCAAACCGTGGCGACGCTGGTCGAGCGGGGCTACGCGACGATGCCCGACGCCATCGGGGCCGAGCAGGTGGCGTGGGCCCGAACCGATCTCGAGCGGATCCTGGCTGACACGCCGTCGGGTCGGGACGACTTCGAGGGCCGGCGCACGCGGCGCGTCTACGCATTGTTCGCCAAGACCCGCGCCCTCGACGCGCTCGCGCTGCATCCCGATGTGCTCGCCATCCTCGACCGCGTGCTCGGCGCATACCAGTTGAGTGCCCCGGCAGGCATCTCGATCGGGCCGGGCGAGGATGCCCAGCCGCTGCATCCCGATGACGCCATCTACCCGCTGCCTCGACCACACGACGAAGTGGTCGTCAACGTGATGTGGCCGCTCCAGGACTTCACCGAGGCAAACGGGGCCACGCGCATCGTTCCCGGGAGCAACCGCTGGACGACGGAACGGCCCGGCCCCGACACTTCGACCGTTACCATCGCGATGCCGCCGGGCACGGCGCTCCTCTACACCGGCAGCGTGTGG
>VAWP01000059.1:3245-36015 GCA_005888295.1 Actinomycetota bacterium
GGCGTCGTGCTCCACTACGCCGTCTCCTGGCTGCGACCCGTCGAGAACCACGTCCTCGCCGTTCCCCCGAGCATGGCGTCGGCCCTGCCCGTCCGCCTCCAGGAGCTCCTCGGCTACAACATCCATCCACCATTCATCGGCTACGTGGACGGCCGCCACCCACGCAAGCTGCTCGAGGAAGCCGTCAGCGCCTGAGGCCGGCCCGGGAGGCCGGCCCAAAGAACAGACTCGAGGGCACTAGCGCCTGAGGCCGGCCCGGGAGGCCGGCCCAAAGGACAGACTCGAGGGCGCTAGCGCCTGAGGCCGGCCCGGGAGGCCGGCCCAAAGGACAGACTCGAGGGCGCTAGCGCCCGAGACCGAACAGCTGCTGGCCGACCTTGCGCATCTGGATCTCCTCGGAGCCCTCGGTGATGCGGTAGCGCCGGTGGTGGCGGTAGATGTGCTCGAAGGGCATGTGCCTGCTGTAGCCCAGACCTCCGCACGTCTGCATCGCCCGGTCGGCGGCGTCACAGGCGAGCCGGTTGGCCCGGTAGTTGCACATGGCGACCTCGTGGGTGACCTCCATGTGGTGCTGGCGGTCGAGCGCCCAGGCCGTGGCTCGCACGAGCTGGCGCAGCATGGCTGCCTCCGTGTGCAGCTCGACCAACGGGAACTGGATGGCCTGGTTCCTCGACAACGGCCGGCCCCAGGTCTGACGCTGGTTCGCGTACGCGACCGCCTCGTTGATGCAGAACTGCGCGGCGCCGAGCGACGAGGCCGCCTGGCGGATGCGGTTCTCGTGGACGAAGTGCTGCGCCAGCTCGAGTCCGCGGTCGACGGGCCCGAACACCGCCGACCTCGGCACCCGGACGTCGGTGAGCGTCACCTCGGCGTGATCGGTCGGCATGTTGAAGGTCCACCAGAAGAAATCCACGGAGAACCCGGGAGCATCCGTCGGCACGAGCAGGGCGGTGATGCCGAACGGTGACCCCTGGTCGCCAGACGTGCGGGCGAAGACGATGTCGTGGGTGGCGTGGTGGAGGCCCGAGTTGAAGCGCTTGCGCCCGTTGATCACCCACTCGTCGCCGTCGAGCACGGCGGTGGTGTCGAGATAGGTCGCATCTGAGCCGTGGTCCGGCTCGGTGAGGCCGAAGGCGAGACGGCGGGATCCGTCGAAGAACCCCGGCATCCACTCAGCTCGCTGCTCGTCGGTGCCGAAGTCGCGCATCATGAGCACGGTCGGGAAGTTGCCCACGATCGAGCTCTCGTTCTGCAGGTCGTTGTGCAGACCGAGCCCGCGGGTCGCCAGGTGCTCCCGGATGATCGCCATCTCCAGGTTGCTGGCCTCGTGCCCGCCGTACTCCTTTGGGAGCGCCCAGCGCAGCCAACCAGCGCCGTCGGCCCGCCGTCGCATCTCGGCCAGCAGCTGCTCCCACTCCTGGCGGGGGACACCCCCGGCCTCGAAGTCGGTGCGGGCGTACTCACGTCGATGATCGAAGAAACGGATGTTGTCGTCCTGGCGCTCGAGCGGCTCGATCTCCCGCTCGATGAAGTCATCGAGGGCGTCGAGCGTCGCCTTGATCTCCTCGGGGATGTCGAAGTCCACGCCTCGACACCGTAGGGCCCGAGCCGGCCGGAAGGCGACCCGCCGGCGGTGGGCGCGGCTGCGAGGCTCCTGTCGTTCCACATTGGGTCGAAAGTGGGCGGTGCGCTGGTGGGCGGCGCGCTCAGTTTCGACCAGATGCGGAACGCGAGGTGTGCAAGGGCGCAGCCCGGAGGGCGGCCCGCCAGGCTGAGCGCCTCCGGGGTCGAGACGTAGGCTTCGGCCATGGCGCTTTCACTGGCGGAGATACAGGACCGGCTCCTTCGGGCCAGCCGGGGCCCGTGGCGGTACTCGGGACAGCAGGTGATGATCGGTCAGGGCCTGGGCTCGTACGCAGTGACCGTCAGGAAGGCCGATGACGGCGAGTTCATCGCCGCGGCGAGGAGCGACGTCGAGAGCCTGCTGCGGGAGGTTGCCCGGCTGCGGGAGGGCCTGACGGGGGCCCATCAGGGTCTGGCGACGCTGCAGCGGCACGCCTCGGGCCAGGCCCAGGACATGATCGACGGTCTGCTGGCCGACCTGGGCAAGTTCATGTGAGGACGTGGGTGCGGAGCTCGAGGCCGGAGTCGGCGGTCACGGCCCGGGCGGCTGCGTTCCGGTCGCCACGGCAGCGGCGAGGACCTCGTCGGCGGCGGCCTCGGCCAGAGCCCGGATCTCGTCGTCGGTCCGGTCCTGGATCGGATGGGGGACGAACACCCGGGCGGGATCGACGCCCAGGGCGCGGGCCTGCGTCTCGGCAGCGGCGACGAACTCCGTCGAGGCGACGAACACCCCCGGGAGCCCCCGGGTCTCCAGCTCCGCGATGTCGTGCACACTGCACGACGTGCAGCTGCCTCAGTCGGCGAGCGCCTCGATCACCAGATCGCACTTGGTGCTTATCTCGTGGCGCAGGTCGACGGGCGCCACCTTGGCGAAGGTGGGCTTGCGGTAGCGGAGGACCCGAAGGTCGGGGACCCGCGCCCTCAGCGTCGACTCCAACGCGTCGAGGAAGACGTCGCCCCGGGGCTTGGAGATGTCCAGCAGCCCGACCGTGAGGCCGTCCAGCGAGGACGGCCGGGCCACCCGGGCTCGCGTCGTCGGGGTGCGCTCGCTGGTCGGGTCGAGCAGGACAGTAGCGGAGTCGGGCGTCATGTCCCCACCTCCCGGGTCACTGGTTGGCTGCCGCCGGGTCCGTTGATCCAGCTTCCGATGATGGACGAGAACAGCCCCGCCCGGCCGCCGGCGTGGACGAACCACAGCCCGTCGGGGCGGAACTTCGGGATGGCGGCCTCCTCCAGACCCTGGGGCAGGCCCTCGTCGCACCCGCCGGCGCCGCGAACGAGCTCGGCGCCGGGGACGGTGAGGAGCTCCAGCAGCTCGTCCCGGAGCCTGGCCTTTGTCCACGCCGCCTCGCCGAAGACCCGGGCATGCTCGGGGCTCACGACCAGCATGGCGTCGAGGCCGAGAGCCAGCTTGTGATGGCCGACCGTCCGCAGGCTCCCGGCGAACGACCGGGCGAGGGACTCGGGCGTCCGCGACAGCTGATCGACGACGCCGCGTGGCCCCTCACCGGCGTACAGCGTCACCGTTGAGCTCTCCGGCGCCATGCCGCGCTCGACCGCCAACGACTCCCAGGGGGATCCCTCCTCGTCCTCGGCGAAGCAGAACGTGTACTTGCCCGGGTTGCCGAGGGTCGCCCGGTCGACACCGCCGGGCACCCCGCCGCCGACGTTGCGCACGATCAGCTGCAGCGCCCGGCCGATCGTGGCGTTGGCTCGGTTCCCCTGCCCCAGGACGTTGCCTGCGGAGTTCATGCCGATGGCCTGACGGACGGGACCGTTCACGATCACGACGGGGCCGGAGAAGTACGTCGTGGCAACGAGCCCGTGGCCGTTGAACTCGTCGGTGCACATGGCCTCGACCGCCGCCAGCACGAGCGGCAGGTACTCGGGCCGGCAGCCGGCCAGGACGGCGTTGATGGCGGCCTTCTCGACGGTGCACTCCACCAGATCGGGAGGGACGGTCGCCACCACCTCCTCCGGTGCCCGTGTCGTTCCCTCGAGCATGCGCAGCACCCTGGCCTCGGTGGGCGGGACCACGGGCAGCCCGTCGGTCCATCCGCGCTCGAAGGCGGCCTCGGCCTCGTCTTCGGACGAGCCGAGCGACACGCGGCGGGCCCGCAGCCGGCCGGACCCGAACCGGGTGGCGAGCTCGTCGGCCATGGCTGGGTCAGCTGTCCGCGACCCGCAACCGGGACGGAGCTCGGGGAGATCAGGACCGAGGCCCGCGACGCCGGTGAGCTCCTCCCACCGCGGCCGGTGCCAGCCCTCCGTCCGGGCGATCTCCACGCCGCCGTCGAACCGCAGGATGGTCGGCACCGTGAGGAGGTCGAGGGCCCACGACACCCGGAGCTCGGTGTCGTCGACGACATCGGGGAGCTCCCGAGGGAACCCGGGATCGTCCTGGGTGTAGACGGTCAGTGGGACGCCGGCGCGGCGCAGCTGCGCCAGCACCGGCGTGACGGACACACACGTCTCGCACTCGTGCTTGACCACGGCGACGATGCCGTCGGGCACAGCCGGCACGCGAGGCCGGCCCGAGCGCACAGCGGGCGACGTCTGGGACCCCGTCACGAGAACAGGTTAGAGCCGGCGATGGCGCGCCACTCCTCGAGCGGGAGCCGCGCCCGGTCCTCGGTGAGGACCTGCATCGCCACGTGGTCGGCGCCGGCCTCGAGGTGCTGACGCAACCGGTCGGTCGCCTGCTCGAGCGGGCCCCAGGCGACGACCGCATCGACCAGGCGGTCGCTGCCGGCGTCGGCGAGGTCGTCCTCGCCGTAGCCGATGCGGGCGAGGCTGCGCCGGTAGTTCGGCAGCCGGAGGTAGGTGCCCAGATGAGCCCTGGCGATGCGGCGGGCCCGATCCGGGTCTGCCACGAGCACCACGGCGACCTCCGGGCACAGCAGCGACCCGGGCCCGAGGATCTGGCGGGCCTGATGGGTGTGCTCGGGCGGCACCAGGTAGGGATGGGCGCCGTCAGCGCGCTCGGCGGCGAGAGCCAGCATCCGCGGTCCCAGCGCCGCCAGCACGCGCACCGTCGGCACCGCCTCGAGGGCCGGAGCGTCGTAGTGGGCCTGGTCCATGGCATCCAGGTAGGCGCGCATGGCCTGGAGCGGCCGCTCGTAGTGATGCCCCCTCGGCGAGACCAGCGGGTCGTGGCTGACCCCAACCCCGAGGAGGAACCGCCCGCCCCAACCCTCGCTGAGCGTCCGCTGGCCGGCCGCCATCGCCATCGGGTCGCGAACCCAGATGTTGGCGATACCGGTCGCGACGACCAGCCTGGTGCTCGCCGACAGGAGCAGGGCGGCGTTGGCGAACGCCTCGCGCCTGGCGGCCTCGCCCACCCAGAGCGTCCCGTACCCGAGCGCCTCGATCTCTGTGACCGCGTCGCGCACGGCGGCCGCCGGTTGCCTGTCCAGGGCCGAGGTCCATATCCCGATTCGTCCCAGCTCCACGCTGGAACTCTAGGCGCAGGGCATTACAACCGGTCCATGAGCTGCTCGGCGTTGCGGACGGCGTTGTCGCCGTGCATGTTCCGGAACACGACGTGCACCTCGCCCGCTTCCTCGGCCAGACGCCGGAGGTCGGGTACCCACGCTTCGAGCTCCTTTGGGCGGTACCGGTAGTCGGTGAGCCCCTGAAACGACGACTCCTCCCACCCTTGCCGGTTGCGCCCGTGGAACTTGACCATCGCCAGCTCGGTCGAGGTCGCCGCCGCCAGCCGCGGCAACGCCTTGTCCACCCGTTGGGGCATGTCCGCACACACCAGCGCGATCGAGTGGTCGGCGAGCAATGCCAGCGTCCGCTCCCGTTCCTCGGGCTTGAACCAGCTCGGGTGACGAAACTCGACAGCGATCCGGTCAGCGGCGGCCCGGTCGGCGCAGTCGACGACGTACTCCCGATTGGCGCTCCTCGACGAGAACCAGGGCGGGAACTGAAAGACAAGACAACCGAGCTTGTTGGTCCGCCGCAGCGGATCGACGCCGTCGAGGAACCGGTCCCAGAGCTGGCCGACCCCCTGCTCGTCCACGTGCTTGAGGTAGACGGTCGCTTTGTCCGACTCCACGTCGATGCCCCTCGGGATGGACGAGGCTCGCGTGGGATGCTGCGTGAGCAGGGAGAACGCCTTCACGTCGAAGGTGAAGTCGGCGGGCGTTCGACTGGCCCAGTCTCGGGCCATGACCTGGCGGGGCAGCGCGTAGTACGTGCTGTCCACCTCGACCAGCGGGAAACGCGATGCGTAGTGGCGCAGCCGGTCCTCGGCCGAGCTGACGCCTTCGGGGTACCAGCCCGACGCGACCAACGAGCGGTCCGTCCAGGAGGCCGTCCCGACTAGGATTCGTCCCCCCACGGCGCCTACGAGGGGGACGCGGCGAGAGACATGAGTGCCGACCGTACCAGGACACCCGTCCTGAGCCTCATCACGACGGCGCCCTATGGGACAATGCCAGGGGAGGTAATGGTGGCTGGACACATGACGGGCTCGGCGGATCTCTCCTCCAGCACCGAGCTCGATGCGATCGTGCTCGAGCACGCCTACGACGGGGTTCGCCTCCAGCTCGTTCTTCGCGGCCTATTGGTCGTGTTCGTCGTCCTGACGGTCGCCATCATCCCCCCCGAGCACCACTCGTTCGCGTCCTACATCGTTGTCTCCCTCTATGGCGTGTGGGCCGTCGGCGTCGCCGCGTGGAGCCGGCAGGGGGGCCCCAATCCGGTTCGGTTCGTCTGGTTGGCGCTGTTCGTGGACCTTCTGGTCCTGGGTGGCCTCACCGTGCTCGTCGGGGTGGCCGCGCCCCAGAGCTGGACGGACAACGTCCTCATCAACGGCTTCTTCGTCATCCCCCTCCTGGCGGCCACCCAGCTACGGCCGCGTATCTGCGCAGCCGTCGTCGTGCCGACCGTCGCCATCTACCTCGCGGTCAGCGTGGTCACCCAGTCGTCGAACGAAGAGCCCTGGTCGTCGATCCTCCTGCGCACGCTCGCCATTGCGGGCCTGGGAGCCGGCTGCATCGCGCTCACCCGCATCCAGCAATCTCGCGTGGCGACGATCGGTCGACTGGTGGGAGATCGGACCGGCCTGCTCACCGAGGTGATGACGACGGAGGATCGGGAACGTCGGCAGCTGGCCGAGAACCTCCACGACGGCGCGCTGCAGTACGTCCTGGCCGCTCGCCAGGACATCGAAGACGTCCAGTCCGACCCACGTGCGATCGCCCGTCTCGACGAGGCCCTCACCGAGTCGTCCCGCTTGCTTCGGTCGACCGTCTCCGAGCTCCATCCGGCCGTGCTCGAGCGACTGGGTCTGGCCCACGCGCTCCGCGACCTGGCCCGGACCGCGGAGGCGCGCGGTGGGTTCGCCATCACCTTGGAGCTCGACGGCTGGGAGGAGGGGGCGCGCACCCCGGCAGACGGCCTCCTCTTCGCGACCGCACGGGAGCTGCTCAGCAACGTCGTCAAGCACGCCGGGGCCCACCGCGTCCAGATCAATCTCGCCCGCTCGGGCGAGCTCGCCCGTCTCGTGATCGCGGACGACGGACGTGGGATCCCGGACGGGGCTGTGGAGCAGAGCCTCGGCGACGGGCACATCGGTCTGGCCTCGCACAGGGTGCGGCTCGAAGCTGCTGGCGGTGGCCTCAGCATGTCCAGCGCACGTCCCACCGGGACGATCGTCCAGGTCGACGTGCCCTGCCCACCGTCGTCCAACTGATCGGTCCCGGGCGTCCGGGATCGGGGGTCGCTACTGCAGATAGCCGCGCCGCATGGCCTCGACGACCGCCGCGGTCCGGTCGGAGACGCCGAGCTTGTCGTACAGACGTTGGGCATGGTTTCTGACCAGGCTCACCGCCAGACCGAGCTCGGCGGCAACCTGGGGAACAGAGCGGCCCCGGGCGAACGCCCGCAGCACCTCCAGCTCCTCATCAGTCGGTGCTGACGGCTGGCCCTGGGCCCGGTGCCGGATCTCGCCGGCCAGCCCGCCCGCAAGCTCGGGAGGAAGCACGGTCTGGCCGTCCGCCGCCCTGAGCACGGCGTCGACGATCTCCTTGCGCCGGGAGTCCTTGGAGAGGTAGCCGGCGGCCCCCTCCTCCAGCGCTCGGAACACGACGGCGCTGTCGCCCACCGCCGAGAGGAGCAGCACCCTGGTGGGGAGGTCTTCGTCGACGACCGCGTGGACGAGGTCGAGCCCGTCCATCTCGGGCATCTGGTAATCGACCACGGCGACGGTGGGACGCTCTCGCCTGATCACCTCCAGCGCGTCGGCGCCGTTCTCCGCCTCACCGACGACCTCCACCCGCTCACTCTCGGTCAGGCCTCGGATCACGCCGTCGCGGAAGAACGGGTGGTCGTCGACCACGACGGCCCTGACGAGGTCTTCCGCCGGTGGCGGGGCGGGCTGACCGGCCCGTTCGGCCTCGTCGCCGCCTGCGGGGGTCGGTCTCGGGAGGACGACCGTCGACAGCGAGGCGTCCGGCATGGCGCCCGCGGCGCTCGGAGTGGTGAGGACACGCAGCATCTCGTCAGCGGAGCCGAACCGCTGCCCGGGGTCCTTCTCCAGCGCCTTGAGCACGAGCGCGTCCAACGGCTCCGGCACATCGGGTCTCTCGGCGCGCAACGAGCGAGGCGTGGCCTGGAGATGCTGCGCGATCACACCGACCGGGACCTCGGCCTCGAACGGCGGGTGGCCGGCGAGGCACTCGTAGAGCACGCAACCGAGCGAGTACAGGTCAGTTTCCGCCGTGGACGATCGGGCGTCGAGCTGCTCGGGCGACGCGTAGGCGGGGGTCCCCATGAACTGTCCCATCGTCGTCAGGCTCCTGAGGTCGCTGGCTGCCCGGGCGATGCCGAAGTCGACCAGCTTCGCCGTGTCGTCCCCGGCGATGAGGATGTTGGCCGGCTTGATGTCCCGGTGCACGATGCCCTTGCCGTGAGCATGGCTGAGGCCGGCGAGCAGCTGCGCGGCGAGCTCCTGGGTCCTCTCCAGTCCCATGTAGGGCGCCGTTGCCTCGAGCCTCGCCTGGAGCGACTCACCTTCGACCAGCTCCATGACGATGTAGTACGTGTCGCCGTCGCTTCCCGCGTCGTAGACGGTGACGATGTTCGGGTGCTTGAGCGACGCCACGTGGATCGCTTCGCGCTGGAACCTCTCGCGGAAGGACGTGTCGGTGGCCAGCTGCTCGCTCAGCACCTTGATGGCGACGTGTCGGTCCAGCCGACGATCGTTGGCCCGCCACACGCTGGCCATGGCCCCGGAGCCGAGGTGGTCGAGAAGCTCGTATCGCTGGTCCAACACCCTCATCGTCGTGTGCGCCCCCCGTCGCCGACTCGTCGCCGCGCCAGTATGCCCGGCCCGAGGCGCCTGAGCAGGGTGGGGCGACCCTGTCGTATTTGCCCGCCTTCGCGGTGCGGCCGATGTCAGGTGCCCGGCATGGGCAGGGCGCCCCGGCTTCTCGCCCTCTCGAGGAACTCGATGATCGCCGTGTTGAACAGGTCGTTCCTGTCCCCCGCGACCATGTGGCCGGCGCCGGCGACGTCGGCGAACTCGGCGTGCGGGATGAGCTCGAGGAGCTCCTTGGCGCCTTCCTGGCTGAGGAGGTCGCTCTGGCGGCCCCGGACGAGGAGCGTGGGTACGACGATCGCCTCGGCGGCGCTGACCAATCGTCCAGGATCGACGACGGAGGTCCGTGTCTCGTCAGCGCCGCCGCGGGGACCGCGGAGGAACTGGGGATCCCAATGCCACACCCACCTGCCGTCGGGCCGCTGTCGCAGGTTCTTTCTCAACCCGGCCAGATCCCGCGGCCTCGGCCGGTGCGGGTTGTAGCGCTGTATGGCGTCGGCGACCTCGTCGACTGAAGCGAACCCGTCCGCCATGTGCTCCGACATGAACGACGTGATCCGGTCGCGGCCGTCCGGCTCGATCCTGTGGGCGATGTCGACGAGGATCAGGGCGCTGGCGACCGGCGGGTCGCCCGCCTCGGCGGCAGCCACGAGCGACGCCGCCCCTCCGAGTGAAGCTCCGACCAGAACCGGGGGGCGGCCGACGGATCGAGCCACCCTCTTGGCGTCGCCGGCGAAGGCGTCCAGGCTGTAGTCACCATCCGCTGCCCAGTCGCTCTCGCCGTGCCCGCGCAGGTCGAGGGCATAGGCGCGCCACTCGCGCTCGCCCAACGCCCGCAACGTCGTATGCCAGGAGTGCCTCGTCTGCCCGCCGCCGTGGAGCAGGACGACCGGAGATGCCGCCGACGGACCGGCAACGTCGGCGACGAGCCGGTTCTCGTCGCGACCGCGCAGCTCGATGGTCTCGATCACCGCGCACACCTTAGCTATCGCCCCATCCGACGACAGGATCGCCGACAGCCATCGGTCCCGACGACGATAGGCTCGACGCTCCGTGAAGATCGCTTACGGCCTGCCGTTCCTGTCGTGCCCACCACCTCCGGAGCTTCTCGCCGGCGAGGCGCTGAGCGAGTTGGCGCGCTCTGCCGAGGAGACCGGCTTCGGCGCCGTCTTCCTCACCGAGCATCCCGCTCCGAGCCAGAGATGGCGCCAGACGGGAGGACACGACGCCCTCGACCCCTTCGTGGGCCTGGCCTTCGCGGCAGCGGCGACGACTCGGCTCCGGCTCCTCACCTACCTCGTCGTGCTGCCGTATCGCAACCCGTTCCTCCTCGCCAAGTCCGTCTCCTCGCTCGATCGGCTCTCTGGTGGCAGGGTCGAGCTCGGCCTCGGTGCGGGCTACCAGAAGGCGGAGTTCCACGCCCTCGGCGTCGACTTCGACGAGCGCAATGAGCTTTTCGACGAGGCGCTCGACGTGCTCCTGCTGGCATGGTCGGGCCAGCCTGTCACCTTCGAAGGGCGCCATTTCTCGGCTCGCGACACGGCGCTCGAGCCGACACCCGCGCAACAGCCGCACCCACCGCTGTGGTTCGGCGGCAACAGCAAGCTGACCCGTCGCCGGGTCGCCGAGCGCGGTGCGGGCTGGATGCCGATGCCGAACCCCCGGGCGACGGCCCAGCACCTGCGTTCGCCTCCGCGCGAGTCGACCGACGACCTCGCAGCGATGCTGGCCTCGATGCGGCCGCCACCGACGGCCGTGATGTACCCCCTGCCCGCCGTGCGCCTGGACGACCAGGCCAGTGTGCGTGCGCACTATGACGAGGCGGCGCGCGCTGCAGAGCTCGGCGTCACGTGGTGCACGATCAGCGGCCAGGGCCGGACGATGACCGAGGCCCGTGAGTTCCAACTGCGCTACCGCGACGCCGTGCTCGACCGGCTCTCCGCGCTCGAGGCGCCGGCGTAGACAGACAATCGGATCCGTCCCCTCGTCACTGCCGTTCGAGCGCCGCCTTGACCTCCCGACGCAGGACCTTCCCGGTGGCCGTGGACGGCAGCTCGGCCGAGACCACGAGCAGCCGCGGCGCCTTGAGTGACCCCAGCCGTTCGGCGGCCCACGTCCGGACCGCCTCGGGATCGGCGTCGGCACCGGGCCGGAGGCTCACCATTGCACCCACCCGCTCACCCCACTCGGTGTCCGCGATGCCAACGGCGGCCGCCGCGGCAACCGCCGGGTGACCGAGCAGCACGTCCTCCACCTCGGCCGGGGAGATGTTCTCGCCACCACTGATGATGAGGTCGTCGCCCCGACCGGTGAGGAAGAGGTATCCCTCGGCGTCGACCGATCCCATGTCGCCGGTGCGCAGCCACCCGCCCTCGGCGTGCCTGGCACCGCCGTCGAGGTAGCGGCCACCAACCTGCGGCCCCCGCACGCAGATCTCGCCCACGACGTCGATCCCCGCCGCCTGCCCGGCCTCGTCGAGGACCGCCACCTCCACACCCGGGACGGGTCGCCCGACCGATCCGAGCCGGCGGCGCACGGCGGGATCGTCGCTGGCAGCAGAGGTCCGGTGATCGTCGGGGTCGAGCACCGAGATGGTGGAGCTCGTCTCGGTGAGCCCGTAGGCGTTGACGAAGCCGGTGTCCGGGAACAGCCGCAGGGCCCGTTCCAGCACGGGCGCCGGCATGCGGGCGCCGCCGTAGGCGAGCGAGCGCAGCTTGGGTGCCGGCGAGCCGGGCGACGCCTCCAGGGCGTCGACGATCCGGGCCAGCATGGTCGGGACGACCAGGGCGTGGGTCACGTCTTCCTCGTGGGCGGCCTCGAGCCAGCCCTCGGCCGAGAACGACCGCAGGGGAACGAGCCGCCGCCCCGAGTAGCAGGAGGTGAGCACGCTCGTCACCCCGGCCACGTGGAACGGTGGGACAGCCAGCAGGGTCGCCTCGTCGGGGTCCGCCGAGCCGAACTCCACCGTGTTGAGCACGTAGGACACCAGGTTGTCGTGCTCGAGGACGGCCGCCTTGGGCTCCGCCGACGTCCCACTGGTGAACAGCAGCACCGCCGGCCGGTCACTCTCCTCCGAAATGGGAACCGTGCTGCCGTCGCCCCCGTGCCCACTCCCGGCCAGCCAGTCGTCCCCCTCCACGACCAGCGCGGGCTGCAGTCGTTCGAGCAGGCGGCGAAGCACGGCGTCGGGCAGGCGGTAGTTGAGCGGCGCGTAGCTGACGCCCGCCCAAGCGGCGGCGAAGAGGGTGACGGGGACGACGGGCCCGTTCTCCGCGAGCAGGGCGAGCGTGGCGGCGTCCCCACCCGCCAGACGCGAGGCCGCGTCACCGGCCAGGCGGTGCACGTCGGCGAAGGTCATCCCGCCCGTCCGGCTCCCGACGGCCACACGCTCGCCGTGGCCGTCGGCCGCCATCTCGAGGAGCATGGCCAGGTTCACGTCGCTCGACACTAGGCGAGTGCCCCGCGACCGATCGAGCTGGTCGGCCAACGAGGTCCCGTTTCAGCGCTCGTCTGTGGTGGTCGTGGTCGCACCGGCGCCTCGCCGGCCCCCGGACGGCGTCCCGGTCAGGGTCGTCGTGGGGTGGACCGGCAGCACCTGGGTGGGCCGCGGCTGCTGGCCGAAGTCGAAGTCGGCCGTCAGGTCACCGAGCACCTTGACGTCCTCCCGCACATCGGGCCGGGGATCGGGCCGGCCGTCGGTGCGGGGGTCGAGGCGCTGGCCGTGGAGGAAGTCGTCCTCGATGAACTGGTCGTAGGCGTCGAAGGACAGCGTCTGATGATCGACGTAGCCCTTGCGGGCGTAGGGGCTGATGACGATCCCCGGCACGCGGAGCCCGTAGCCGTTCTGGTCGACGTTCGGGGGGGCGACCTGGTCGTAGAACCCGCCCCAGTCGTCCCAGGCCAGGAAGATCGCCGTCGAGCTCCAATCGGGACCGTGCATGACGGCGTTGACGAGGCTGGTCACGAAGCTCTGGCCCGCCGAGACCCGGTTGGGTGGGTGCTCGCTCACCGTTCCAGACGGCGCCACCCACGACACGGCGGGGAGGTTTCCCTTGCTGGCGGCCGAGTAGAAGTTGTCCACCGACTGGATGTTGCCGAGCTGGCCGTCGGCCTTGACCGTGTCGAAGTACGGAAGAGGGTTCCAGATGCCCGGTGTGACGGCGTTCTGCCTGACCGGGCCGCAGCTGACGGCGGCGTCGTTCTCGCAGTCGGGTTCCGTCCCGGCCACGACGTAGTAGCCCCAGCTCACGTTGTCCTTGTGCATCAGGTAGGTGAGGTCCGTCCAGGCGTAGATGGGGGCGGGGGCGTTGGAGGGTCGCAGGTTGCCGGCGGCGGGCGGGGTCCCCGGGTTGTCGAGGGCGTTGACACAGCTCGACGGGTTGTCGTGCTGGGTGCAGGCGGCCGACCACTCCGACACCTGGAACAGGTGCTCGGGCAGGCTCCAGGAGGCGTTGGGCTCGAACATGTGGTCCTGGAGCACGAAGTTGTTGGCGTAGGCCCAGTAGTTGGGGATGTCCGCGGCGGTGTGGTAGCCCATGACGTCGGGCTGCGAGCTGTTGGTACAGGCAGGGTTGGTGAAATCGAGACAGCCTTTTCGCCCCGCCTGGGCCTGGCGGACGAAGCCGTCCATCTTGCCGCCGTCGATGTCCGCGGTGGCGTTGGTCTTGCTGTGGGGACCTCCGCCGTTCACGTCGGCGTGATCGGGAAACGGCCTGACGCACTGGTTGGTTTGAGGATCGGGCACGCAGACCGTGGGAACCCCGTTCGTCATGGGGATGCCCTCGGCCCCGGGATAGGTGCCGAAGTAGGTGTCGAAGGAGCGGTTCTCCTGCATGATCACCACGACGTGGCGGATCTTGTGGATCCCGCTCGCGCCCGCTCCCGACGGGGTCGAGCTGCCAGAGCTGCAGCCCGCCAGGGCGGCGGCCGGAAGGAGGACGGCCACGGCCACAGCCGACGACCGGGACCGGACGACCCTGTGACGCGACATCCCCACGCGCTTCTCCTCTCGGACGCGGTCAGACCACAGTCTTGCTCGCTGGTGCGGGGCCGTCGTGTCGGATCTGTTTCGGGTTGTGTTAGGGACGCTCGTCCGGCGTCGCGGCGCCAGGGGTCGCCACCCAGCTCGGCGGGCGCTTCTCCATGAACGCACGCATACCTTCTCGGGGCTCGGGCGAATGGTCGAGGGCCCAGAACATCGTCTGGTAGTCGATGTTGCCGTAGCGCTCGTTGAGCATCCGCTTGACCTGGGCGCGCGCCGCAGGTGCGGTCTGCATCACCTGATGCGCCGCCTCGGTGGCGGCCCTGCGAAGGTCGTCGTGAGGAACGACACGGGACAGCAGACCGATCCGCTGCGCCTCGGTGGCGTCGAAACGCCTTCCCGACAACAACAGATCTCGGGCGACGGCTACACCCACGTGTGCAGGCAGCGCCGCCGCGTAGGTCGCGTCAGGTATGCCTCGCAGGAGCTCGGGCACCCGGAACGTCGCCTGGTCACTGGCGACGGCGATGTCCGCCATCATCGCGATCAGCAGTCCCCCGGCCTGGCAGATGCCGTTGACCGCGGCGACGACTGGCGCGTTGCTGTCGCGAATGGCGAGGAACGGAAGGACTTCGTGGCCGATGTCGTCGGGCGGTGCCTCGCCCGCTTCCGTCCGTCCGCCGAGATCACCGCCAGGTGCAAAGACGTCCCCCACTCCGGTGATGACCAGGCCCCCGAGATCGGGATCGGTGTTGACGAGACGCACGGCACGCTTGATCCCGTAGTACATGGCGGCCGTCAGCGCGTTTCTCGCCGCCGGACGGTCGATCACGCACCACGCGACGACACCTTCCCGCTCCAGTCGCAGGTACGGCGTACCCAGCTCGTGGTCCATAGATCGGTCCTCTCCTCCTGCGCTCCAGCGCCCCTCGTGCCAGGTGCCCGCTCGGATGACGATCCCAGCCTAAGTCGGCTGGTCGGGGCGCAGCGCCGCTGAGTAGCGTCTCGGCGTGAGCGACGCCATCGAGCGCTTCGAGGTTCGCGTGCCCGACTCCGTCCTCACGGACCTGCGTCACCGCCTGGCGCAGACCCGCGTGCCGGACCAGATCGAGGGCACGGGATGGGAGAACGGCTTCCCGGTCGACTATCTGGGCGAGCTGGTGGCGTACTGGCGAGACCGCTACGACTGGCGAGCGCAGGAAGCGCGACTGAACGACTTCGAGCACTTCCGCACCAACATCGATGGCCAGTCGATCCACTTCATCCACGCCCGCTCCGCTCACCCGGGCGCGTTCCCACTGCTCATGACGCACGGCTGGCCCGGCTCGGTCGTCGAGTTCCTGGACGTCATCCCACGGCTGACGGGGCCAGAGGCTCACGGCGGCGGTACCGCCGACGCCTTCCACGTGATCGTCCCTTCGCTACCGGGGTACGGGTTCTCCGAGCCGACCCGTACGTCCGGGTGGGACGTGCGGCGAATCGCGTCGGCCTTCATCGAGCTGATGCGTCGCCTGGGCTACACCCGCTACGGAGCCCAGGGGGGAGACTGGGGCGCCCAGGTCGCCACCAGCATCGGGGCCCTCGATCCCGGGCGCTGCGCGGCCATCCACCTCAACATGCCGATCGGTGAGCGTCCGGACGAGCCGGTCCCTCTCAGCGACGAGGACAGAGCGGATCTCGCCGCCATACAGCACTTCCAGCGCGAGGAGTCCGGGTACGCCGTCGAGCAGGCGACCAAGCCGCAGACGCTCGGCGTTGCCCTGAACGACTCGCCGGCCGGGCTCCTGGCCTGGATCGTGGAGAAGTTCCGCACCTGGAGCGACTGCGACGGCCACCCGGAGAACGTCTACAGCCGGGATCAGCTGATCACCAACGTGATGATGTACTGGGTCACGCAGACGATCACCTCCTCGGTCCGGCTGTACTGGGAGAACAAGCAGGCCAGCTCGGCCGCAGAGGCGCCCGAGCGCGTCGGAGTTCCGACCGGCGTGGCGCGCTACCCCAAGGAGGTGCTGCGCTTCCCGCGCTCCTGGGTCGAACGGCGCTACAACGTGACGTACTGGGCCGACATGCCTCGTGGCGGCCACTTTGCTGCGATGGAGCAGCCCGCCCTCTTCGTGGACGATCTCCGGAGCTTCTTCCGGACCGTGCGAGCCCGACCCCCCGATGAGCCGACGAGAGAACGGTCTTCTCAATTGTAGTAACGTTCGTTCCGTCTGATGTGAACGGAGGTCTGGCGCGGTGAGGAGCCGCAATCGAAGGGACTGAGATGACCTCGACGGAATCCGACATCTACTACGACCCGTACGACTTCGAGATCGACTCCGATCCGTATCCTGTCTGGAAGCGGCTTCGCGACGAACGGCCCCTCTACCACAACGACCGCTACGACTTCTACGCGCTCAGCCGCTTCGAGGACGTCGAGCCGAGCCTGGTCGACTGGAGGACGTACTGCTCAGCTCGCGGGACGGTCCTGGAGCTCATCAAGAGCGGGATGGAGATCCCGCGGGGCTCGATCATCTTCGAGGATCCTCCGGATCACGACCGCCATCGTGGCCTGCTCTCACGCGTCTTCACCCCACGGAAGATGAACGCGATCGAACCGAAGGTGCGCGAATTCTGTGCCCGATGCCTCGATCCCCTCGTCGGTGCGGGGGGGTTCGACTTCATCCGTGACCTCGGCGCTCCGATGCCCATGCGGACGATCGGCATGCTTCTCGGCATCCCCGACCAGGACCAGGAGTCGATACGCGAGCGCATCGACGAGGGACTGCGCCTCACGGAAGGCAAGTACATCGACTGGCGGGCGAAGCATCCCTCCGACGATCTCATGACCGAGCTGCTCCAGGCCGAGTTCGAGGACGAGTCAGGGCTCCGCCGGCTCACTCGGGCCGAGGTCCTGAACTTCGTGAACCTCCTGGCCGCGGCCGGCAACGAGACCACGACCCGCCTCATCGGTTGGACCGGAAAGGTGCTGGCAGAGCATCCCGACCAGCGCCGGGAGCTGGTCGAGCAGCGAGGTCTGGTACCGAAGGCGATCGAAGAGGTGCTGCGCTACGAGTCACCGTCGCCCGTTCAGGCACGGTTCGTCACCAAGGACGTGGTGCACCACGGGCAGGAGGTCCCGCAGGGCAGCGCCATCCTTCTCCTCAACGGCTCGGCGAACCGCGACGACCGCAAGTTCGCCGACGGCGACCGGTTCGACATCCATCGAAAGATCGATCACCACCTCGCCTTCGGGTACGGCATCCATTTCTGCCTCGGTGCTGCCCTGGCGCGTCTGGAAGGCCGCGTCGCGCTCGACGAGGTCCTCGAGCGGTTCCCATCGTGGGAGATCGACTGGGACAACGTCGTACAGGCGCGGACGTCGACCGTCCGTGGCTGGGAGCGCTTCCCTGTCCGAACCGCCTAGGGGGCTCGGACGTCCCACTCCAGAGGCAGGCTGTCGGCCTGGCGGATACCTGGGGAGACGTTCAGCTCAACTCCCTCGGGCACGCGGTAGTCGGGGATGCGGGCATGCAGCTCCTCCAGGGCGACCCGCAGCTCCAGCCGGGCCAGGTGGGCGCCCAGGCACAGGTGGTTGCCGCTCCCGAAGGCGACGTGCCGGTTGGGGTCGCGGCCGAAGTCGACGCCCGTCTCGGCGAACTCCTCCTCGTCCAGGTTGGCGGCCCCCAGGACGAGCGTGACGGGATCGCCGGCGTGCAGCTGCACGCCGTTGACCTCGACGTCCTGCTTCACCTCCCGGGGGACGACGGCGACGGGTGTCTCCCAGCGCAGGAGCTCCTCGATGGCCGCCGGGATCCGGGCCGGGTCGTCGATCAGCTGGCGGCGGCGCTCGGGGTGGTTGGCCAGGTAGGTGACCATGCAGTCGAGGGTGGCGGTGACGGTGTCCAGGCCGCCGAGCATGAGGAGGTGGGCCATGCCCAGCAGCTCGGTCTCGGTGAGCTCGTCGCCGTCGATGGTGAACTGCACGATCTGGGACAGCAGGCTGTCGTCGGGCGGACGGGACCGGCGCTCGGCGATGGCCTGGCGGAAGTAGTCGCTGATCTCGTGGCCCGTCTGGCGCCTGATCGCCGCCGCCCCCTCGAAGTCGCCGGGGTCGACGTCGGGGCGGATGGTGTTGTCCCGCCAGCGAAGGAACATCGGGAGATCGCTCATCGGGAGGCCCATGAGGGCCAGGAAGATCCCCGACGGCAGCGGGGTGGCGAACTCCTCGTGGAAGTCGCAGTGGCCCCGGTCGGCGAAGGCGCCGATGAGCTGGGTGACGAGAGCACGCACGTCGGGCTCGAGACGCCCGATCTCCCGGGGCAGGAAGCGGGGGTTGAGCAGGCGCCGGTACCTGGTGTGCCGGGGCGGATCGACCTGCAGCGGGAGGAGCGGCTGCTCGCCCAGCTCCATGGCATCGCTCTCGGAGGTGAAGTACTCGGGATGTCGCAGCGCCCAGTTCACGTCCTTGTACCGGCTGAGGTAGACGGACGTCATCCCGGCGAAGTCCGAGCGGGCGACGGGACACTGTCGCCGCAGGGTGTCGTAGGTCTCGTGCGGGCTGGCGGCCACGTGCGGGGCGAACAGCAACGCACCCGGGTCCATCGACTCCACGGTGTCGGTCATCTTGCTCCTCTCTCATCGATCCCGAGCCCCCCTGCCACGAAGTGCCACACCGACGGTCGAGCAGCAGGCCGAAGACGATCTCGGCGGCCCGGGCTGGGTCGCCCGGGCGAGCTGCGCCGACGCTGGCTGCGGCCTCGATCTCGGCCTCGAGCAGGTCCACCAGCGGCGCCAGCGCGGCGGCCAGCTCGCGGGGGCGGTCACTGCCGAGGCGCCGGTACTGGCGGACGAGGACCCTGGCGTACCCGGGGGCCATGCGGGCCAGCTTGAACAGCGAGACGACGTAGCGCTCGAGGCGGGCGACGGGAGCCGACACGTGCTCCAGGGCGCTCGTGAGCATGGCCGTGCCCGTCCGACTGTCCTCCTCCAGGAGAGCCAGGAGCAGGTCGTCCTTGCCGGCGAAGGAACGGTAGAAGGTCTTGAGCGAGACCCCCGCCCGGGCCGTCACCTCGGCCACGGTGAACGAGGCGTCGTCGGCCTCCTCGGTGAGCTCTCGGACGGCGTCGAGCAGGCGCTCGAGCCGCGCCATCGAGCGGACGGCGGCCGGGTCGAGGGAGCGCCGCAGGGCCCGGTCCCGCCACGCTGGGACAGCTTCCGTCACCTCCAGGGAAAATGCCATTCTCCCGAGAGGCTAGCATGATGGTGCGCCGAGGAGCACGGGGGGCGGCTGCACCGTCGCCGGACCGCCGGGGGCGGTAGCGCCGGGAGAGGCGGGTATCGGTGTCAGCCCGCGCCGACCAGCGCTTTTGCGCCGCTCCGGGGGCCCGGTCCCGGCCTCAGGTGTTGCGGCCGCCGTTGACGCCGATGACCTGGCCGGTGATGTAGCCGGCCTCGTCTCGGACCAGGAAAGCGCAGGTGGCGGCGATGTCCTCCGGTCGTCCGACCCGGCGAACCGGGACCCTCGACGCGTGGTGGTCGACTCCCTCGCCGAGGAAACCCTGGCGCTCGGACGCCCGCAGCATGGGCGTGTCGATGAACCCGGGAGGGATCGTGTTCACCGTGATCCCCTGCGGACCGAGCTCCAGGGCAAGTGCCTTGGTGAACCCGATGACGCCGGCCTTCGACGCCACGTAGTGCGTCATGCGCGCCTGGCCCCCCTGGGCGCTCGACGAGGAGATGTTGACGATCCGCCCCCAACCAGCCTCGATCATGTCGGGCACGACCGCCTGGCAGCAGTCGAACGTGCCGGTGAGGTTGACGGCGAGGATCCGGTTCCACTGGTCGGCGCTGATCGACAGGAAGGGATCGAAGCCCTGGAGCCCGGCGTTGTTCACCAGGATGGTCGGCCGGCCCAGACGACGGCGCACGTCGGCCACCCCGGCGTCGATCTGGGAACGGTCGGTGACGTCGACCGTCACGCCGACCGCGGTGCCCCCAGACGCCACGATCTTGGCCGCCGTGGCGTCCGCCGAGCTGGTGTCCCGGTCGAAGACGGCCACGGCGGCGCCGTCGGCGGCCAGCCGCTCGCTGATGGCCAGCCCGATGCCGGAGCCGCCGCCGGTCACGATCGCCGTTCGTTCGTCGCTCATCGGCCAGCGCCCGAGGCTGCTACGCGGCGCGTCCGATGCCGTGCAGGATCAGGTCCCACAGCTCCTCGGCCGGGTCGCCGCCGTCGGACTCGGCGGCGGCACCACCGATCGTCATGGAGAAGGCGTTGAACATGACCGCCTCGAGGACAACGCCGGCCAGCCGGCGCCGGCCGAGGTCACCGCGGACGACCCCGGCGGCCACCGCCTCCTCGAGAACCCCCTCGAAGAGGGAGACGAGCGGCGCATAGGCGCGAGTCGCTTCCTCGGGATGGACGGTCATCAGCTGTTGGGCGAACTCCGCCAGCGCACGGGGTGACTGTTTCCTGCCCGTGCCCTTCGGTGTCGGCCGGCACAGCCAGTAGTACTCGACAACGAAACGGTGCAGACGCTCGACCGGATCCGCCTCGTGTCCGATCCGATCCTGGAGGTCCTCGGCGGTCGACCGGACCGACTCCTCGAACAGCGCGAGGAGCAGCTCCTGCTTGCCGCCGAAGTACTGGTAGAAGCTCCGCAACGACTGGCCGGACTTCTCGACCACGTCCTGGACCGTGAAGTCCATGCCGGGGGCGCTGTCGCTCATGAGGTCGAGAGCAGCCTCGATGAACCGCTGCACGCGCTTCTCCGCCCGCACGCGTGCCGGGTCGAGCGACCGGGCCACCGCCTGCTCGCGCCAGCTGGCAGCTGCCGATTCCTTCGTCGTCACCGTGAAAAGCTTACTGCACAGCTGGGGAGAACGTGGCTGCGGCCATACGGCCAAGCTCTGTCTCGTGTGCCGCCAGTCACATTTTCGCTCCCGAACCGGTACAGGGTCATCCCCACGAGGGCGACGACCGGTCACACCACGGGTTCGGCCACAGCGTCCAGCCTGGTCGAGCCGCTGTCGGGCACCCTCGGCTGGCGCCACACCTCGACCGGGAACGAGACCGTCACCAACGAGCAGTAGAGCCACAGCAGGCGCTTGGCCTCGTCGGGCATGGCGCCCATGTCGAACTGGTCGAGGTACGACGACGCCGCCTCGAGCCGCGGAAAGGCGGAGTCGTAGAACGCCTGGAGCTCGTCCATGGTGCTCGACAGGCGCTTGGCGTAGCGCTCCCGCTCGGTGGCGATCGCCCAGTCCGCGAAGGGCTCGAGGTCGGCGAACTCCGCAGGCAGGGTTGGCATTTCGGGCTCCTCGCTCAGGACGCGGCCGAGACCCGGACGGGTGTCGCCGTCTGTTGCCGGTACTCGTTCACGTACTGATGGGCCGTCCTGTGCAGGAGGCGCAGCAGGATCTCCTGGTCGTTCAGGGGGAACTCAGTGACGGCTCGCGACTCGAGCATCGTCTGCGTCGCCTCCAGCGTGTTGCTGTCCTGAAGGCCGTACTCCTTGAACGTCACGACCGCGAGCTCCTGGGCCAGGCGTTCGAGGGCGGTCCTCGGCGGGACGAAGTAGCACGTGCCCTCGAAGATGTGGGTGTTGTACGACGTCGGCCAGTAGTGGTACGTGAGGACCCAGTTCGTCTTCCAGATGAGCACCATGAAGTTGGGGAAGAACAGGAACGAGTCCATCCCCCAGGACGGATGCCGGGCCGGGTTGAGCCCCGGCGGCAGCTCGTCGATGCCGATGTCGGGAGCGTCCCACGGACCGAACAGCCCGCTGTGCAGCACCCGCTCGATGGGCTTGACCATGCTCAGATCCTTGGGCGGCGACATCCCGCCCCAGGACGACACCATCCCGTGGGGGCCGTCGACGCCGTACGCCAGCGCCTCGTAGCCGATGCCCTGCAGCTTGCGGGACTCCTCGGCCACGGCCTGCTTCGCGTGGAGCACCGGCGCGTGGTAGAACTCGGTGAAGGCGTCGATGAACAGCTTCCAGTTGCTGCGGACCTCGGCGCGGTACCGGTGCACCTGCGTCATCTTGTGGAAGGGATAACCGACGAGTCCTTCGCCGATCTCGCCGAGGTACTCGCGCAGCGGGGTGGTGTCGGCCCCGTCGAGGTTGACGAAGATGAACCCCTCCCACACGTCGGCCCGGACAGGGACCAGGCCATGGTCGGCCTTCTCCAGGCCGAAGAACTCGGACTCCTGCTGGACGAACGTGCACTCGCCGTGGAGGTTGTAGCGCCACCCGTGGTACTTGCAGGTGAACTGGCGGCAGGTCCCGTTCGTCTCCTCACCCGGGTAGTCGTTCCACACGAGCTTGTTGCCACGGTGCCGGCAGATGTTGTGAAAGGCGCGGACCTCGCCGTCCGAGTCCCGCAGCACGACCACCGACGTGCGAGCCGCGTCGAGCTCCCTGGTGAAGTAGCTCCCGACCCTCGGGAGCTGCTCGACTCGACCGACGTTCAGCCACGTCCGCCGGAAGATGGCGTCACGCTCCAGCTCGTAGTGAGCCGACGAGATGGAGTCCTCGTAGGAGACCGGCTCCGTACCGAGCCCGAAGTGCTCCGTCCAGCTGCCCTCGGCGGGCTTGGTGAAGTGTGGCATTGGAGTTCCTCCAGTGAGGTACCGCCGAGCACGATATCACCGATCTCCGTCAATGAGAAGGTCGTTTTCGGAGGTCGTCGTCCAGCTCGATGCCGAAGGACCGGCAGGCCATGGCCACGACCTCGTAGGCGCCGACGGTGAAGACCAGGTCCATCAGCTGCTGGTCGTCGAGCTCGCCGGCCAGCACTCCCCAGGTGGCGTCAGCCACGGTGGCGTCCGTGACCAGCTCGTCGACGGCGGCGAGCATGGCCCGTTCGAGGGTCGACCACCCAGGGGCGTCGGGACCATGGGCGATCCGAGCCACCTCGTCGCCGGCGAGCCCGGCGTCCTCGGCCATGACGACATGCTGCGCCCACTCGTAGGTGGCCCCTCGGAGCGCTGCGACTCGCAGCACGAGCAGCTCACGGTGACGCGCCGACAGGGTCGAGGCGGACAGCACGTGGCCGTTGAAGGTGAAGAACGCGCGGGTCAGCTCGGGGTGCCGGGCGAGCGTCCCGAGGATGTTGAGCCCCTTCGGTCGATCCTCGCGGCGAGGGGTCGCCTGGTCGGCGTTCGGCGGCCGCAGCGCTCCCATCGCCTGGCGCATCTCCTTCGGCCACCGCTCGGGCGGCAGGGGTGGAAGGCGCGGTCTGTTCTGAGTCATGGCGGACCGGCCTGGAGCGTTCCGTCGCGCAGCTGCTGCCTGAGGATGAACTTCTGGACCTTGCCGGACGGCGTTCGAGGAAAGTCCGCCACCACGGAGAGCGACTCGGGCCATTTCTGACGGGCCAGGCCGCTGGCCGCCAGGTGGGCGCGCACCTGCTCGAGCGTCGGAGCAGCCATGCGGTCGCCGACGCGCACCACGGCGGCGGCGTGCTCCCCGAGCCGCTCGTCGGGTGCGGCCACGACGGCGACCTCGGCCACCTCGTCCTGCTCCATCATGAGCTCTTCGATCTCCTGCGCGCTCACGTTCTCGCCGCCGCGGATGATGACGTCGGAGATGCGATCCGTGATCGTGAGGTAGCCGTCATCGTCGAGGACACCTACATCTCCGGTCCGGTACCAGCCATCCCCCTCGAAGGCGGTGGCCGTGAGACGGGGGTCGGTGTAGCCGACGAAGCAGTCGGGGCCGCGGCTTCGGATCTCGCCGTTGCCGGCGAGCCGCACCTCGACCCCCGGCAGTGGACGACCGTCGGTCCTGAGGCGCTTCGCCTCGGGTTCGTCGAGGAGGCAACCCGTGATCGAGGGATGCTCGGTGCTGCCGTAGGACCGGAACACGCTGATGCCGAGCTTCGTCGCCCGCTCGGTGACGGCCACGGGCACGGGAGATCCGCCGAGCCCCGCGAAGGGCATCAGGCTCAGGTGCTCGTCGCTCATGTCCGGGTGATCGAGGAGGCTCGTCAGGAAGTAGGTGGCGCCACCGGCCACGCCGAGCCCCTCCTCCCGCATCATGCGCAGGACCTCGCCCGGTTCCCAGACGTCGATCAGGTTGACGGGTCGGTCCCGGAGCAGGGGCACGAGGAAGGCGTTGAGCATGCCGATGAAGTGGCCCACGGGTGCTCCCGTGATCTGCGGAGGGCCGCCTCTGGGAAACATGTAGTCGAGCTGCCGGGTCTCGCAGCCGATGGTCCGGTGCGAATGCACGACACCCTTGGCGTCGCGGGTCGTACCCGACGTGAAGCCGACCACCGCCGGGTCGTCGGGGTCGACCGCGGCCGGCTGTGTCACAGGATCGACGTCGAGCATGCTCTCGAACGGTGTCGCACGCGTGGGCAGGTCCCGCGGCGGCGTCTCCCCGGCCACGAGCCACAGCGGACCCGGCCGATCCGAGAGCAGCGCCTCGTACACCTCGAGGTGGTCCGTGCGCCCGAAACGATCGGCGGTGACGATCACGTCGGGCGACGTCTCCCGGAGGATGTGGTCGACCTCCTTGGCGCCGTAGAAGTGCACGACGGGGACGACGGCGGCGCCGAGGTATGCCGCCGCCCAGAACGTGATGCCCGCCTCCACCCAGTTCGGCAGCTGGAAGGCGACGACATCGCCCGGACCGACGCCCCTGGCCTGCAGCGACCACGCCAGCGAGCGGGCCGCCCGGTCCACGTCGCCGAAGGTGCCCGCCCAGGGGTGGACAGCGGAGCGCACGCGGAACGTCACGCCGCTCATCTCCTCGAGGCCAGCTGCCACCATCGCTCCGAGCGTGGCGTCGTTCCACCACCCTCGGGCGAGGTACGACCGGGCGAGGTCGCCGGGCACCGCGCGCAGCTGCCAGCGCGGCCCGACCGTGGCGGTGTGGTCCCCCACCAGCCCTCCTCGCATGGCCACCGCCTGGCCAACGGCCCAGGTCAAGCCCCCCATGCGAGACCACGGCTTCCACCAGCTCCGCATCGCGCGTGTCGTCAGCGAGACAGCCGACACCCGCTCCTTCGTGCTCGAGGTCCCCCCCGAGCTGGCGGCGGCGTTCGCCTACGAGGCCGGCCAGTTCTGCACGTTCAGGGTCCCGATCGACGACCAGCAGCATTTCCGGTCGTACTCCATGTCCTCGACGCCAGCCGTTGACACCGAGCTGCAGGTGACGGTGAAGCGTGTGCCCGGCGGCGTGGTGTCGAACTGGATGATCGACACCCTGGCACCGGGCGACGTGATCGAGACGAGCTGTCCAGCCGGGGTGTTCTGCCTGGGGCCCGACGACGGCGATGTCGTGGCGTTCGCCGCCGGCAGTGGGATCACACCTGTGTTCTCGATCGTGAAGGCGGCCCTCGCCTCGACCTCACGCCGGGTGCGTGTTCTCTATGCCAACCGGGACCGGGACTCGATCATCTTCGCTGCAGCGCTCGAGCGCCTCGGCGAGCGCCACCCCGGTCGCCTCGCCGTCGCCCACCATCTCGACGTCGAAGAGGGCTTCGTCGACGCCGACGTGGTGGGTCCCTTCATCAGCACGGGGGCTGACGCCGAGTACTTCATCTGTGGCCCAGCGCCGTTCATGGACCTCGTCGAGGGCGCGCTCGTCGATCGCCATGTGGACGAGCGCCGAGTCCACGTCGAGCGGTTCACGCCGCCTGAACCGATCCCGCAGCCCGAGCCGGAGAACGTCGAGGCGAGCGGATCGCGGGTCACGATCGAGCTCGGCGGCCGCACCGACGGCGTCGACCACCACCCCGGCACGACGATCCTGCAGACGGCGCGCCAGATGGGGATGACACCACCATCGTCGTGCGAGTCGGGCAGCTGCGCCACGTGCATGGCCAGGCTCGTCGAGGGCGCCGTCACGATGCACGTCAACGATGCCCTGACCGACGACGAGGTCGAGGAGGGATGGGTACTCACCTGTCAGGCCGTCCCGACCACCTCCTCGGTGCGCGTCCGCTACGAGGGGGTGTGACTCGAGATGCCCGACGATGCCCGACGGATCGCTGATCTCGTAGAGCTCCAGGCGCTCTGTGCCCGCTACATGATGTACGCGAGCCAGTTCACCGAGAACCGGTGGCTCGACGTGTTCACACCCGATGCCGAGTACAACGCGTTCGGAACGGCCTACACCCTCGAGCGCTTCCCGGCCCTGCTGGATGCCGCGCCTCGTGGCCAGTTCATCGGCAACATGCCCGTCGTCGATCTGCACGGCGACCGCGCCACCGGCACCCAGCACTTCGTCTTCATCGACCAGGAGACACACGCCATGCGTCTGGGCTGGTATCGGGACGAGTACCGGCGCACGCCGGACGGCTGGCGCATTCACCGGAGGGCGACCACGTTCATGCGCAAGCATGGTGGCTTCGACTCCGGCCGACCCCACGATCCGCTCGCTGACGTCGGTGAAGGAAGGTGACAGTGACCGACTTGCCCAAGGCCATCAGCGTCGACGACCACGTCGTCGAGCCCCCGAACCTGTGGCAGGAACGGCTCCCCGCCAGCATGCGCGACAAGGGGCCCCGCATCGAGCGAGCCAGGTGGGGTGAGTTCTCACTCGACGTCGGCGCAAAGTACAAGCAGGAGATGACCGAGGATGGCGAGTGGGGCGACTATTGGGTCTACGAGGATCGCCTCGTGTACGTGCACAAGCGGCACGTCGCCATTCCTCTCGACGCCACGCCCGACGGCGACGTCAGCCGCTTCGATCGCAGCAGGATGTTCATCGGTGCTCTCACCTACGACGAGATGCGGCCGGGCTGCTACGACCCAGCGGCGCGCGTCGCCGATCTCGCTCTCGCCGGCGTCGACGGATCGATCGCCTTTCCGACGTTCCCCCGCTTCTGCGGTCAGACCTTCATGGAGGGCAAGGACCTCGAGCTCGGGTTGCAGTGCGTGCGCGCGTACAACGACTGGATGATCGAGGAATGGTGCGCCGACTCCGGCGGCGTCCTCATGCCGCTGTGCCTGATCCCCCTGTGGGACGTCGGCCTGGCGGTCGACGAGGTCACCCGGAACGCAGCACGCGGCGCACGGGCCATTTGCTTCAGCGAGATACCGACACACCTCTCGCTTCCCAGCATCCACTCCGGCTACTGGGACCCGCTCTTCGCCGTCTGCCAGGAGACGCGCACGACGGTCTGCATGCACATCGGATCCTCGTCGAAGATGCCGTCGGCATCGCCGGACGCCCCGCCGTCGACCGAGATCATGCTGTCGTGCAACAACTCAATGGCGTCGCTGGCAGACTTCCTGTTCTCAGGGGTGCTCGTCCGGTTTCCAGAGCTCAAGTTGTCGTACTCGGAAGGCCAGATCGGCTGGATCCCGTACGCGCTCGAGCGAGCCGACAACACCTGGAAGTACCACTCGAGTTGGACGAAGGCCGACGAAGCCATCCCAGAGCCGCCGTCGACCTATTACCGGGGCCGCATCTTCGGGTGCTTCACCAACGATGTCCACGGGATGGCATCGATCGACGCCGTCGGCGAGGACAACGTCTGCTTCGAGACCGACTACCCGCATACGGACACGACGTGGCCGTTCGTGCAGGAGGAGGTCGAGCGCATGACCGCAGCCCTGACCGGCGAGCAGCGCTACAAGGTCCTCCGCGGCAATGCCATCCGGATGCTGGATCTCGAACGAGCCTGATTCGTCACGACCGACGCGGCTGGCCCTGGAGGCCGTGCAGGCAGAACTGCCAGGTCTCCTCGGCCGTGACCCGTGTCCGGGGGTTGTGGGCAAGGCGATTTCCCAGCCAGCTCGACAGCACTGTCTGCTGGACGAGCGCCGCAGCCCGCCGGGTATCAGCGGTCTCGATGACGCCAGCGGCAACCGCCTCGTCGAGCAGCGCCAGGAGCATGTTCGAGACCGGTGCTATCGCTGCCTTCACGCGCTCGGGATGGTTGGCGACGAGCTGCAGGGTGAACTCCATGATCGGCCGACGGTTGTGAGAGCCCCGCCGGCGGGGTCTTACCTCGGGTTCGCACCAGTAGTGGAGACGGATCGTGAAGGCGTGTAGGCGCTCCAGGGGCTTGGTCTCGGACTCGACCACCTGACGGATGTCTTCGGCCGACTCACTGACGGTCTCCTCGAAGAGGGCCAGAAGGAGCTCGTCCTTGCCGTCGAAGTGCTGATAGAAGGCCCGCAGCGACTGCCTGGAGCGGTCGATGACCTCCTGGATCGTGAAGTCGGTCGTTCCTCTCTCGTCGATCAGCGAGAAGGCCGCATCGACGAAGCGCTGGACCCGGTCCTCGGCTCGCGACCGCGCAGCTGTGAGGCTGCGTGAGACGGCACGCCGGCGCCACGAGGGCTCGCCGACGTCGGAGACACCGCCGCTCTCTGCCCGTCCGGGGTTGCCGCTCACCAAGCTCACGCTACCAGCGCCGTGGTCCGAGCGAGCGGGATGTGGACCCGCTGGTCAGCCCGGTCTCCGTCTCTCTTCCATGGCCTCGACCGCGGCCCAGTGCGCGTCAGCTGTCCACAGCCGGGCGAAGGCGTCAGTCGCACCAGCCTCGAGCTCCGGGTGGACCGAAGGAGCCGCCGCGTCGATCACGGACTTGACGGCGCGAGTCGTGCCCGGCGCGAGAGCGGCCATCCGCCGCGTGAGGCTGCGCCAGTGGTCGTCGAACGCGGCTCGCGGGATGACGACGTCGATCAGCCCGATGCGCTGGGCGGCGGGGGCCTCGTAGACCTCACCAGTGGCGACCGCGAGCAGGGCTCGGCTCCGGCCTATGGTCAGTGCCAGCCGCTCTACGCCGCCCCATGCGGGCATGATGCCCAGGCTCACCTGGTTGAACCCGATCTTGACGTCCTCGGCCGCGACACGGACATCGGCGGCGATGGCCACCTCGGCGCCGCCTCCGAGGGCGTGGCCGTTCAGCGCGGCAACGACGGGCACGGGCAAGGCGGCGACCCGGTCGAGGACCCGCCGCACGCGACAGGCCATGTCAACCGCGTCCTCGTACGTCCGGACCGCGCTGAGCTCCCGCAGGTCCCCTCCGGAGACGAAGGCCCGGTCTCCCCCACCTCGGACCACGAGGACGGCGGCGCCCGACTCCACGACATCGTCGAGCGCCGCGTCGAGCTCGTCGACGGTCGACATCCCGATGGCGTTGCGGACGTCGGGCCGGTCGATCGTCACGACTGCGACCCCGCCCTCGATCTCGACGTCAACGCCACCCGGGGTGGAGCTGCGGTTGTGCTCGGGCATCGATCGTCTCCTCGGGACGCGCGGGCGTGATAATAGCGCTCTCCTGTTGCGGGCAACGATGGCCTCTTTTCCTGGAAGGGCCGTTTCCTCTACGATTGCGCCATGGACCCGACGGTCTCCAGCGAGTCAGGGATCCCCTTGGCGCCGAGCTACGGGCCAGCTGATCTTCCACCGGCCGAGTCGATCCCCCCGCCGGGCGTGTTCCCGTTCACGCGGGGCAATTTCCCGGACGGTTACCGGGGGCGACCCTGGACCATCCGCCAGTACTCCGGCTTCGGCACCGCCGAGGAGTCGAACGAGCGTTATCGCTACCTCCTCGGCCAGGGTGCCACGGGGCTCTCGGTCGCCTTCGATCTTCCGACACAGTGTGGGTACGACTCCGACCACCCTGACGTCGAGGAGGAGGTCGGCAGGGTGGGAGTGGCCATCGACACGCTGGCCGACGCCGAGATCCTCTTCGGTCAGATCCCGCTCGACGCCATCAGCACGAGCTTCACCATCAACGGGACGGCAGCGATCATCCTCGCCTTCTACGTCGCCGTCGGCGAGAAGCAGGGTGTCGACCGAGCGAAGCTGCGGGGCACGATCCAGAACGACATCCTGAAGGAGTACGTGAGCCGCGGCACCTGGATCTGGCCACCGCGCCCGTCGCTCCGGCTCATCGCCGACACGATCGAGTTCTGCGCCGACGAGATTCCCCGGTTCAACGCCATATCGGTGGCAGGAGCGCACTTTCGCGACGCCGGCGCCAACGCGGCACAGGAGATGGCCTTCACGCTCATGGACGGCATGACCTACTGCGAGGAGGTCGTCAGGCGGGGGCGCATGACGATCGACCAGTTCGCCCCGCAGGTCTCGTTCTTCTTCTATACGCACGGGGACTTCTTCGAGGAGATCGCCAAGTACCGCGCCGGTCGCCGACGGTGGGCCCGGATCGTTCGGGAGCGGTTCGGCGCCAAGGACGACCGCTCGTGCATGTTTCGGGTCGGCTGCGTCGCCGGAGGTGCGTCGCTCCACGCCCCGCAAGCCCGCAACAACATCGTGCGAGTCGCCTACGAGGCCCTGGCCTCCGTGCTCGGAGGCGTCCAATCGATGTTCACGGCCGCGTGGGACGAGCCGTTCGCCATCCCGAGCGAGGACTCGGCCACCCTCGCCCTGCGCACGCAGCAGGTGCTCGCCCACGAGACGGGTGTGACACGGGTCGCCGACCCACTCGGGGGTTCCTACTTCGTCGAGGCGTTGACCGACGCCGTCGAAGGGCGCGTGGTGGAGATCATGGACGACCTCGAGCGCGTGGGCGGGATGGTCAAGGCCATCGAGGACGGCTACCTGCAACGCCTCATCTCCGAGGAGGCGTTCCGCGTCGAGCAGGCGATGCGCTCCGCTGAGCGGTCGATCGTCGGGGTGAACAAGTTCCGTGTCGACGAGGACCAGCCCGAGATCGACGGCTACGAGCTGGACGAGAAGGGCCGGACCCGCCAGCTCGAGCGGCTCGCCGAGGTCAAGCGCTCACGTTCGGCTGTCGACGTGCGGACAACGCTCTCCGCCCTTGCCACCGCGGCCGACAGGGACGACGACAACCTCATGCCATATCTCGTCGACTGCGCCAAGGCGTACTGCACCGTGGGCGAGATGGTGGACGTGCTCAAGGAGCGGTGGGGCGAGTTCCAGCAGCCGGTGGTCTTCTGATGCCGGTTCGGGTGCTCGTCGCCAAGCCGGGCCTGGACGGCCACGACCGCGGCGCCAAGCTCGTGGCCCGCACCCTGCGCGACGCCGGGTTCGAGGTGATCTACCTCGGCATCCGGCAACGACCCGAGTCGATCGCTGCCGTCGCCCTGCAGGAAGACGTCGAGATCGTGGGGCTCAGCCTCCTCAGCGGCGCCCACGTCGCTCTGACACAGAAGACGGCGGAGGCGCTCCGTGCCGCAGGTGCAGACGACGTGCTCCTCGTCGTCGGAGGGACGATTCCCCGCCGCGACGTCCCTCGCCTGGAGGCTGCCGGAGCGGCCGCCGTGTACCCGACCGGCACGCCGCTCGAGACCCTGGTGGACAGCCTGCGAGCGCTGTCGGGGACGCTACAGACGTCGTCGTGACGACTGGAGACGGCGCCCACCGCTCTGGGCCGCTCGCCGGCATCCGGGTGCTCGAGGTCGGCCACATCCTCGCCGGACCGTTCGGCGGGATGATGCTGGCGGATCTCGGCGCCGACGTCATCAAGATCGAGCCCCTCGAGGGTGACCTGTCACGCCAGGTCGGGTCGCAGTTCGTCGGGGATCACAACGTCTACTTCGCCAGCCTGAACCGCAACAAGCGAAGCGTGCACATCGACCTGGCCAGCGACGAGGGACAGTCAGAGCTCGGCGCCCTGGTCGAGACCGCCCACGCCCTGCTGGTGAACCTCCGCCCTTCGGCGATCAAGGGGCTCGGGCTCCACTACGACTCCTTGCGCCGTTACAACCCCAAGATCGTATGCGTGGCCCTGACGGGGTACGGGCTCGACGGCCCGGCCGCCGAGTGGCCCGCCTTCGACTACGTGACCCAGGCCCGGGTGGGGGTGGCGGCACTGACGGGTGAGCCGGACGGTCCACCCACGTTGGCCGGCTACTCCGCTGTCGACAACTCCGCGGGGATCACGGCCGCCCTCGGGCTGGTCGCCAAGGTCCTCGAGGGCAAGGGAGGCCAGGTCGATGTCTCGCTCTTCGACGTGATGCTCTCGCAGCTCAACTACAAGGCCGCCGGCTACCTCAACGGTGGCGATCCTCCCGCTCGCCAGCCGCTCGGGGCCCACGCCTTCTACGTCCCTGCCCAGCTGTTCGAGACGAGGTCGGGCTACCTCGCGCTGTTCGTGACCAGGGACGAGCTCTGGCGTCGGCTGTGCCGGGAGATCGATCGTGACTCCTGGGCGGACGACGTCCGGTTCGCCACGATGCACGCCCGCTTCGACAATCGTAAAGAGCTGCTCGACGCCCTCGGCGCCCGCCTCCGCGACGCGTCGGCAGCGGAGTGGGAGGAGCGTCTGGGCCCGCTGGGGATCCCGGTCGCCGCGGTCAAGGAGCTCGCCGATGCGCTCGACGGTGATCTCGTGCGCGCTCGCGACATGGTCGTGTCCGTCGACACCACCGACGGGCCATTGCACCTGATCGCCAGCCCCATCCGGTTCGACGACGCAGAGACGGAGTACCGGACACCACCGCGGCTGGACGAGCACGCCGACGAGCTCCTGTCCCGGTCAGCAGGCCCTCACGAACGGAGGACGTGATGGCGCAGGTACCAGTGGCGGACGGCGTCTTCACGTGGCCGTCCGACGACCCACAGCTGATCGGGAGCCGTTGCACGGAGTGCGGAATCGTCACGTTCCCGACCCAGGACTCGTGCCCGCGCTGCGCGTCCACGGCGATGGTGGAGCATCTCCTCTCCCGGCGGGGGCGCCTCTGGGCCTGGACGACCCAGCAGTTCCCACCGCCGTCGCCACCATACGGGGGGCCGGAGGGCGCCGATTTCGTGCCGTTCGGAGTGGGCTACGTCGAGCTCGCGGGTGAGGTGAAAGTCGAGACCCGGCTCACCACGGCCGATCCCCACGCCCTGACCACGGGCATGGAGATGGAGCTGGAGCTCGTGCCGTTTCGCACCGACGACGAGGGC
>VAWP01000060.1:0-17883 GCA_005888295.1 Actinomycetota bacterium
CGCTCGTCGCGGGCCAGATCATCGACCGACAGCATCCGCTTCATGCAGCAGCCCCCTTGTGAACTGGATCCCGGTGATCCTACTCCCCGCTGTCACCAGGCCTCGGCCAGGATCTCCCGCGCCGCCTCCTCACTCACGGGACGGGGATTGAACCCCACGTTGACGTTGCCCTGGGACATGCGGGCGACGGCGTCGAGATCCTCCTCGGTGGCGCCACACTCGGAGAGGCGGCCGGGGAGCCCGAGCCCGGCCCGCAGGCGGTCACACGCACCGGCCGCATCGTCGGGGTCCCCCAGGGCGGCGCCGATCCGGGCCACCTCGACCGGCACCGCCTCGGCGTTGAAGCGCACGACATTGGCCAGCATCACGGCGTTGGCCAGGCCGTGTGCCATTCCGGTGCGGCCGCCCAGCAGCTGCGCCAGGCCGTGGTGGACGCCCATGCTGGCGTTCTGCAACGCACGGCCGCCCAGGGCGGCACCGGCGAGCATCGCCGTCCGGGCTGGCACGTCGCCGGGATCCTCCACGACACCGGGCAGCGACGCCGCCACCCGCTGGACGCAGGCCGCGGCGACGGCCTCCGCCTCGGGCGTCCGACGTATGGCGTACATGGCCTCCACTCCGTGGGCGAGGGCGTTCATGCCCGTCTCAGCGCTCACCCGGACCGGCGTGTCGAGGGTGACGAGCGGGTCGTACACGGCGGCAACAGGCGCCGTGGTCGGGCCGCCGGCCCCGCTCTTGCGCCGGGTCGCGAAGTCGGTCATCCCGAAGAACGGCGTGACCTCTGCTCCCGAATAGGCCGTGGGCACGGCCACGTGGGCCACGACCGGTCGGTCCATGGCCGACATGCCGGGTGTTCCCGCCTGCTGCTCGAGGAAGAAGCACACCGCCTTGCCCAGGTCGGCGCACGACCCGCCTCCGAACGACACGAGCCCGTCGACACCGTCGCCCTGGGCCTGCCGCACCGCCGTCTCGACGGCGGTGGTCGGGACGTGCGAGGTCACTCCGGTGTAGGTGGAGACGAGCTGCCTTTTGAGCAGACTGGCGACACGGCGACCGGCCTCCGAGTCCGCCCGGCCCTCGGTCGTCACCAGCATCACCCGGCGGGCTCCGGTCTCCTTGACCACCTCGGCCAGCTGGTCCAGGCTCCCGGCCCCGAAGTGGATGCGCTGGGCGTATCCGGTGTGGGTCCAGGAGTCGTCCACGAGGGCTCCCTCGGCTCAGGCGATGGCCCCGGCCTGGCGGAGCTTGTCTCGCTCGTCGGCCGTGAAGCCCCACTCGGCGAGCGTGTCGTCAGTGTGCTGACCGACGTGTGGCGGCGGGCGGTCGATCGCTCCCGGGGTTCGGCCGAACCGCGGCGCGGGGGCCGGCTGGGGTACCCCGGCCACCTCGACGAACGTCTCCCGTCGGCGGTTGTGCGGGTGGTCCGGCGCCTCGGCCATGGAGAGCACCGGGGCGAAGCACACGTCGGTCCCTTCCATCAGCGCGCACCACTCGTCGCGGGTCTTGGTGCGGAACACCTCGGCAACGCGTTCCTTCAGGGCGGGCCACTGGCCGCGATCCATCTGCCCCGGGAGCTCCTCGCCCTGCAGGCCCGACAGGCGCAGTAGCTCGGCATAGAACTGCGGCTCGATCGACCCGACCGACACGTAGCGGTGGTCGGCCGTCTCGTACACATCATAGAAGTGCGCGCCCGTGTCGAGGAGGTTCGTCCCCCGCTCGTCCATCCAGATGCCCATGGCCCTGAGGCTGTGGATGAACGTGGTCAGCACGGCGGAGCCGTCGACCATCGCCGCGTCGATCACCTGGCCCTGTCCCGAGCGATCGCGCTCGAGGAGCGCGCACACCACTCCGTAGGCCATGAGCATGCCTCCGCCGCCGAAGTCGCCGATGAGGTTCAGCGGCGGAACGGGTCGCTCACCGGCTCGGCCGATCGGATCGAGCGCCCCGGCCAGCGCGATGTAGTTGATGTCGTGGCCGGAGGCGTCCGCGTACGGGCCCTCCTGACCCCAGCCCGTCATCCGGCCGTAGACGAGGCGCGGGTTGCGGGCCATGCACTCCTCGGGCCCGATGCCGAGCCGCTCCATCACCCCGGGACGGAACCCCTCGATCAACACGTCGGCCCGGTCCATCAGGCGCAGCACCACACCGGCACCCTCGGGGTGCTTGAGGTCGACGCCGACCGAGCGTCGTCCGCGGCCGAGGAGGTCCAGCGGCGGATTGGCGGGGTCGCCGCCGCTCACCTTCTGGGCCCGGTCGATGCGGACGACGTCGGCACCCATGTCCGCCAGCATCATGGCGGCGAACGGTCCAGGTCCGATGCCGGCGATCTCGATGACGCGCACGCCTTCCAGCGGCCCGCTCATCGCCGCGCTGCCCTGTTGGCGTTGGCCACGATGGCCTCGACGACCGTCGGCCACGCCCCGGGTGGGAGCTCGTGGCCCATGCCCTCGATGATGATCAGCTCGGCACCGGGGATGGCCTTGGCCGTGGCCTCACCGCCGCTCGGGGTGATCAGGGGGTCGGCGCTGCCGTGGATGACGACCGTCGCCGTTGTCGCGTCGAGCTTGGCCAGTCGCTCGGTGCGGTCCGTCGCCGCCACGACGGCCCCGAGGTGGCGGGCGACGCCAGCCGGGTGAAATGCACGGTCGAAGGCCGCCGCGGCCCGGCGGCGGGTCCGATCCTCGTCGAACCCGTAACCCGGGGATCCGAGGGCCTCGGTCGTCTCGACCTCGCGAGCGATGACCTGTTCTCTCCCGGTCGGAGGCGGCTTCGTGAGCACTGCGATGGCCTCGGGGGTCGGCGCGCCGACGCTGGGATCGCCGGTGGTGGACATGATCGACGCCAGGCTGAGGACCCGCTCGGGACGATCGATCGCAAGGAGCTGGGCGATCATGCCTCCCATCGACACGCCGACGACGTGCGCCCCGTCGATGCCGAGGGCGTCCAGCAGGCCGGCGGTGTCGTCGGCCATGTCCTCGAGGGTGTACGGGACCGACGCACGGTCGCCCTGGAGGACCGCGATGACGTCCGGCACGGGGGCGTCGTCGAACCTGGTGGACAGGCCGACGTCGCGGTTGTCGAAACGGATGACGTGGAACCCGTGGCCGGCGAGCTGGCGGCACAGCTCCTCGTCCCACACGATGAGCTGGCCGCCGAGGCCCATGATCAGCAGCATCGCCGGGTCGCCGGGATCTCCGAAGGTCTCGTACTCGATGTCGACGCCGTTGGCGCGCGCGGTGGCCATGACCGGATGCTGTCGTGTCTTGACCAGGCGGTCAAGCCGAACCAGGAGACCACCAGAGGCAGGCCAGCTCGCGCCGGGGGAGGCCCGCGTTCTCCGGGAGCAGCGCGTCCACCTCGGGATCTCGCTCGGCGGGCAGGCACAGGCGGCGCCGGGCGAAGGCGACGAGGTCCTTTCGGTCCACCTCCGCCTGCCGGCGGGGTCCGCTGAAGCGCTCGACCTCGGGCCGGATGCCGATCTCCTCGAGCACGGCCGCAGCGTCGTCCGCCGTCGGTCCGGTCGGCCGCTCGAGCCCGTGAAAATGCCGCCAGAGCGGGTTGAGGGCGGTCTGCGGGTGCTCGGCGGTGAGCTCGACGACGACGCGCCGGCGGGCGGCCGACGTGAGGGCGCGAACGAAGGGAACCACGTCGGCCACGTTGTAAAGCACGTGATGGCACACGACCACGTCGGACCGTCCCGCCTGGTCCGCCGCCTCCGGCCAGCTGGCGCGAATGGCTCGCACGTCGACCCCGACGTCGGCGGCGTCGGCGGCGGCGGTGAAACGAGCGAGCATCTCGGCGCTCTCGTCCACCCCGACGAGCTGCCGGGCGGGAGGGACGAGGCAGAGGCTGGCCGCCCCTGCCCCGACACCCACGTCCAGGACGGAGCCACCAGCGGGCAGCGCCTCGACGGCGCGTCGCCTCGATGGGGTCGAGGACGGTACCTCGTGCGCGTGGAACAGCGCGGGTGGGAAACCCCATGGTGACTCCGGCGCAGCCTTGAGGATGTCATCCGGGATCGCCCAGGCGTGGAGCGCGGCGGCCCACCTGGAGCTGGCCGTGGTCATCGGGCTCAGGCTAGGGCGGGGGACGACGACTGGTTGCTGCGACGCGCCGAGCTCGGTTGTCTCTCACGCTCGCCGAGCGCTTGTAACGCTTTTTGGCGTGACAAAACCGGGTTTGACGAGTCGGTGCGTTTCCCCGTGAGTCCGGCGACCCCGCCGACACCGGTTGTCTCTCACGCTCGCCGAGCGTTTGTAACGCCTTTTGGTGTGACAAAACCCGATTCGAAAAAATGGGAACTTCCACCGCGAGCCCGGCCGATCAGCCTCGGCCCGCCTCCCGGGCGGGTCGTGGGAAGCTGCCCGGATGACGCCACCAACCTCATCGGCGACCACACCGACTACACCGGAGGCCTGGCGCTCCCCATGGCGATCGACCTGGGGACCGACGTGGTGCTGGAGCGCGACGCGGCACTCGGTCGGCTGGAGCTCACCTCCCTCGACCGACGCGGACGCGCCGTGGTCGACCTGTCCGAACCATTCGCCGACGCGGCCGGCGACGCACCTCGGTGGGCGCGCTACGTCGCCGCTGTGGTCGCTACCGTGGCGCCTTCGAGCGGTGGTGTCGGCACCGTGAGCTCGACGGTGCCGATCGGTGCCGGGCTCGCCTCGAGCGCCGCCCTCGAGGTGGCCGTCGCCCTGGCCGTCGGGGCCGGCGGGAGCCCGGTGCAGTTGGCACGAGCCTGCCAAGAGGCCGAGCAGCTGGCGGTTGGAGTGCCGTGCGGTGTGATGGACCAGCTGACGTCGGTGTGCGGTCAGCGCGGCCACGCGCTCCTGCTCGACTGCGCGTCCCTCGACGTCTCGCCGGTGGCGCTCCCCGAGGACATCGAGATCGTGGCCCTGCACTCGGGACGGGCGCGAGGCCTGGCCGGCTCGGCCTACGCCGCCCGGCGGGCAGAGTGCGAGGCCGCAGCCGCCGCCGTCGGGCCGCTGCGGGAGGCGGCTCTCGTCGACGTCGAGTCCGTCCGGGACCCGGTCCTGCGACGTCGAGCCCGCCATGTCGTCACCGAGAACGCCCGGGTGCAGGAGGCCGCGCAGGCCATGGCCGCAGGCGACCTGACGGCGGCGGGCGCGGCGATGGCGGCGAGTCACCGCAGCCTCGCCGACGACTTCGAGGTCTCCACGCCGGAGCTCGACGCGCTCGTGGCGGAGTTACTGGCGACACGGGGGGTCTACGGGGCGCGCCTGACGGGCGGCGGCTTCGGCGGCTGCGTCGTAGCTCTCGCCGAGCCGGGCGTCGTCGTTCCGAGCGACAGCCGCCCGGGGTGGGTGCTGCGGGCGTCTGCGGGAGCCTCGGTCGAGGTGGTGCAGTCTTCGTAGGATGTTGACGCGCTCAGCCGAGGTGATGAAGGAGCCTGTCCTTCTCGACATCGAACTCGGCCCTGGTGATCACCCCGCGCTGGCACAGCTCGTCGAGCTTCTCGAGCTGCTCGGGGACCGTCAGCAGCGGCCGGCCCCCCGTCTGCTCGGCCCACCGGCGTCGGGAACGTGCCAGCTCGTGGTGGATCGCCTTCTGCACGGCGAGGCAGTCGGGAACTCCGATGAACGCCTCCTGGCCCATGGCTCCGGCAGACTCGATGTACAGCCGACCAGAGCCCACCAGCCGCTCGAGGATCGACTGATGAACGGCAATGTCGTTGAGCCTCTCCAGCGGGATCTCACGCCCGTGGCGGGTGAGGACGCCGGTCCGGTACACCACGCGACTGTTAGTGAGGACGAAGCTGGTGCTGGCCCACCGTGCGTACCGGCCGGCCAGCCAGAGCATGGCGGCGGCGAGGAACAGCAGGATGGCGACGAGCACCACCACGGGCGCGGAGGGAAAGGCGGCGACGATCGCCACGGCCACGGCGATGACCCCGATCGCCGCCAGCACCGGCCCGATCAGGAAGGACCAGTGGGGGCGCAGGTCGACGACGACCTCCTCACCCTCGTTCAGCAGCCGTTTGGGGAAAGACACCACCAGAAGGGTACCGACCGGCACCCGCATCGAAGCGGTCAGATCAGGCCAGCTTGCTGGCGATGCTCCCGGCCGACCGGAGGACGGCCCCGTCGGCGCCGACTGCCAGGTGTTGTACCGCCGGCCGGTCCATGGCCTCCGCCAGCATGTCCGCCAGCAGGGTGCTGAAGGCGACCGGTGGCGCCACCCACAGGTACTTGGCCATCGATCCCGGAACCGTGTTCACCTCGTTCACGAACAGCTCGGTGCCGTCGGAGAGGAAGTCGATCCGCGCCACTCCACGGAGATCGTAAAGCTGCGCCACCAGGTGGGCCGCCTCGGTGAGTCGTGCCTCGAGGCGGCTGTCCAGCTCCGCCGGCAGCTCACGCGGTGCGCTGGCCATGCCTTCGCCACCGACGTACTTGTCGGCGTAGCTGAGGATGTCCGAGGACGCCTGGGAGCGGATCGGTCGCTCGATGGCGGAGAGCTTGAGCTCGGGCCAGCTCCTGACCGAGACGTTGAGGTCGAACAGGTCGGGTCGGTAGGGCTCGACCACCGCGCCTCGCCGCAGGTGGGCGTTCGACAACAACCGTGCCGTGGCCGTGGGCAGGTCCTCGACCACCTCGATGCCGATGGACGAGCCGCCGAACCGGGGCTTGACGATGTAGGGGCCGGGAAAGTCGGGCCGGGTGGAGTTGGTGAGCAGGATCCGCGGCAAGGTCGGGAGCCCGGCGGCGATGGCCAGGCCGGCGAAGGCCAGCTTGTCCATGCCCAGCGCGGCCCCCGCCGCGGTCGGACCGGTGTAGCGAACCCCGGCGAGATCGAGAGCTGACTGGAGCGTCCCGTCCTCACCGGGTCCACCGTGGCAGCAGATGACGACGGCCGAGATGTCGAGCGGTCGAGGACGGCCGGTCAGGGTGCCCCTGGCCTGGAACCCTCCCCCGGCGTCGGCCTCCAGACGGAGGGGGGTCGAGCCGGGCGGCACCCCGTCTACGAAGGCCTGGCCCTCGAGGTCGGGTGCCACCTCGAACCAGTCTCCCGACTTTGTCCAGTACAGCGGCCTGATCCGCTCCGTTCCCGACGTGCTCAGGGCCCGCGCCGCCTGGAGCCCGGTCAGCACGCTCACGTCGTGCTCAGGCGAAGGTCCACCAAAGATGACTGCGGTGTCGCTCACGGGTCACTCTCCGTTGCTGTGCCACCCGCCCGCCTCCGGGCGGGCCGGACACCGGACCTGCCAGGCGTTGGCGCTCCCCGGAAACTAGTCCGGCCGTGCGGACCGGCGGAGATCATGCGAAGTGGTCCGGCAGGTCGTTCTCGTAGAGCACGACGTCGCCCTCCCCCAGGTGGGCCCTGACCCAGCTCACCGCCTCGTCGCGGCTTCCGACCAGGACGACGTGGGCGGCGTGATCGGGAGCCTGCCCGTCACGCCCCGTCTGGTGGCCCCGGGCGCCCGCCCCACCGGCTGCCGCGGACGCGCCCTCCTGGCCGTCGTCGTCCTCCTCCTCCTCGTCGTCGTCGGGAGCGATGGTGTAGCCGCCCGCGCCGGCTCGCCAGCCGCTGATGGTGACGTTGTGCTCGCCTGCTCCCTCGAGGAGGGCCTTGCGATTGGTGAAGCCGACGATGACCAGGTCGGTGGCGACGTCCCGGACGGCGGCGGCGAAGGCCACGTTCTCCGGGTGCTGGCGGTCGCCGAGCTCGACCATGCCCGGGGTGACGACGACCTGCCGGTGACCGTCACGGGCGTGGCGGCCCATGACGTCGAGCGCCACCCGAGAGCCCGCCGGGTTGGAGTTGTAGGTGTCGTCCACGACCGTGAACCCGGCCGGCCCCACGGCGACGTTCAGGCGGTTGGGAGCGCCGGGCAGCGAAGGCAGCAACCGAGCCACCTCGGCGTCCGCCACGCCCAGCTCGAGCGCCACCGCGACCGCGCAGGCCGCGTTGGTCGGACGGGCGTCGGAGACTTCGACCCGGGCGACCAGGTCACCCCGGCGATGCATCTCGAACGCGGCGCCGTCGGCCACCACACACACGTCGGCATGACGGTCCGTGGCCGAGCACCGCCACACTCGCTTGCCGGCGGCGGCAGTCCGGTCCGCGAGGGCGCGCAGGCGCGCGTCGTCGACGTTGAGCACGGCGACCTCTGCCCGTTCGAGGATCTCCGCTTTGGCCTCCACGATCCGATCCTCGGACCCGAAGCGCTCGAGGTGCACCGGGCCGATCGCAGTGATCACGCCGACGCGAGGAGTCAGCCACGAGCACAGCTCGGCGATCTCTCCCGGACCGTAAGTGCCCATCTCGGCGACGAGCACCTCGGTACCCGGGGCCAGACGCTCGTTGACCGTGCGCGCCAAGCCGGCGCGGTTGTTGTAGCTCGCCGGGCTCACGACGACCGCCCGGGTCGAGGAGAGGAGGTGACCGACATAGCCCTTGGTCGACGTCTTGCCGTACGAGCCGGTGATCCCCACCACGATCGGTGCCAACCGCCGGAGCTTTGCGGATGCGGCCTCGACGTGGCGGTCTGCCAGGCGGCGCTCGAGCGGGGCCGTCAGCGCGCAGGCGACATCGACGACCGCCGGCACGAGGAGTGCGCCGGCGACGGCCACCACGGGGCCGACTCCCCCCAGAACGCCCGCAGCCACCACCACGGCCTGGAGCGCGGCCCACACGGCAGCCAACGTCCGGAGGCGCCTGGTCCAGACGAGCTTGGCGGTGCGGCCGCGGAGTGTGAGCCCGACGGGGCCCAGCGCGAGCACGACGGCCACCGCCAGCCCGGCCGGAGGGAACGTGAGGCCGACGAGAACGCCGAGTACCGCCAGCACGATGAGCAGCCGATTGAAGCTGACCGAACCCCACCACCAGCGAGCGGCGAACCGGATGACCGACCCGGCCAGGTAGTGCTCCCGCTGCGCCACCCGGAGCCAGCGGACGCCCGCCAGCACCGAGGCGGCCACCGCACTGGCGACGACCGCGATGTCCAGGGCGCTCATGGGCGGTGGCGCTCGATCGCCAGACCGAGGGCGAGCGAGGAGCGCGGCCGCCCGCTCGGCCACCGAGAGCGGCGCCTCGGTGTCGTCATCGCCCCAGACCAGCTCCACCGGGCAGGTCACTGAACGCAGCTGGTCGTCGTACGTCTCGTTGACCGTTCGGACGAGGACCTGACGCATGACGCCGCTGGCGGCCCGGTAGTCGGGCGAGCCGTAGCGCTGGCGCAGCGACTCCATGCGGGACTCCCCGATGAGGCGCCGCCGGTAGAGCGAGCGACCGACCCGATAGCTGAGTGGCGGGCGCGAGTTGCCGACGGGGTTGCGCGAAAGAGGAACGCCCGTCAACACCAGCGCGCTGACCAGTCCCGGTTGGGCGGCGGCCAGATGGACCGCCACCCGTCCGCCGAACGAGTGGCCCACCACGACCGCCGGCGCCTGCAACTCGGCGAGAACCGGTGTGATCGCGGCCGCGTAGTCGTCCGATCCCCATACCTCGGGCGGCGGCGGGGTTGCCCCGAAACCGGGCAGGTCCAGTGCCACCGCGCCCAGGGCTTCCCCCTCCTGCGCCGTCCCAGGCCGCGATCCCCCCGCCCGCGCCGGCTGGGCCCCGAGCACGGCGCGCCAATCATCATGGCTCCGAGCCCACCCGTGGAGGGCCAGCACCCACGGCGCTCTCTCGGCGCCGTACGCCTCGCCGAAGAGCCGGCCACCGTCGAAGGCCTTCAGCATGGCCGGGCGGTGACGGGCGAAGTGGCTGGTTGGGGAACGAACATCGGCATGGGCGGGCGGTCGGCCGGCGCCCGCCGCCCACCTGCACCACTGACGATATCCGCTGGCGCCGGGCCCGAGTCTCGCTCGTCGCGGAACGCGCCGACACAGGGTCTTGACGCGCACCGGACGCGGGTGCAGACTGCCGCCAGCGCAGCCGGAGGAAGTCGAGCCGGACCGCCGGGGTCAGGACGGGCCTCAGGTCCCCGCCCGATGCGGTCGGTGAGATGGACGAAGGTTGCGTCAGGGTCGTCGCCTGGTTGGGTGCACCGCAGGTGTTCCAGCCGGGCCCGCGGTCGCCGAGAGGCGTCCGAGGGGTCGGGGCGTCGCCCGAGGATCCGGCCCCGAGGAGTCCGGGGGGCGAAGGCCCCACGGCTACTTGGGGCCATCCTCGTTCTGGGCTGGGGTGCCGGATGCCGTGGCGCACCTGGTCACCACCCATCCACCGCCGTGTCACACCCCGTCGATACCGTCGGGGCACATGGGCGACATCGCGCTGCTGGAGGACCTCAACGACGCCCAGCGCCACGCCGTCACGTCGGAAGCTGCTCCACTCTGCGTGCTGGCGGGGGCGGGTTCGGGGAAGACGCGGGTCCTCACGCGACGCGTCGCCTGGCGTATCGAGCAGGGCACCGCCGATGCCCGTCACGTGCTGGCCCTGACGTTCACGCGGAAGGCCGCGGGTGAGCTGCGGTCCCGTCTCCGGGCCCTCGGCGTGCGCCAGCACGTGGCGGCGGGGACCTTTCACGGGATCGCCTACGGCCAGCTGCGCCAGCGGTGGGCCGACCTGGGGGCCCGCCCGCCTGCCCTGCTCGATCGCAAGGCGCGGGTGCTGGCCCGGCTGGTGTCGCGCCGCGACGGTGGGCGGAGCCCGACCCTCGCCGATCTCGCCGGCGAGATCGAGTGGGCCAAGGCGCGGATGGTCGCGCCCGAGGGCTACGCGGAGGCGCTCGTCGCCACCGGCAGGCGGCCTCCCCTGCCCGCGCACGAGATGGCGGCCCTCTACAGCCGCTACGAGGAGGAGAAGCGGCGCCACGGGTTGGTGGACTTCGACGACCTGCTGGTCGCGTGCATCAACGACCTCGAGCAGGACCCCGCCTTCGCCGCCGCCCAGCGGTGGCGCTTTCGGCACCTGTTCGTCGACGAGTTCCAGGACGTCAACCCGGCCCAGTTCCGGCTCCTCCAGGGCTGGATGGGCGACCGTCTCGACCTGTGCGTGGTCGGCGATCCCAACCAGGCCATCTACTCGTGGAACGGCGCGGACCCGTCGTTGTTGGGCGGCTTCTCCCGCCGCTACCCCACCACCGGCGTCGTCCGGCTCGACCACAACTACCGTTCGTCGCCTCAGGTCCTCACCGTGGCTGCGGCGGTGCTGGCCCAGGGGCACACGTCGAACGCCGACCTTCTGCGCGCCACGCAGGCCGACGGGCCCGTACCGACGGTCACCGCATCCGACAGCGACGTGTCCGAGGCCCGCACGATCGCCAGCCGGTTGCGCCGGACGCGCCGACCGGGCATGCCCTGGGCCCACCTAGCCGTCCTCACCCGCACCAACGCCCAGCTCGTGCTGCTCGAGGAGGCCCTGCGGTCGGCCCGGATCCCCTACCGGGTCTCGGGGGGCGAAGCGTTCCTCGAGCGCCCAGAGGTCAGGGACGCGCTGGACGACCTGCGACGTGCGCCGGTCCGGACGCCGTTCGGCGCCCGCCTGGCCGACCTCGAGGCTCGGGTCGCCGGCATCGGCACCGCCGGCCCGGGAGGCCGGCCCGAGGAGACCGCCGGCCCGGGAGGCCGGCCCGAGGAGACCGCCGGCACCGCCGGCCCGGGCCGGCCCGACGAAGACGACCGGCGGTCCCATCTCGAGGGCCTGGTCCGGCTCGGCCGCGAGTACGAGGCGATGGACCCCGCGGCGTCGGCCGAGGGGTTCTCGGCCTGGCTGGCGGCCACCGTCCGCAGCGAAGGCGCCGAGGACGGAGCCGACGCCGTCGAGCTGACCACGTTCCACCGGGCCAAGGGCCTGGAATGGCCCGTCGTGTTCCTCGCCGGGCTGGAGCGCGGCCTGGTTCCCATCGGACGGGCGGCGACGCCGGCAGCCGAGGCCGAGGAGCGCCGGCTGCTCTACGTGGCCCTGACCCGCGCCGAGCGCGAGCTGCACTGCTCGTGGGCCGAGCGGCGGACGTTCGGGTCGCGCACGGTGACGAGGACCCGCTCGCCCTACCTCGATGCCGTCGACCTGGCCCGCAGGGCGCTGGCCCAGGCCCCGGCGGGGTCGGACCCGGTACGGCTCATCCAAGCCGAGCGGTCCCGCCTCGGCCGGCAGAGCGCTCCCGGCCAGCGGCGCTCCCGGCCTCGCAGCCCCGCCGCAGCCATGGTCGAGGCGGCCGACCCCGACATGATCGCCGCCCTACGGGCGTGGCGGTCCTCGGCCGCCCGCTTGTCAGGCGTACCGGCGTACGTGATCTGCCACGACACGACGTTGGCCGCCGTCGCCAGCGCCCTGCCCGCGTCGCACGACGAGCTCCTCGCCCTGCCCGGTTTGGGACCGGTGAAGGCGGCCCGGTACGGCGAGGCGCTGCTAGACCTGGTGTCCCAGCATCGGCGGTCCGCGTGACCGAGCTCCCCCGCCCGGAGGGTTGACGCCGCGTCCCAACGGCGCGAGAAAGGGTCATGCGCTCGTTCCTCTGGCCGAGCGAGGACGGTTGGCCCTATCCCGACGACGACGGCGAGCTCGTGGATCCGGCCGCCGACATCGACGAGGACCTGGTGTCCGTCCGTACCCTGCCTGACCGGGTCCTCGACGACCTTGAACCGCTGGAGCGGCTCCTGATCGGTGCCCGCTTCGGCGTGGGAGGTCACGAGAGCCGGTCCATGAAGCAGCTGCACGCTGACACCGGGCTGTCTCGCGCCGACCTGCGGGCCAGCCTCGGATCAGGACTGACGAAGCTCCGCACCCAGCTGATCTGACGGCTGGGCCGGCTCGGAGCTGGTGCTCCGCCGCGGCTCGGGCGCGTACGCGCCTCAGTCCACGTCGAAATCGACCAGGACGGGCGCGTGATCGGACGGCAGCTTGCCCTTGCGGGCGAACCGGTCGATGAGGGCGAACCCGACGCGGTCGGCGAGCGGTGGGGTGACGAGGACGAGGTCGATTCGCATACCCCGGTGCTGATGGAAGTCCCCGGCGCGGTAGTCCCACCACGAGAACAAGCCAGGTTCGTCGTAGCGCTGACGAAAGGCATCCACGAGGCCCCACTCCTCGAGCGCAGCCAGAGCCTTGCGCTCGGGCTCGCTGACGTGCGTGGCCCCCACGAAGCGTGCCGGGTCGTAGAGGTCGCGGTCCTCGGGAGCGACGTTGAAGTCTCCACAGACGGCCAGGGGCGTGGTCGGATCGCAGTGCTGTACCAGGTAGGTACGCAGCTCAGCCAGCCAGTCCAGCTTGGCCTGGTAGTGCTCGCTGCCGACGCTGCGTCCGTTGGGGACGTACACGCTCGCCACCCTCACGTCGCCGCAGAGGGCGCTGACGAAGCGCCCCTCGGCGGCGGCGCTCCCGCCCTCGTCGGCGAAGCCCGCCGTGACGTCCTTCATGCCGATCCGGCTCAGGATGGCCACCCCGTTCCACCGACCGGTCCCGTGGTGGGCCGCCTCGTAGCCCAGGGTGGCGAAGGCCATGGCTGGGAAGGTGGCGTCGGCCACCTTGGTCTCCTGCATGCACAGGACATCGGGCTCGGCGTACCGGACCCATTCCTCCACTCGCGGCAGCCGGGCGTTCAGCGAGTTGACGTTCCAGGTGGCGATGCGCATCGGTACCCATCTTGTCGTATCGACGTCGGGTGCCCGGCCCGAACCGCCCGGATCCTCGATCACCCCTTGGCGCCGTCGTCGGGCGCCTCAGCGGCGGTCTTCGCCTTGGCTCCGGCGGCCGCGCCCTTTGCCTTCTTGCGCGCCTTGGCCTTCTTCGCCCCCGTCCCCGCGGGCGCCTCGGCCTTCTGGGTCTCTTCCTTCGACGCTTTCTCCTTCGACGCCATGCCCTTCGCCGTCTTGGCTGCGGCCTTGGCGGCAGGGGCCTTTGCCGCCGCCGTCTTGGCCTTCTTGCCCGTCGCCGCCTTGGTCTTGGTGCCGGCTGCCCTTGCCTTCTTGGCCGGACCAGCCTTCTTGGCCGGACCAGCCTTCTTGGCCGGACCAGCCTTCTTGGCCGGACCAGCCTTCTTGGCCGGGGCCTCCTCGGCCGCTCCCTTGGGCTTCCCGGCCTGGGCCTTCTTCGCCCGCGGGCGGCTGGCGCCCCGCGGCTGTGCCGGGGGGGTCTCGTCCGTGCCCGTCACCTCCGAGATCTCGGCCTCCACCGTCTCCTCGCTCGGCGACCCGGCCACCTGGGCGAACTCGGGGAGGGCCAGCTCCACCCCGCGCCGCTGCGGGTCGAGGGCCTGGAGGACGAAGGATCGGCGGTCACCCCGGCGCAGCACCTGGCGGGCGCTGCGCGGAGGCGGGTCACCGAGACCGGAGACCGGCACGTAGGCCTGGGCGTCGTCGATGCGCACGAAGGCGCCGTGCGAGGTGAAGCTCTCGACGTCGCCTTCGACCCGCTGGCCCAGGGGGTGCTCGGCGATGAACCTGATGAAGGTCAGAGGATCGTTGACCGCCTGCGGCGGCGGGGCGGAGCCCCGCCGGCGACGGCGACCGCCCGAGGACGCCTGGGGCGAGACGACCTCTTCGGTCGCGGCGGCGATGGCCTGGCGAACCTTGGGGTCCGCCGGCGGCGTCGCCTCCCTCGCCGCCGCAGCCTCGTCGGGCTCCTGCCGCCCGCCGTCGCGTCGACCGCGACGAGGTGGGGGAACAGCAGGCACCGGCATCGGCTGCGAGGCCTCCTTGGAGCCGACCCGGACGCGGGTGCGCCTCGCGTCCTGGGTCGCCACGCGGCTGCGCGGACCCCTGACCGGCGTGCGAGGGGTGAAGATCCAGCCCACCCCGGGAACCGGCTTGCCCCCGACCAGTCGCGAGGCGGAGAACAGCCAGTCGTGCTCGCCGTGGAACTCCTGAAAGGAGTCGTTCGACAGCACGGTCGCGCCGGTCTTCTCGGCGATGCGCAGGAGAAACGCGTCACCCCTGCCAATGGCGCCGGCAGGAGGAGACACGATCTCGCCGTGCGCCTCGGCCTCGTCGAACGCCGGGCGCTCGGACTCGTCGATCCTGTGCCCGAACGAGGCGTCGACCACCACCGTGACCTCGGCGTCCGGGAACTCGCGCTGGAACTCCCGGACGGCCTCGTCGAGCTGGGCCAGGCTCGGCACGGAGCGACCCTCGGTGGCGATGTTGGACCCGTCCACAACGACGCGCCTATATGCCATTTCCCGTAGTCAAGCATCCGGCGGCCGGCCCGTGGGTGATCGGGAACACGCCGGTGCTGAGGCTCGGCCGCCACGACGCCTGTGCCAGCCGGGACAGGAGGGGCGGGACGGCCCCCGCCGGGGAGGGCGAAGCCTCCCGGGACACAGACCGCCGGCCCATACGATTGTGCGAATGACCGAGCTGAAGGCCGTCCTGTTCGATCTCGGCGGGGTGCTGCTCACCAGCCCCTTCGAGGCGTTCGCCGAGTACGAGCAGGCCCATGGGCTGCCGCCGGGCTTCATCCGCTCGCTCAACGCCACCAATTCCGACGACAACGCGTGGGCCCATCTCGAGCGCAACGCCGTGAGCTTCGACGAGTTCTGCGATCTGTTCGAGGCCGAGGCCCGTGCCGCCGGTCACGAGTTGGAAGCGGCCGCCGTGATGCGCCTCCTGGCCGGGGAGGTGCGCCCGTCGATGGTCGTCGCCGTCCGCCGGTGTCGCCAGCAGCTGCGCACCGCGGCGCTCACCAACAACTTCACCCTCCCGGACGGTGATCCGGCAATGACCGAGATGCGCGAGCTGTTCGACGTCGTCATCGAGTCGAGCCGGATCGGCGTCCGCAAACCCGACCCCCGCTTCTACGAGCTCGCCTGCGACGAGCTCGGCATCGACCCGACGGAGGCCGTGTTCCTCGATGACCTGGGCGTCAACCTGAAGCCGGCCCGGGCCCTCGGCATGAAGACGATCAAGGTGGACGACCCCGCCCGCGCCATCGCCGAGCTGGAGACAGTCGTGGGGTTCGCGCTCTCCTGACGATCGCGCCGGACTACCCGAACGGCTCCAAGGCGCGAGCCAGAAGGTCCTTCGACTCCAACTGGTGCATGGCCGTGCTGCCGGTCGCCGGGCTCCCCGCCTCGATCCGGCTCACGTGGCGGAGCGAGAAGTCGTTGCGGAGCAGGCGGTGCAGCCGACCGTGCACGAACGCCCACGCGCCCATGTTCTCGGGCTCCTCCTGGAGCCACACGACCTCGCTCGCCTTCTCGTAGCGGGCCAGCAGGGTGGCAATGCCGTCCTCGGGCCACGGGTACAGCTGCTCCACGCGCACCACCGCCGTCGCGGGGCCGTCACCGTTCTCGATCCGGGCGTCGCGGGCGGCCATGGCGTCGTAGGCGACCTTCCCGGCACAGAGGATCACCCGCTCGACGGTGGCGGGGTCCAGGCGGGGTCCACCGCCGCGCTCGCCGGTCGCGGGATCGTCGAGGACCGCGCTGAAGTGGCCCTCGGTCAGGTCGTCGATCGCCGTGCGAGCCGCCCTCGAGCGCAGGAGCGACTTGGGAGTGAAGACCACCAGCGGCTGGCGCACCTCACGATGCACCTGGGACCGAAGGAGGTGGAAGTACTGGCCCGCGGTGGTCAGGTTCGTGACCCGGGAGTTGGACTCGGCGGCCAAGGTCAGGAAGCGCTCCATACGGGCGGAGGAGTGGTCGGGGCCCTGCCCCTCGTAGCCGTGGGGCAGCAACAGCACCAGCGACGAGCTCTGGCCCCACTTGTCCTCGGCCGCCATGATGAACTCGTCGACGACGACCTGTGCCTCGTTGATGAAGTCGCCGAACTGAGCCTCCCAGGCCACCAGGGCGTCACCGTGGACGACCGAGTAGCCGTACTCGAAGCCGAGCGCGGCGAACTCCGACAGCGACGAGTCGTAGACGAAGAAGCGGCCGCCCCGTCCGCCACCACCCTCGGTGCCCAGGCCGGCCAGCGGCAGGTGCTCCTCGCCGGTGTGGTAGTCGACCAGCACGGCGTGACGCTGGCTGAAGGTGCCGCGCCGGGTGTCCTGGCCCGTCAGGCGGACGTCGGTCCCCTCGAGCAGGATCGACCCGAAGGCGAGGGCCTCCGCCAGCGCCCAGTCGACCTCCCCGCCGGCGTAGAGGTTCGCCCTCGCCTCCATCTGCCGGGCGAGCTTGGGATGGACGTCGAGACCCACGGGCGGGTGGTGCAGCCGCTCGGAGACGCGGTCGAGCACGGCCCGGTCCACACCCGTCTCGATCGGCGCCAGCGGGGCCGCCGCCGGCTTCGGCGCCGGCAAGGACGTGGGCCGCGGTGGAGCCGACGACCGCGTCTGGTCCAGCGCCGCCTCGAGGCGGGCCGAGAAGTCGTCCAGGGCTCGCTCGGCGTCCTCCAGGGTGATGTCCCCCCGCTTCACCAGCGACTCCGTGTAGAGCTTGCGCACCGAGCGCTTGCTCTCGATCCGCTCGTACATCTGGGGCTGGGTGTAGCTGGGCTCGTCACCCTCGTTGTGGCCGAACCGCCGATAGCAGACCAGGTCGATGACGACGTCCTTGCGAAAGGCCTGGCGAAAGGCGAATGCCAGCTTGCCCACGCGCACGCACGCCTCGGGATCGTCCCCGTTCACGTGGAAGATCGGCGCCTGCACCATCTTCGCCACGTCGGTCGGGTACAGGCTGGAGCGGGCCGCCTCGGGTCCGGTCGTGAAGCCCAGCTGGTTGTTGATCACGAGGTGCACGGTCCCGCCGGTCCGGTAGCCCCTGAGGTTGGAGAGGTTGAGCGTCTCGGCCACGACGCCCTGGCCGGCGAAGGCCGCATCCCCGTGCACGAGCAGGGACAGGACCGGAAAGGCCGGGCCCCCGTCCAGCAGGTCCTGTCGGGCCCGCACCATGCCCTCGACCACCGGGTCCACCGCCTCGAGATGCGAGGGGTTCGACGCCAGGGTCACCGGCAGCTCGGCGCCCGACTGACCGACGAACTTGCCCGACGCGCCCTTGTGGTACTTCACGTCGCCCGACCCCTGCACCGACTC
>VAWP01000060.1:18141-27879 GCA_005888295.1 Actinomycetota bacterium
CTCCTGGATGTGCATGTACTCGACGCCGACGGTGCGGCAGTACGCGTCACGCAGGATCCCGAGCGTCTCGCCCAGGGTGAGCCTGTCCCGTCCGGCCAGGCCGTCGGTGAGGAACTCGCGGTCCAGGTCCCACAGCGTGAGGCCGTAGGTCGCAGGATCGAGCTCCTGGTGCATCCTCGGCGGGCGGGCGCCGAGCGGATCGAGGTCGGCGATCAGGTGACCCCTGACCCGGTACATGTTGATCACGGTCTGCACGTGCACCTGCTTCACCAGGTGGCCGCGCTCCTGATCGACGGGGTTCACGTCCTCCCGCCACTGCACCGGCTCGTAGGGGACGCCCATCGACCGGAACACGTCCTGGTAGAAGCCGTCCTCCCCCAGCAACAACCGGTGGATCCTCGACAAGAACGTCCCCGACTCGGCTCCCTGGATGATGCGGTGGTCGTACGTCGAGGTCAGGGTGATGACCTTGCTCACCCCGAGCTGGGCCAGCATCCGGGGATCCGCGGCCTCGTACTCGACGGGGTAGTCGATGGAACCGACCCCCACGATCAGCCCCTGGCCGGCCATCAACCGTGGCACCGACATGGCCGTGCCGACGGTGCCGGGGTTGGTCAGGCTGACGGTGGTGCCGGCGAAGTCGTCGACGCCGATCCGGTTCGTGCGCACCTTGCGGATGAGCTCCTCGTAGGCGAGGAGGAACGCGCGGAAGTCCAACGTGTCGGCGGCCTTGATGCACGGCACGAGGAGCGTCCGGGACCCGTCGGCACGTTCGACGTCCACGGCCAGCCCGAGGCCGACGTGGGGGTGATGCACGACCCCGGGCGTCCCCCTGCCGTCGGAGTCGGGCACGAAGCTGGCGTTCATGGCCGGCACCGACTGGAGGGCCCTGACCACGGCGTAGCCGATCATGTGGGTGAAGCTCACCTTGCCGCCACTGGTGCGCGACAGGTGATTGTTGAGGATCGTGCGGTTGACCTCCAGCAGCTTGGCCGGTACCTGGTGCACGCTCGTGGCGGTGGGCACCCCGAGGCTGGCCTCCATGTTGGACACGATGCGTGCGCCCGCGCCGCGGATGGGCGTGGGCGCCGGCACCTCGGGGGCGGCCTCGGGGGACGGCTCGGCCGCGGCCGGAGGGGGCGTCGGAGGCTGTGGTGGAGCCGGCGGCGTCGGACGGGGCGCGGGCCGCTCGGCCGGCACCGCAGCGGGCTCGGCCGGTGCCCTGGGGGTGGGGGGCGCTTCAGCCACCGGAGCACCCGCCGCCCCGGCGGGTGCGGCCGGCGTGGCTTCGGCGACGGCGGCCGCTGCGTCACCTCGCCGGTAGTCGGCGAAGAACTCCTGCCAGCTCTCGCTCACCGATGACGGGTCGCGCCGGTACTGCTCGTACATGTCCTCGACGAGCCATGCGTTCGGACCAAAACCCCCGAACGACTCGTCGCTGCGCGGCTCTGACATCGTTCCTCGATCCTACCGGCGAGCGAGCCACTACCGTCGGGGATCTATGCCAGCGCAGTTCATCTACCAGATGCGGGACCTCCGCCGTTTCTACCCTCCCGACCGGGAGGTGCTGAAGGGGATCAACCTGTCCTTCTATCCCGGAGCGAAGATCGGCGTCATCGGCGCCAACGGCTCGGGGAAGTCGTCGCTGCTGCGGGTCATGGCCGGCGAGGACGACGGCTACACCGGCATGGCCAGGCTCACGCCGGGGTTCACGGTCGGCCATCTGCCCCAGGAGCCGACCCTCGATCCCAGCCGGGACGTTCTCGGCAGTGTCGCCGAAGGCATGGGAGAAGCAACTGCCCTCCTGCAGCGCTTCGAGGAGATCAGCGAGCAGCTCGGGTCGGCGGGTCCCGACGAGATGGACCGCCTGCTCGCCGAGCAGGGTGAGTGCCAGGACCGCATCGAGGCCATCGGCGCATGGGAGCTCGACCGCACGCTCGAGGTCGCCATGGACGCCCTCCGGCTTCCTCCGGGCGACGCCAGCGTGAGCACGCTCTCGGGCGGAGAGCGCCGCCGGGTCGCCCTCTGTCGCCTGCTGCTCAGCCGGCCCGATCTGCTCCTGCTCGACGAGCCCACCAACCACCTCGACGCCGAGTCGGTGGCGTGGCTCGAACGCTTCCTGCACGAGTACGAGGGCACCGTCGTGGCCGTCACCCACGACCGGTACTTCCTCGACAACGCGGCCGGGTGGATCCTCGAGCTGGACCGCGGCGCGGGACTGCCGTGGGAGGGCAACTACTCCTCGTGGCTCGAGCAGAAGGAGGCCCGCCTGGCCCACGAGGAGAAGGCCGACTCGGCCCGCCGTCGCACCCTCGAGCGCGAGCTCGAGTGGGTCCGCCTCTCGCCCCGGGCTCGGCAGGCCAAGGGCAAGGCCCGGCTGTCGGCCTACGAGGCGCTGCTGGCCGAGGCGGCGGCCGCTCCGACCCGAGACGAGCGCCTCGAGCTGGCAATACCGCCGGGACCTCGCCTCGGCGACCTGGTTGTCGAGGCGCACGAGCTGCGGAAGGGATACGGCGACCGCCTGCTCATCGACGGCCTCGACTTCTCGCTCCCCCGCGGTGGGATCGTCGGGGTCATCGGCGCCAACGGCGCCGGCAAGACGACGCTGCTGCGAATGATCACCGGCCAGGACAAGCCCGACGACGGCAGCCTCGTCGTCGGACCGACGGTGAGCCTGGCCTACGTGGACCAGTCGCGCGAGACGCTCGATCCGTCCCGCACGGTGTACGAGGAGATCACCGGCGGCCAGGACCACCTGACCGTCGGTGGACGAGAGATCCATGGACGGGCGTACGTGGCCGGCTTCAACTTGGCAACGTGCTGCTCCTCGACGAGCCGACCAACGACCTCGACGTCGACACGTTGCGCGCCCTCGAAGACGCGTTGGTGGCCTACGCGGGCTGTGCCGTGGTGATCACCCACGATCGGTGGTTCCTCGACCGCGTGGCGACGCACGTTCTCGCCTTCGAGGGCGAGTCCGTCGTGCACTGGTTCGAGGGAAACTTCAGCGACTACGAGGCCGAGCGTCGACGCCGGCTCGGAGCGGCGGCGGACCAGCCCCATCGCATCCGTTACAAGCCCCTGGTCAGGGGCAGGTGACGCGCCGTCGAGAATGATGGCCTGACGCCAGACCGGTTGAGTAGTGTGGTCCGGGCCGTGACCTGATCCCTGGGGCGGCCGGGGGACGAGGTGGCGACGTGGCACAGGAGCCTGGCGGGGCAAGAGGCAAGACCGAGAGCCGAGCCGTGGTGCGAACCGTGGAGCCTGGCAGCTCGGCCATCTGCGCGCACTGCGGGGCGCCGGTGAAGTTCGTCGCCCGCGCCCAGCTCCGCCAGGTCATCGCCAACGTCTACGTCAACGCGACCTGGGACCGGGTGGAGCACTACCACGCCGACTGCTACGAGGAGGCGAACGAGCCCTACGGCTCGCCGAACTCCGATCAGGGGCGGGCCGACCACAGGTAGCCCGGATAGCCTGGGTCCAGATGCGCACCCGGGTCAGCCGCTCGCTCGCCTTCGAGGCGGCCCACCACCTGCCGTGGCACGCCGGTAAGTGCCAGCGACTGCACGGCCACCACTACCGGCTCGAGGTCACCGTGGAGGGGCCGGTCAACGAGCACGGCGTCGTGATCGACTTCGACGACCTGGCGGCCGTCGTCGAGCGCGTGGTGATGGACCGGTACGACCACCGCCTCCTGAACGACGTGCTCGACAACCCCACCGCCGAGCGCATCGCCCAGCAGGTGTGGAAGCAGCTCGAAGCCGCCGGTCTCGACCTGGTCGCCGTCCGTCTCTGGGAGACCCCACAGTCCATGGTCGAGCTGTTGGCCGAATGAGCCCCAGCCGCCACGTGGTCATCCTCTCGGGCGGGCTCGACTCGACCACGTGCATGGCGCTGGCAGCGAGAGATGGTGGTCGTCCACCGCTGGCGCTCTGCTTCGACTACGGCCAGTCCCACAGGATCGAGCTCGAACATGCCGCCAAGGTGGCCTCCCACTACGGAGCCGAACGGCTCGTGGTCGACATCGACGCCCGGGCCTGGGGCGGATCGGCCCTCACCGACGCCTCGGTCGACATACCGCAGTCCACAGGCTCGCCGGACAGCGGACAGCCCGACCCGCTCGACATACCCGTCACCTACGTTCCCGCCCGCAACATCATCTTCCTCGCCGTGGCCCTGGGCGTCGCAGAGGCCCGCGACGCCGACGCCGTGTACCTCGGCGTGAACGCCCTGGACTACAGCGGCTACCCCGACTGCCGGCCCGCCTTCGTCGACGCCTTTCGCGCCGTGGCGGCCGTGGGTCAGAAGCGAGCCCTGGCGGGCAGACCGGTCGGCATTCGCACACCCTTGATCGACCTCACCAAGCCCCAGATCGTGCGGCTCGCCCTCGACCTCGGAGCTCCGGTCGAGCTGACGTGGTCCTGTTACCGCCCCGGGCCTGTCCCCTGCCAGGCCTGCGACGCGTGCCAACTGCGGGCACGCGGCTTCGCCGACGCCGGTGTCTCCGACCCTGCCCTGACGACGCCATGACGAGCGACACGACGGTGCTGGTGACCGAGGTCTTCTCGGCGATCCAGGGTGAGGGCGCGCTCGTCGGCGAGCGTCAGGTCTTCCTCCGCCTCACCGGCTGCAACATCCGGTGCGCCTACTGCGACCAACCGGAGGCTCTCGAGAAGCGCCCCGGACCGTGCCGTCTCGAGCAGACCCCCGGCCGCCGCGATTGGCGCTGGCGCGAGAGCCCACTCCGCCTCACCGAGGTGGCAGGCGCCGTCGACCGGTTGTGGCGCGCTGTCCCGCACCATTCCGTGAGCGTGACCGGTGGCGAGCCACTGCTCCAGGCCCGGCGGCTCGTCGCGCTTCTCCCCCTGCTGGCCGAACGGGGCCACTCGGTCTACCTCGAGACCAACGGCACGCTCCCGGCCGGTCTGGCATCCGTCCTGGAGTGGGTCGACCACATCGGGATGGACATCAAGCTCGACAGCGTCGACCACGAGGAGGTCGACCTCGACACGCACCGGCGGTTCCTGCAGGCCGGCGCCGCTCGACACCTCTTCGTCAAGGTCGTGATCGGGCCGGCCACCGTGCCCGACGAGCTCGACCGGGCCGTCGCCATGGTCCACGAGGTGGCGCCCGAGACGGAGATCTTCCTGCAGCCCGTCACGCCCTTCGCCGAGGTCACCGCCGCGCCCAGCCCGAGCCAGGTGCTGGAGCTGCAGGAGCGGGCGCTGCGACTGCACCCGCGCGTTCGGGTGGTACCCCAGACGCACAAGCTCATCGGTCAGCTCTGATCGAGCTGCTACCGTGACGCCAACGTCAGTTTCAGGGCATCCATGGATCTCGAGTTCACATCCGATCAGGAGGAGCTGCGCAGCTCGGTGCGGGCCGTGCTCGCGCGCGAGTGCCCGCCCAGCTTGGTGCGCGAGGTGGTCGAGAAGGGCACTCAGGCCGACGACCTCTGGGCCGCCATGGTGGAGCTGGACTGGCCTGCGCTCACCGTCGACCCCGCCTGTGGCGGCCTCGGTCTCGGCTTCGTCGAGCTCGCCGTGGTGGTCGAGGAGCTGGGGCGGGTCATGGCGCCGGGGCCGTTCCTCCCGACGGTGTCGCAGTTCGTGCCCGCCGTGCGCGAGGCAGGTACGCCCGAGCAACGGGAGCGTTTCCTCGGTGACGTGGCAGCCGGTCGCATCACCGGCACCATCGCCGTGGCCGAGGAGCCCGGAAGCTGGGCGGGCGAGGACGTCGGCCTGGAGGCCCGCCCGGACGCCGGCGGCTGGCTCCTCCACGGCACCAAGCGCTACGTCGCCGATGGGGCGACGGCCGACGAGCTGGTCGTCGCGGCCCGACTCCAGGGCACCGCCGGGCCCGACGGTCTCGTCCTGTTCGTCGTCCCCCAGGATGCGGTCGACGCCACGGTCCTGCAGACACTGGACGCCAGCCGCCAGTACGCCACCGTCGTCCTCGACGGCGTGCGCGTCGGGCGCGATCGCACACTCGGCGAGCCCGGTCGCGGCGCGGCGCCGCTCACCCGGGCTCTCGAAGAGGCCTGGACCGCGCTGGCTCTCGAGATGGTCGGGACCTGTCAGTCGATATTCGACATCGCCCTCGATCACGCAAAGACACGCGAGCAGTTCGGTGTGCCCATCGGCTCCTTCCAGGCCATGAAGCACAAGTTCGCCGACATGTACGTCGCTCTGGAGTCGGCCCGCGCCCTGTGCTACTTCGCGTCGGCCACGATCGCCGAGGACGACGAGCGTCGGTCGCTGGCTGCCTCGATGGCCAAGGCGGCAGCCGGCGACTGCCAACGCCTCATCGCCCAGGACGGGATCCAGAGCCTCGGAGGCATCGGCTTCACGTGGGAGCACGACATGCATCTGTACGTGAAGCGGGCCAAGTCGGGCGACGCCGTCTTCGGCACGGCGCGCCACCATCGGGCCCGCATCGCCGCCTTCGCCGGGGTCTGAGCGCGCAGGCCGGGCACCCGGGTCAGTCGAAGACGACCCGCAGCTCCTTGGGGGCCCGGAAGGCGAGACCCCGGATCTCCGGCGGTGGGGCGTCGGGGTCGAGACGCAGCCCGGGCAGACGGTCGAGAAGCGAGCCCACGGCCACCGTCGTCTCCATCCTCGCCAGGTGCATGCCCAGGCACATGTGGGGCCCGGAGGCGAACGCCATGTGCGGCCTGGGGTCGCGGAAGATGTCGAAGCGCTCGGGGTCCGGATACCTCGCCGGGTCGTGGTTGGCGGCGCCCATGTTGACGTTGATGATCACACCGGCGGGCAGGTTGACACCGCAGAGGTCGACCTCCCGGCTGGTGGTACGGGCGATACCCGTGAGCGGCGGCTCCCACCTCAGGCCCTCCTCGATGGCCTGGGAGCCGGTGAGCAGGTTGCTGGAGGACCGGTAGGTCGTCTCGGCACCGGCGGGCAGCAGCAGCCTGAGGAAGGCGAAGATGTCCTCGTCGGTCAGCTTCTGCCCATCCAACTCGGCCTGGGCTAGGGCGGTGATCACGTCGTCGGAGGGCCGCCGGCGCCGCTCGGCGAGGATCGCCGCGAAATAGTCCCGCAGCTTGGCGGACGACTCCATCCCGTGCTCGAAGTCGGCGCCGACGCTGATGAGCCCGACGGCCCAGGCGTGGAAGGTCTCCAGGTCCTCCTCGGGAAGGCCGAGCATCCCCGCGATCACCCGCACCGGGAAGGGAAACGTGAGCTCGGACACGAGGTCGGCCCGGCCGCGTCCGACGAACGCGTCGATGAAGCGGTTGACGATGGGGTGCACCAGCTCGGCCTCCCACCGCACCATGGCCTTGCGGGTGAAGGCCTGCTGGACGAGCCCGCGGTAGGCGCGGTGCTCGGGCTCGTCCATCTCCAGGATGCTGTGGCCCATCACCATGCCCATGCTCTCGGCGTAGCCCGACGACGAGAAGGTCTGCCCGTCCCGGAGCACCTTCTCCACGCCCTCGTGAGTGAGGACGGTGTAGGCGTCCGGCAGGTCGAGACCCTCGATGTTCTCGAGCTCGTAGAGCTCGGCCAGGTCACGCTTGTGGACAGCGCCCTCTCGCCGGAGCTCGGCGAAGTCCGGGTAGGGGTTGGCGACCTTGGACGCGCCCACGCTTCTCTCGAAGACCTCGAACGGGTCGTAGCTCGCGTCGTCGAACGGTGCGATCCGGCCTTGCGTCGTCATCGCTCCCCTCTCAGGACCCCTGCCAGTTCCCTAACACGGATGTCATGTTTTACCATATCGGCCGTGCAAACCGTCGACCGGGAGCCTGCCGAGCGCGACCCGGGCCAGTGCTTCTGGGATCCCGACGTGCAGACCATGCCGGCGGACCAACTCCACGAGCTGCGAGAGTTGCGTCTACGGGACATGATCCGGCGGGTCCTCGAGCGACCGGTTCCCCTCTTCGCCCGCAAGCTGCACGAGGCCGGCGTGACGACTGCCGGGGACATCACGGGGCTGGCCGACCTCGAGCGCCTGCCGGTCACCGTGAAGCAGGACCTGCGGGCATCCGAAGCCGAGCATCCGCCGATCGGCGACTACCGGTTCGTCGACCTGCGGGAGTGCACCCGCCTCGGCACGTCGACGGGGACGACCGGTACTCCGACGATCATGCTGTGGACCCGTCGCGACCTCCGGGTCGAGTACGAGTGTGGGGCGCGGAACTGGTGGCGTCAGGGAATCCGCCCCGGGATGATCGTCACCCACGCCCACCCGGCCTACCTCTACGGCGGCGGCCCGCTGCTGTCGGGCGCCTACGAGTACTTCGGATGCCTCAACATCTGGGTGCCCCCGCCGGACACCGACGAGCTGGCGGAGCAGGGAATGCGGATGTGGATGCAGGTCAAGCCCGACATCCCGTTCGTCGGCTTCGCCCTGGGCCGGTACTTCGAGGTGGCGGCGAAGCTCGGTCTCGATCCCATGAAGGACGTCGGACTGCGCATCCCCTCCATGCCCGGAGCAGGCGGCAAGGGCTCGCCGCTTGCCACCGCCGGAGCCGAGTGCTTCGCGTTCCTCGGCGGTCCCTGCGACGAGCACAACGGCGCCCATCTGGCCGACGACCACACCTACGTGCAGGCCATCGACCCCGACACCGGTCTGGAGGTCCCCGACGGCGAGTGGGGCAACCTGGTCGTCACGACCTTCGGTCGCGACAACTGCATGATCCGCTACGACCTCGAGGAGGCGTGCCGCGTCGAGCGAACGCCGTGCCCCTGCGGAGAGACGAGCTCGCGTGGCTGGTGGGGCGGGCGCTTCAAGGACCTCATGTCGAGCCAGGGACGAAAGTTCCAGGTCGCCGAGGTGCAGGCGGCGCTGGCCACCGTCCCCGAGGTGGCCGAGCCCAGCCTGGAGTTCGTCATCGTCCGACCCAAGGACGAGCACCCTCCGCTCGCCCTGCGCGTCGAGGCCGACGGGGGAAGCGACGGCGACCACACCGTGACCCAACGCCTGGCGGCCGCGGTCAGAGAGCGTCTGCGCCTGGAAGCGACCATCGAGCTGGTGGACCGGGGAAGCCTGCCCCGCTCGGGCTTCAAGGCCACACGGGTCGTCGACACCTAGGGCGCCCGGGCCCGCCACGTTCGTCTCGTTCCACATCTGGTCGAGCGAGCGCCGCTCAGGTGGCCGCCCTCTCCAGGATGTGCACTGCGCAGGTGGATCCGAGCCCGATCACGTGCGCCAGGCCGACCGTGGCCCCTTCGATCTGGCGGTCGCCCGCCTCTCCCCGGAGGTGGGTGACGATCTCGTAGACGTTGGCCACGCCGGTGGCGGCGATGGGATGGCCCTTGGAGATCAGGCCGCCAGAGACGTTCACCGGGATGCGGCCGTCGCGCCACGGGCCGCGCGAGTCGATGAAGTCGCCGGCGCCACCGGGTTCGCACAGGCGCAGGTTGTCGTAGTGGACGAGCTCGGCGGTGGCGAAGCAGTCGTGCAACTCGACCAGGTCGAGATCCTGCGGATCGACACCCGCCTGCTCGTAGGCCTTGTCCGCGGCATTGCGGGTGAGCGTGTTGACGTCGGGCTGCTGGTGGCCGCCGTCGACCCAGGGGTCGGTGGTCAGCACGGAGGCCGACACTTTCACCGCCCGCCGGCGGACGTCGGGATCGAGCGTCTCGAGCTTCTCGCCCGACGCCACGACGACGGCCGCAGACCCGTCGCCGGTGGGGCAGCACATGAGCAACGTGTTGGGGTACGACATCATCGGCGAGCCCATGACCTCGTCGAGGCTGAAGACCTTCTGGTACTGGGCGA
>VAWP01000060.1:28128-56195 GCA_005888295.1 Actinomycetota bacterium
CGATGCGCAGGGCGCTGGCACCGGTGGCGCAAGCGTTGGTGACGTTGTAGACGGGGATGCCCGTCTGGCCGATCTGCTTCTGCAGCTGCTGACCCACACCCCCGAGGGGCTCGAACTGGTTGCCGACGGCGAGGATCTCGATGTCGGCCATCGACGCGCCGGCGTCCGCCAGGGCGCCCAGTGCCGCCTCGGAGCTGATGTCCAGCAGGTCCTTGTCCGGCAGCCGGCCGAACTTGATCATCGAGGCCCCGAGGATCCACACGTCGTCAGCCATCGTTCCCCTGTTCCTGGGCCACCGGCGCTCGCGCGCCGCTGGCCACTCCTTCGGGGCCGGCCTCCCGGGCCGTCCTCGCGGGCGAGTAGCCGAACGCCACCGCCTCGGTCCCGTCGTCGTCCGTCCCCGCCACGAAGGTCGTCAACACCACCGGCATGCCGAGCCTGATGGCTTCGGGCACGGGCTCGACGTCGCGGATGTTCGCCTTCAGCACTCCCCCGCCATCGAGCTCGACGATCGCCGACACGAACGGGACGTGCACCTCCGGCGCGGCCCGGTACACGATCGTGTACGACCGGACGGTACCGGTGCTCGCCATGCGCCGCCGCTCGAAGCTGGCCCCGAAGCACCGGGCGCACGCGTTGCGCCGCTCGAAGTACGTCGCGCCGCAGCCGCTGCACGCGTTGGCGACGACATAGGGGTCGCCGTCCTCGAGCACGACGGCGTTCTCGCCCGCGATGAGGGTCTGTTGCTGCTTGGTGAGGCCCTCGATGGCCTCGGCCAGCTCGGCGGTGACGCCCGGGTACTTGGCGTCCGGGTGCGGGTAGTCCGACGCCCAGATGATGCGGTCGGCGCCGCACAACGGCGAGTTGGCGGTGAAGGCCAGCGTCGACTCGTCCGCATCGAAGCTGATCCAGCACTGGCGCCGGAAATAGGCCGAGGGCCGTTCCTTCAGCCACGGCACGTCCCACGAGAAGATCTCGGCGTGGTGGTCGAGCCGCTCCAGCCACGGCACCAGCCAGCCCCCGTTGGCCTCGAGGAAGATGAGCTTGAGGTCGGGAAAGCGCTCGCACACCCCGCCAGCGAGCAGGAACGCCATGGAGCTCATCATGTCGAAGGGGTTGGACAGCGCCTGCGTGAAGTAGATGTTGTCGATGTTGACGTCGGCCCCACCCTCCTCGGGCAGCGGCGCGGCCGACGTGCCCAGGCGGTTGAAACGCATCCCGATGCAGGCGCCGGGGAGATCGGCAGCGAGGAAGGGATGGAGCCCGATCGGCAGCCCGGTGTCGGACGCCGCCCGCCAGATCGGGTCGTAGACCGGGTCGTTGAACTGCCTCCACTCGGCGGTGGGGTTGGGCCGGATGAACACCGCCACCATCCCCGGGAGCCCGGCTACCCGCCGGATCTCGGCCGCTGCCCGATCGACGTCCTGCTGCGGCAGCACGGCGGCGGCGAACAGGCGGCCGTCCCCCTCGCCGACGTGGTCGGACACCCAGTCGTTGTACGCCCGGCACTGCGCCCCGGCGAAGTCGACGTCCCGGTGGCTCTGGATGCCGAGCAGCATGGTGGGATAGACGACCGACTGGTCGATGCCGTCGGCCGACATGTCCTCCAGCCGGGCCTTGGCGTTGTAGGCGGCCGGGCGCACCTCGGTGTAGCGAAGCTCTCCTCGCTGGGCCCTCGCCCGGTCGTCCTCCGACATCCCCGCCGTGCCCGCCAACGCCAAGCCGTTGGCCGGCATGCGCAGGTCGTCCATGATCGCCCACTCTCGGCCCTTGGCGTCGGTCTCGATGTGCCAGATGCGGTCCTCGTAACCCCTCGGGGCGTACCGCAGCATCCCGTCCGGGTGCTCGAGCACGTGTCCGTCGCTGTCGATGAAGCGCATCGGGCCACCTCCTGACGATCCCGTCAGGGATCGTAACCGTCAGCTCGCGCCGAGTCGCAGCCGCTCGACCACCAGGCTGCGTTGCACCTGCCCGGTGGCCGCCGTGCGGGGCAGTGCGTCGACCAGCTCGAGCCGACGAGGCTGCTTGAACGGAGCCAGGCGGTGGCGGCACCCCTCCCGGAGCCCGTCGAGGTCGAGCCGGTGCCCGGGTCGGGGCACGACGACGGCGCAGACGACCTCGCCCCACGTGGGCTCGGGCACGCCGACGACAGCCACCTCGGCGACGCCGGGAAGGTCGACCAGCACGCGCTCGACCTCGACCGGCGCCACCGTCTCTCCGCCGGTGCGGATCACGTCACGCACCCGGCCCACGATCGAGAGGTAGCCCTCGGCGTCGAGGGCCCCGAGATCGCCGCTGTGGTACCAGCCGTCCTGCAGCGCTTCAGCCGTCGACTCGGGGTCCTCGAAGTAGCCGTCCATGAGGAGCACGCTGCGCAGGCACACCTCGCCGGCGTCGCTCAGCCCGAGGTCCACCCCGAGGCCGGGCAGCCCGACGCTGCCCGCCTTGCGCTCCAGGTCCTCGGGTCCGAGCGAGGCCCCTGCGCCGGCCTCGGTCGATCCGTAGAACACGCGGGTGGTCGTGGCCGGGAGCGCGTGACGAATGGCGGCGATCAGCTCCGGCGGCGTGGCCGACGTGCCCGTGTCGGCCTCTCGAAGGCTGGAGACGTCCCAGCGGCGTCCGCCCCGCCCGAGCTCGGCGAGCACGCGGTCCCAAACGGCCGGGATGAGGTAGATGCGCCCGGCCCGACGGTCCTCGACCGCCTCGAGGAGCGTGGCGGCGTCGGCTCGCGGGACGAAGGCGGCTTCCTCCCGCGCCTGCCAGCACCCAAGAGCGATCGTCCACGCCGCCATGTGGAACAGCGGGAACATGATGACCGTGGGGCCCCGGTGGACGTGACCGTTCTCCGGGAAGGTGCGCAGGCAACTCGCCCGATGGGACAGGACGACGCCCTTCGGCGCACCCGTGCTCCCGCTGGTGAAGAAGATGACGTGCGGGTCCCGTTCGGAGAGCGTCTGGTCGGCGGCGTCATGCGTGCTCTCTGCTCGCAGCTCGCCGTCGAGCCGCGCCACCGACACATCCCCGACGAGCTTGGCGACCGCGTCGGCCCCGTCGGCCCAGTCAGCCGTCGTGACGAGCAGGCGTGCGCGTGCCCGGGCGAGCACCGGTGCCGCCTCGTCCGGGCCGAGGCCCGGGTTGAGCGGGACGAAGACCGCCCCCACCTTGGCCACGGCGGCGAAGAGCGGGACCGCGTCCAGCGTGGTGCCCGCCCACCAGGCGACGCGGTCACCGTGGGCCACACCTGCCGCGCGCAGCGCATGTCCGATGCCATTCGCGGCCCCGTCCACCTCGCCGAACGTCAGGGTGCACCCGCCCAGTGACGCCGCGACCCGGCGAGGGGTGGCGGCCGCAGCCCGGCGGAAGACCTCCCCCACCAGCAGGCTCATCTGGACATCGTAGCCTTCCGGGAATAGCATTCTGGAAATGAGGAGTGCCGTTTCTGTCGCCGACAGGACCGTCGAGCGGGCCCTTGCCCCCCGCCACTCGGTCTACGCCGAGGAGGTCCGGCGCCTCATCGACGCCGGTGTGGCGGTCATGCGCGACGGGCAGAGCACCAACCCCCGGGTGAGCGAGATCGTGGCCCAGGCCGGCCTGTCCAACCAGGCCTTCTACCGTCACTTCCGCAGCAAGGACGAGCTGCTGCTGGCCATCCTGGACGACGGCCTGCGCCAGCTCGTCGGCTACCTCGAGCACCAGATGGCAAAGGAGACGTCCGGGCTCGGGCAGGTGCGCCGGTGGGTCGAAGGCATCCTCGCCCAGGCGGCGAACCCGGGAGCGGCCGAGGCCACGCGCGGTGTCGTGGTCAACACGGCGCGGCTGGGCCAGCTGTTCCCCGAGGAGTTCCGGCGCAGCGAGGAGCTCATCAAGGCCCCGGTTCGGGCGGCCATCGAGACCGCCGTGGAGCAGGGCGAGCTGGGCGCCGCCGATCCCGAGCGCGACGCCGAGGCAGCCTACCGCCTGGCCATGGGAACGATGCAGTCCTGTCTCGGTGACGGCCGGAGGCCCTCGAGGGCGGACATCGCCCACCTCGTCGGGTTCGTCGTCGCCGGCCTGGAAGGCGAGCGCTGAGGTGGAGCGGGAGCTGCTGCTCACCGGCGTCGGCGGCCAGGGCGTCCAGCTGGCGGCCCAGGTGATCGGGCGGGCGGCCGCCATCGACGGCCGCAGCGTCATGGTCTTCGGCCTCTACTCGGGGATGATGCGCGGGGGAAGCTCCGATTCGACCGTCGTCGTGGCCGACGGACCCATCCAGGCTCCGCCCATCGTGTCCCACAGCTGGTCGGCGATCGTCATGCACCACAAGTACTGGGCCCCCATGGTCCCCAAGCTCCGTCCCGGCGCGGTCGTGCTGCTCAACTCCTCGCTGTTCGAGGGCGACATCGACCGCCAGGCACTACAGGTCTTCGACGTGCCGGTGACCGACATGGCGGCGGATCTCGGCAATCCCATGGGCGCAGCCATGGTCATGCTCGGCGCCTACGCCGGCGTCACCGGGCTGGTGAGGGTCGAGGCCGCCGTCCAGGGGATGCGCGAGTCGTTGCCCCCGTACCGCCAGCAGCACGCGGCGGCCAACGAGCGCGCCATCCGGGCCGGCGCCCAGGCCGTCGAGCAACTGGCGACCCCCGCGTGGGAAACCGCAGGAGCAGACGCGTGACCACGGTGCTCACGCGTGGAACCGTCACCATCGACGTGGAGGGCTGCAAGGGCTGCGAGCTGTGCATCCCCGCCTGCCCGCCGCGGGTGCTCACGATGTCGGCCGAGGTGAACGGCCTGGGCTTCCGCTACCCGCAACTGCACGCCGGGTGCACCGGGTGCAGGGCGTGCCTCGACATGTGCCCCGATTTCGTCTTCGAGGTCTACAAGTACGACACGCCCGTGGAGCTGGAGGTCGAGCAATGACACGGCGGCTGATGGAAGGCTCGGAGGCCATGGCCGAGGCGGCCGTGGCGTCGGGTTGCCGGTTCTTCGCCGGCTACCCGATGACGCCGTTCACCGAGCTGCTCGAGCACCTGGCCAGGCGGCTGCCCGAGGTGGGTGGGGTGTGCATCAACGCCGAGAGCGAACTGGAGGCGGTGGGGATGGCATGGGGCGCGCTGGCCACCGGCGCCCGGGCGGCCACCGGGTCGACCGGACAGGGCCTGTCGCTCATGCAGGAGTCGTTCTCCGAGATCACCCTGGCCGAGCTGCCGCTGGTGGTGTTCAACATGGCCAGGGGACAGTCCGACTACTTCCAGGCCACCCGGGGCGGCGGTCACGGGGACTACCGGCACATCGTGCTGGCCCCCATGGACATCGCCGAGGCGGTCGAGCTCACCCAGCTCGCGTTCCACCTGGCCGACCGCTGGCGCAACCCCGTCCTCGTCTACGGCGACTACCTGCTGGCCCACACCGCCGAGGCCGTGGACGTGTCCCCGATGACGTTCGCACCGCTCCCGCCCAAGGACTGGGCCGTCGACGGCTCCCTGGGCGGCACGAGCCGGTCGCGCACGGTGAGCTCGCTCGGCGTCGGGAAGGTCAACCGCCCGGGTGGGGGCATCCCGGCCCACTTCGAGGCGGTCGTGCCCAAGCAGGCGGCGATCACCGCGGAGGAGGTGCGGGTCGAGACCGGGTTCCTCGACGACGCCCAGCACGTGGTCGTGGCGTTCGGAACGCCAGCGAAGTTCGTGCGCTACGTCGTGGGACAGCTGCGGGCCGAGGGCGTGCACGTCGGGTTCGTGCGACCGATCAGCCTGTGGCCGTTCCCGTACGAGGCGGTGGCGGCGGCGGCCGAAGGGGTACGCAGCGTGATGGTGTTCGAGATCAACGGCGGACAGATGGTCGACGACGTCCGGATCGGCGTCCAGGGGAAGGCACCGGTGGTCTCGATCGGCGGCATCTCGACCGACGGATCGGGCTTCGGGGTCGGGCCGCTCCTCGACGTGGAGGTCATCCGGGGTCGGGTGGAGGCGGTCGTCTCGGGACAGGAGGTTCCGGCATGACAGCAGAGCGGTCCATCGTGCCCACCGGCTCACCTCCTGCGTCGGCTCACCGCGTGGCCGAGCTGACACCCGACCTCCTCCTCACCGAGGAGCACCAGATGTGCCCCGGGTGCGGCGAGCCCCTCGCCCTCCGGGTCCTCCTCGACACCCTGAGCCAGCTGGGCGTGGCCCAACGCACGGTCGCGGTGATGGGGATCGGCTGCTACACGAGCTTCTCGGGCACCATGGACCTCGACCTCGTCCAGGCCCTGCACGGGCGGGCACCGTCGGTGGCGACCGGCGTCAAGCGCATGCTGCCCGACCGGGTGGTGTTCACCATGCAGGGCGACGGCGACATGGTGAACGAGGGCCTCCAGGAGGTGGTCCACACGGCGGCGCGGGGCGAGAGCGTCACCGCCGTGCTGCTCAACAACGGCGTGTTCGGCGAGACCGGCGGCCACATGACGGCGACCAGCGTGATCGGGCAACGCACCAAGAACACCCTGGAGGGGCGCGACGCCGAGTACCACGGTCATCCCATCCGCATCGGCGACCTCCTCGCCACCCTCGACGGCTCCGCCTACGTGGCCCGGGGATCGGTCCACAACGCCGGCGCGGTGGCGAGGACCAAGCGGATGGTGCGCAGGGCCTTCGAGTCCCAGCTCCGGGGAGAGGGGTTCTCGTTCGTCGAGATCCTCACCATGTGCCCGACCGGTTGGTTCGTCCCGACGGCGGAGGGGCCGGGCTACATGGACGACACGCTCGGGCAGGTGCACACGATGGGCGAGCTGAAAGCCCGCCCGGGAGGCGGGCCCAGTGATCACGCCTCGGGCGCATTGGCGCCCGAGGCCCGCCCGGGAGGCGGGCCCAGTGATCACGCCTCGGGCGCATTGGCGCCCGAGGCCCGCCCGGGAGGCGGGCCCGAAGGCGGAGTGGGCCGCTGACGGACGCTCCAACACTTGACGGCAAGGTGGCCTTCGTCGCCGGCGCCAGCCGGGGCATCGGTCGCGCCATCGCCGTCGCCCTGGCCCGGGCCGGCGCGTCGGTCGCGGTCGCGGCGCGATCGGTCACCGAGGGAAAGTTGCCCGGCACCATCCACTCGGTCGCCGACGCCATCACGTCGGAAGGCGGCGTGGCGGTGCCGGTGACGTGCGACGTCACCAGCGAGGCGTCGGTCGACACCGCAGTGGCGACGGCAGTCGACCAACTGGGCGGCATCGACGTGCTCGTCGCCAACGCCGGCGTCATGTGGCTCGCCCCGACCCAGGACACGCCGCTGGCCCGCTGGGAGCTGTGCCTGCGCGTCAACCTCACCGGCGTCTTCCTGGTCACCCGGGCCGTCCTGCCGCACGTGCGGGCCCGCGGTTCCGGGTCGCTCATCGCCATCACGACCACCGGGGTGCTGATGACCGACCACGGTGCCAACGCCTACTGGGTCTCCAAGGCCGGCGTCGAGCGCTACTACCGCGGCCTGGCCGCCGAGCTTCGCCCGCACGGCATCGCCGTCAACTGCCTGGCGCCGAGCAAGGTGGTGATGACCGAGGGCGCGCTCGCGTCGGGCGTGCGCGTGCCCGAGGACATGGTCGAGGAGCCGCACGCCATGGGGCGCGCGGCGGTGTACCTGGCCGCCCAGGACGGTGCCGGCCTCACCGGCACCGTCCAGTACTCGCTCGAGCTGCTCGAGCGCCTGGACGGCTGAGCGTGCCACTCCTGCCGTCGGGTTTGTACGCAGACGAACGCGAACCAGCACAGCGGGACGCTGCGCTGGTCGTGCTCGTCCACGGCTCGATGGACCGCGGCCCCAGCTTCTCCCGGGTCGTCACCCGGCTCGCCGACCTCCACGTGCTCACCTACGACCGGCGCGGCTACCACCGGTCGCGGCGCGCGCTGCCGCTGGCCACCTCGCTCGACGAGCACGTGGACGACCTCTTCTCGGTACTGGCCGGGCGCCACGCAGTGGCGGCCGGCCACAGCTACGGAGGAACGGTGGCGCTGGCCGCCGCTTCGCGGCGGCCAGAGCAGATCCGTGGAGTCGTCGCCTACGAACCACCGGCGCCGTGGTTGCCGTGGTGGCCGAGACGCAGCCCCGGCGGCTCGGCCGCCACCGCCCGTGGGCCGGAGGAGGCGGCGGAGACCTTCATGCGCCGCATGATCGGCGACGCCCGCTGGGAGCGCTTGCCCGAGCGAACACGGAGCCGGCGGCGGGACGAGGGCCCGGCGCTGGTCGCCGAGATGTCGTCCATACGGGCCGACGGCGCGCCGTTCGACCCGACGCGGATCAGCGCGCCGACGCTGATCGCCCGAGGGGCCGAGTCGCTCTCTCACCACCGCGAGGGAGCCCGGATACTGGCCGACATGATCTCCGGCGCCGAGCTGGTCGAGGTCGAGGGCGCCGGGCACGGGGTCCACCTCACCCACCCCGACGCCTTCGCCGCCTGCGTGCGGCAAGTGGTCGAGCGCGCGCGACCATGGCCGACATGAGGGTGCTCGTGAGCGGCTCGCACGGGCTCATCGGCAACGCCCTCGTCCGCACCCTGCGGACGAGGGGGTACGAGGTCGGACGCCTTGTCCGCCGCCACACCAAGTCCCCGGCGGGACCGGCGGACGTCAGCTGGGACCTCGGATCGGGCACCGTCGACACCAGGGCCATGGAGGGGGCGGACGCCCTCGTCCACCTGGCAGGGGCCAGTCTCGCTCGACGCTGGTCGAGCGCGCACAGGGAGCGCGTGCGCGACAGCCGCGTCGACGGGACGAGCCAGCTCGCCAGTGCCCTGGCCCACCTGGACCGACCCCCCGCGGTCATGGTCAGCGGATCGGCGATCGGCTACTACGGCGACCGGGGCGACGAGGAGGTGACCGAGGACAGCGAGCCGGGCACCGGGTTCCTGGCCGACCTCGTCCGGGCCTGGGAGGCGGCGACGGCCCCGGCCGAGAAGGTCGGCATACGGGTCGTGCACCTGCGCTCGGGCATCGTGCAGAGCGCCGCCGGCGGCGCTCTGGGCAAGCAGCTGCCCCTGTTCAAGCTCGGTCTCGGCGGCCAGCTGGGCCCGGGCCGGCAGTACGTCAGCTGGATCGCGCTCGCCGACGAGGTCGGCGCGATCCTGCACGCCATCACGCACGACAGTGTCAAGGGCGCGCTCAACGCCACCGCCCCGAACCCCGTCACCAACGCCGACTACACCCGGGTCCTCGGCGCCGCCGTCGGTCGTCCGACACTGCTCCGGGTCCCCTCCCCCGTCCTGTCGCTGGCCTTCGGGCCCGAGATGGCGAGGGAGACCGTGCTGATCAGCCAGCGGGTGCGGCCGGCCCGGCTGGAGGCGACCGGCTACCAGTTTCGTCATCCCGACCTGGCGGGGGCGCTGGATGCCGCCCTCGGCCGGGGCGGCGACGCCGCCACGACATAGCCTCGGGCGATGGTCGATGCCGATGTCGCCGTGGTGGGCGCCGGGCCCGCCGGTTCGGCGGCCGCGGTCCGCCTCGCCCGGGCGGGGCGGGAGGTCGTCGTGCTGGACCGGGCCCGCTTCCCCCGGGACAAGTGCTGCGGCGACGGTCTCACCACCGATGCCCTGCGGCGGCTCGACCGTCTCGGGCTCGATCCCAAAGCCGTGGCGACCTGGCAGCACGTGGACGACATCGTCGTCCGCTCGCCGTCGGGCCGGATCGTCCGGCTCCCGTTCCCGCGCGACCGGGGCACCTACGCGGCCGTGGCCCAGCGTCGCGATCTCGACGCCGCCCTCGTCGAGCTGGCGCGCCAGGCCGGGGCGACCGTCCTCGACGGCTGCGGGCTCGCGGCGGCGCGCACCGCGAACGGCAGCGTTGTCCTGGAAGCCGACGGCGCCGACCCGGTCACGGCCCGCTACGCCATCGGCGCCGACGGCATGTGGTCCCCGCTCCGCAAGGCCCTGGGCCAGGGCGAGGAGCCCGGGTACCTGGGCGAGTGGCACGCCTTTCGGCAGTACTTCGGTGGCGTCGGGCCGGAAGCGAGCCAGATGTGGGTGTGGTTCGAGCCCGACCTGCTGCCCGGCTACGCCTGGTCGTTCCCGCTGCCCGACGGCCGAGCCAACGTCGGCTTCGGCCTGCCCCGCCAGGCGGGACGGCCCACGGGCGAGATGGCCCGCGTCTGGGCCGGCCTGGTCGAACGGCCCGCGCTGCGCACGGTGCTCGGGGCAGCGGAGCCGCTGGAGCCTCATCGGGCCTGGCCCATCCCGGCCCGAGTCACGACGAGCCGGCTCACGGCCGGCGGCGGACGGGTCCTGTTCGCCGGTGACGCAGCCCGGGCGACCGATCCCATGACGGGCGAGGGCATCGCCCAGGCCCTGGAGACTGCGACGCTGGCCGCCGACGCCATCCTCGCCGATGCCGAGGACCCGGCGCGGGTCGGCGACCGCTACCGCCGCGAGGTGGCGCGCAATCTCGCCCCCAACCACCACCTGTCCACCGCCCTGTCACGCGTCCTCCGCCACCGCAAGGGCGCCCGCGGCGCCGTGCGTGTCGCCGGCGCCACCGACTGGACGCGTCGCAACTTCGCACGGTGGCTGTTCGAGGACTATCCGCGTGCTGCGCTGCTCAGCCCCCGGAGGTGGGAACGGGGCCTGTTGAGCGGCGAGGGAGCATTTCGTTGAGACGGGTGGGCGCGCCGCCTCAGGCCCGCGCGCTCCTCCGGGACTCGGCCCAGGTCCGACCCGCTTCGACGTCGGTGTCGTGGGGAAGTCCCAGCGCCCGCTCGGCGATGATGTTGCGTTGGACCTCCGACGTACCGCCGCCGATCGTGAGGGCGGGCGAGAACAGGTAGCCGTAGGACCACTGGCCGTCGGTCGACCCGAAGGGCCCCGTCCCCGCCAGCATGCCGGCCGCTCCGGCCAGGTCCTTGGCCAGGCCCATGATCCGCTGACCGTGCTCGTCGGCCAGCGCCTTGCGCACCGACGCCTCCGGCCCGGGCTGGCGGCCCTTCACCGCCGCGGTGACGGTGCGGAGCCGGATGAGGCGGAGCACCTCGGCCTCCATGTGCAGCTGGGCCAGGCGCTGGCGCATGTGGGGGTCGGAAACGCCGCCAGCCTTGCGAGCGAGCTCGAGCAGGTCCTGGGCCGTCGGGCCGCGTCCCCACAGGGCGCCCTCGCCCGACAGCGACACCCGCTCGTTGCCGAGGGTCACCTTCGCCAGCGCCCATCCCTGGTTCTCGTCACCCACCCGGTTCTCCGCCGGGATGCGCACGTCGTCGAGGAACACCTCGTTGAACAGGTGCACGCCGGTCATCTCCACGATGGGCCGCACGGTGATACCGGGGGTGTCCATGGGGCAGACGAAATAGGAGATGCCCTGGTGCTTCGGAACGTCGGGATCCGTCCGGGCAAGGAGGATCCCGAAGCGCGACAGGTGCGCCAGCGACGTCCAGACCTTCTGGCCGGAGACCACGTAGGTGTCGCCGTCGCGCACGGCCCGGGTCGAGAGGTCGGCCAGGTCCGAGCCCGCCCCGGGCTCGCTGAAGAGCTGACACCACAGCTCCTCGCCGGCCAGCATGGGCATCAGGTACCGCTCCTGTTGGGCCCGCGTGCCGGCGTGGAGCAGCGTGGGTCCGGCCCAGCCGATGCCGATCGGGTTGATCGGGCGGGCCACGCCGGCTCGGCGCAGCTCGTCGTCGATCACCAGCTGGGCGATGGGATCGGCGTCCAGTCCCCAGGGTCGGGGCCAGTGCGGGGCCACGTACCCGGCCTCGGCCAGCTGGCGGCCGGCGGCGTAGGGATGCTGCTCGAGCCACGATCGTACGCCCGTCCGCTGAGGATGGTCCTCGCCCGGCAGCTCGAGATCCACAGCGGTTCAGCGTACCGGCGTGGCGCCCCTAGGATCGCCCACGATGCCGGGTTGGGCCGGCCCGGGAGGCCGACCCCAGGGGCAACCAGCAGGACGACGCATCAAACCGTAAGGAGCAGGCATTGCCGGGTTGGAACTTTGCCGACGTGTGGGAGGTCGTGGCCGACACGCTGCCCGACGCTCCGGCTCTGGTGCAGAGCCAGCCCGGGAGGCCGGCCCACGGACGCGGTGGACGGCGGCAATCCTTCGCCGAGACTGACCGACGGGCCAACGGCGTGGCCCGCGCCCTGCTCGATCTCGGCGCCGGCGCCCAGGACAAGGTGGCCCAGTACCTCTACAACTGCCCGGAGTACCTCGAGTCGGTGTTCGGGACGTTCAAGGCGGGACTCGTCCCGGTGAACACCAACTACCGCTACGGCGACGACGAGCTGGCCTACCTCTGGGACAACGCCGACGCGGTGGCGGTCGTCTTCCACGGGACGTTCGCCGAGCGGATCGAGTGCCTTCGTCCCCGCCTCCCGCGGGTCAAGGGCTGGCTGTGGGTGGACGACGGGTCCGGTCCCTGTCCCGACTGGGCGATCGCCTACGAGGATGCCGCCAAATCGACCAGCGAGCGGGTCGCTCCGCCCTGGGGCCGCAGTGGAGACGATCTCTACCTGCTGTACACGGGCGGCACGACGGGCATGCCCAAGGGAGTCATGTGGCGCCAGGACGACCTGTTCGCGGCGCTCAACGCCGGCGCGCCACTCAAGCACGCCGAGGACGCCGGCCTCGCCGGTGTGCGCGCCACGCTGCAAGGTGCGGGACCGGTCTTCCTGCCCTCCTGTCCGCTCATGCACGGCACGGGCGCCTTCACCGGGTTCACCGGCCTCAGCGTCGGGGGCTCGGTCGTCCTGCTACCCAGCCGGGCGTTTGACCCCGAGGAGCTGCTCACCACCGTGGCGGCGGAACGGGTCAACGTCATGTCCATCGTCGGCGACGCGTTCGCCAAGCCGATCCTCCGCGTCCTCGACGAGTCGCCGGGACGCTGGGACATCTCCAGCCTCGGGGTCGTGCTCTCGTCGGGGGTGATGTGGAGCGAGCCGACCAAGCAGGGGCTGCTGCGCCACCATCCGGGCATGCTGCTCGTCGACTCGTTCGCCTCCTCGGAGGCGCTCGGGATGGGAAGGTCGATCTCCAGCACCAAGGGGCGGGCGGAGACGGCGCGTTTCGTCCTCGGCCGCAACGCCAGGGTCATCGGCGACGACGGGCGGGACGTCGCCGCCGGCTCGGGCCAGGTCGGACTGCTGGCCGTGCGGGGCCGCAACCCTGTCGGGTACTACAAGGACCCGGAGAAGACGGGGCGCACGTTTCGGATGATCGACGGGGCGCGGTACTCGATACCCGGCGACCATGCGACGGTCGACGCCGACGGCACGCTGCGGGTGCTCGGCCGCGGGTCGGTCTGCATCAACACCGGCGGCGAGAAGGTCTTCCCCGAGGAGGTCGAGGAGATCGTCAAGCTCCACCCGGCGGTCCGTGACGCCCTCGTGGTGGGTGTTCCCGACGAGCGCTTCGGCGAGGCCATCTGCGCCGTCATCGAGCCGCAGCCGGGTGCGGCTCCAGCGCCCGAGGACGTCGTGGCCCACGTCAAGGGTCGCCTCGCCAGCTACAAGGCGCCTCGGCACGTGGTCGTCGTGGAGACGATCGGCCGGGCCGCCAACGGCAAAGCCGACTACGAGCGCCTGAGAAGCGTCGCAGCAGCCACGCACGGCGCTGAGACGCCGAGACGATGAAACGGAGTTCCGATGTGGACCACACTCGCTGAAGCCCTGCAATCCAGCCTCCATCCGAGCGCGCCGCCGATCGCCATCACCTTCTCGGACGCATCCCCGCCGGGGGTCGATCCGTTCGACGCCCCGATGCCGCCGCCCACGCCGGACGGCCGCACCGGACGCGTCCCGGCGGGCTGCGTCTTCTGGATGGAGGGGACCGAGCGCACCTTCACCACCGCACCGGAGGACCATGGCAACTGCAGCGTCGGGAGGATGACCCACGGGCTGGCGACCATGGAGGAGGTCAGCGGTCGAGCCGACATCGCGGCCCTCCTCGACTCTGGCTGGATCACCGAGGACATGATCCCTGACATCCCTGTCGTCCGCGACCGGCCCGGTGCGATCACCTACGGGCCCCTCGCCGACACCCCCATCGACCCCGACGTCGTCCTCGTCCGACTCTCGGCCAAGTCCCTGATGGTCCTGTCGGACGCTCTGCCGGGCCTCCGGGTGGAGGGCAAGCCCCAATGCCACATCGTCGCCGCGGCCAAGGAGCAGGACGAGGTTGTCGCCAGCGTCGGCTGCATGCTGAGTCGCACCCGCACGGGCATGTCGAGCGGCGAGGTGACCTGCGCCATCCCGGCCGACCGGCTGGGCGAGGTGGTCGAGCGGCTCGAGGTGACGGCGCGCGCCGACGCCGCCGTGGCGTCCTACGCCGCCGAGGACGCGGCGCGCTTCAGGTAGATCGGGCGCCGCGCGTGCCGAAGACCGTCGCCAGCTCTTCGGGGACGGCCGTCTCGAGCTGGCTGTAGGTGCAGCTCTCGGGCTGGCGGTCGGGCCGCCACCGGCGGAACGTGGTCGCATGCCGGAAGCGGTTGCCCTGGAGGTGGTCGTAGGCGACCTCGCACACCAGGTCGGCGCGAAGAGGCTCCCAGCTGAGATCCTTCTTGGCGTTCCAGCGGCTGCGGGCTCCCGGCTTGCGGCCCTCGTCGGTCGCCGCCACCACCTCGGCCTCGGCCCAGCCCTGCCACGGGTGGCCGGTCAGATCCTCAGTGCGGTACGGCTCGAGCTCGGCGACCAGCTCCCGCCGCCGCTCCATGGAGAACGAGGCTGTCACCCCCACGTGGTGGAGCGTGCCGTCGTCGTCGAACAGTCCGAGGAGGAGGGACCCGATGATGCCGCCGTGCTTGTGCCAGCGGAACCCGGCTACGACGCAGTCCGCCGTCCGCTCGTGCTTGACCTTGACCATCGCCCGCTTGCCCTCGCGGTAGGGGTCGTCGAGGCTCTTGGCGACGATGCCGTCGAGGCCCGCGCCCTCGAAGCGCTGGAACCATTGAGCGGCAAGCTCTCGATCAGTGGTCGCCGGGGTGAGGTGGATCGGCGAACGGACAGATCCCAGCGCCCCCTCGAGCACCTCGCGGCGCTGGCGCAGCGGTGTCGCCCGCAGGTCCTCGTCGTCGAGGGCGAGGAGGTCGAAGGCCACGAACGACGCTGGCGTCTCCGCCGCGAGGCGCCGCACGCGCGACTCGGCGGGATGGATGCGCTGCTGCAGGGCGTCGAAGTCGAGCCCGTCGGTGCCGGCGATCACGATCTCCCCGTCCACGACGCAGCGCGCGGGAAGTGACGCCCGCACCGAGTCCAGCACCTCGGGGAAGTAGCGGGTCATGGGCCGCTCGTTGCGGCTCCCCAGCTCGACCTCGTCCCCGTCCTTGAACACGATGGTCCGGAACCCGTCCCATTTCGGCTCATACAGAACCTCCCCGCCCGGCGGAAGGGCGCGTGCGAGCTTGGCCAGCATGGGCTCGACGGGAGGCATGACGGGCAGGTCCATGGCACTACAGCCTGGCACGATCCGGCGCCGCCAGGTGTAGGGTCTTTGCTGACACGGCCGTCAGTGAGCACGAGCCCCGGGGGTTGAACGATGACGCAGGTCGGCGACGCAGTCGTGCTCGACACCAGCGACGTGGACCGCCACGTGGGACGGCCCGTCGGCGGGGGCCAGCTCAAGGAGCCCGTCACGGTGACGGACATCCGACGGTGGGCGCAGGGCATGCAGTACCCCAACCCGATCCACTATGACGACGAGGTGGCGGCTGCGAGCGCATGGGGCCGCATCTTGGCGCCGCAGTCGTTCACCATCTGCTGCGACGTCGGGCACGGTGCCGGCCCGGCCATCGTCGGCAGCCTGCCGGGAAGCCACATGATCTTCGGCGGCGACGAGTGGTGGTTCGGGGGTCCCCGGATCTTTCCGGGCGACCACCTGCGCATGCGCCGTCGGTTCGTGGACTACAAGGTGTCCGACACGAAGTTCGCCGGTCCCACCATGTTCAGCCGGGGCGAGACCGTCTACACCAACCAACGAGGCGACATGGTGGCCCGGCAATGGTCGACGGCCGTGCGCTACCTCGCCGAGGAAGCGCGCCGGCGGGGGTTCTTCGAGCAGGCGGCACCGGCTCCGACGTGGACGCCGGAGCGCCTGGCCGCGGTGGCCGAGCAGCGGGCGGCGTGGGTCGCCAGCAGGGCCGGGTCCTCGGGTCCCGTGCTGGAGGAGGTCGAGGTGGGCCAGCGCCTGCCGACCAGGCCCATCGGGCCCCACACCCTCTCGACGTTCGCCACCGAGTGGCGCTCCTACATCTTCACGGTCTGGGGCTCCAACGTGCAGGAGGGCCCCGACCACCTCACGGAGGCCGGGTGGTTGCCGGAGATGGACCGCCACCTCGAGGCGGCCAAGGCCGATCCCGCCCTGGGCGACGGCCTGTACAGCGGCCCCTCGCGAGGCCACACCGACGTCGACCACGCGCGCGTCATCGGCATGCCGCGGGCCTACGGCTACGGGGCCTCGATGGGCGCGTGGGTCCTCGACTACGTGGCGATGTGGGCCGGCGACCGGGCCCTGACGCGTCACTCCGCCGTGCAGTACCGCTTTCCTGCCTTCGAGGGCGACGTGACCTACCTCGACGGGGAGATCACCGCGACCCGACACGATCCCACCCTCGGCGCGGGAGTCGTGACCATCGAGGTCGTCATGACCACCCAGGACGGCGCGGTCATGGCCAAGGGGCCGGTCGAGGTCGAGATACCGGCGTGACGACCTTCTCCGGGCCACCCCCGGAGACCGAGGGCGGGATCGGTCCGCTCACCCTCGGCGGCTTCCTCGGCGAGGTCGTGCAGCGGTACCGGCAGCGGGAGGCAGTGGCGTTCCGCGAGAGCGGCTCGGCCGAGACCGTCCGGTGGACCTATGACGAGTTGGGTCGCGAGGCCCGCGGGATCGGGCGGGCGCTGCTGGCGGCCGGCGTCGGCAAGGGAACGCGCGTCGGGCTCCTCATGGGCAACCGGCCCCAGTGGGTGGCCGCGGCCTACGGCGTGGCCATGGCGGGAGGCGTCCTGGTGCCGGTCAACACCTTCTACGAGCCGCCGGAGCTCGAGCACGTGCTGGCGCACTCCGACACCGCCGTGCTGTTGCTCCAGGAGGGACTCGGTCGACATGCGTACCTCGACCAGGTGCGCGCCATGGACGGCCGTCTCCCCCACCTGCGCCGCGTCGTGTGCCTGGGAAGGGGCTCCTGGGCGGCGTTCTCCGCCGACGCAGCGAAGGTGACCGAGCGACAGCTCGACGCCTGCGCGGCGGGCGTGTCGCCGTTCGACGACGCCATCGTCATCTACACCTCTGGCTCCACGGCCAGCCCCAAGGGCGTGCTGCACAGCCACCGCGCTCCGAGCCTGCAGAGCTGGCGCTTCGTGCGCCATCTCTGCCTCGACGCCGACGACCGGGTATGGAGCCCCTACCCGTTGTTCGGAGCGCTTCGAGCCGGCCGAATCGCTGGCTCTGCTCGAGGCCGAGAGGATCACGACTCCGTACGCCTGGCCACATCAGATCGCCGACCTGGAGGACCACCCCGACTGGAAAGAGCGAGACCTCTCGGCGCTGCGGCACATCGAGTCGTTCACGGGCTGGGGCCGCCATCCGTCCGTCGAGCTGGGGGACGCGTGGAGCCCGAGAGCGGCCTACGGGCTCACCGAGACGTTCACGATCCTGAGCTCCCTGCCGGCCGACACCCCGATCGAGACCAGGACGGGCAACCAGGGCGCGGTGCTGCCCGGCATGCACGTGCGCATCATCGATCCTCGGACCGGACGACCACAGCCGGCCGGCGCCGACGGCGGCATAGCGGTCAAGGGAACATGCCTCATGAGGGGCTACCTCAAGGTCGCGCCCGAGGAGTGCTTCGACCTTGACGGCTTCTTCCATACCGGCGACGCCGGGTTCGTCGACGAGGACGGCCTGCTCCACTGGACGGGTCGCACGGACGAGCTCATCAAGACGGCGGGCGCGAACGTCTCGCCGGTCGAGATCGAGACCGCCGCCCTGGCGGTGGCCGTGCCGCACGCGACGCTCGGCGAGATGGTCGTCGTGGCGGCCGTCGCGCACGACCGAGCGGGCGTCACCGAGGCCGATGTCCAGGGGTTCCTCCGGGGCCGGATCGCGTCCTACAAGATCCCGCGGCGGGTGCTGTTCTTCGAGGAACGCGACCTGGCCCAGACGGGCAACGCCAAGATCAAGACCGCCGAGCTGCGGGCGCTGGCGGTCGCCCGGCTCTCCGACGAGACCCCGAGCGGCCGGCCCGCCTGACCTGTCGTGGCTGGAAGTAGGCTGGGGGCGATGGCCGACGTCGACGACCGGGAGAGCGGTTCGGACCATCCCGAGCTGCGGACGGCGCTCCCACCCGCCCTGGAGGACTGGCGGCGGCGCTCTGCGACCGGCGCCATCCTGACCGGCATCGCCTTCGGGCTGCGTCAGGCGCTCGAGCTGCCGCGGGAGGACCCCGCCATCGTCGTCGAGGCTCCCGGCGAGCCACCTGGTCCACCCCAGCCCATGGAGCTCCACATGGACCCCGATCGCCCCGAGGAGGCGTGGGTCATCGTCAGGCCCTGGCTGCTGGACAAGTGAGGGTCCTGCGGACTCCTGAGGAGCGTTTCGGCGGGCTGGCGGACTTCGACTTCGAGCCGCACTTCGTCGAGGTGCCCGGCGACGACGCCACTCTGCGGGTCCACTATCTCGACGAGGGTCCCCCGACCGGCGAGGTGGCGTTGCTCATGCACGGCGAGCCGTCCTGGAGCTACCTGTACCGCAAGGTCGTTCCCGTCCTCGTGGCCGCCGGGCTCCGCGTGGTGGCCCCCGACCTCGTCGGGTTCGGGCGGTCGGACAAGCCGGCCGAGCGCGGTGACTACAGCTACGTGCGGCACGTCGAGTGGATGCGAGCCGCGCTCTTCGACGGTCTCGGCCTCGTCGACGTCACGCTGGTCGGCCAGGACTGGGGCGGGCTGATCGGGCTGCGCCTGGTGGCCGAGCACCCGGACCGCTTCACGCGGGTGGTGGCGGCCAACACCGGCCTTCCCACCGGCGACCAGGGACTGTCCGACGCCTTCATGGCGTGGCAGCGGTACTCGCAAGAGACCCCGGAGATGCCGATCGGCGCGATCGTCGCCGGCGGGTGCACCTCCCCGCTGTCGCCGGACGCCGTCTCGGCGTACGACGCGCCCTTTCCGGACGAGTCCTACAAGGAAGGCGCCCGCATGTTCCCGGCACTCGTGCCGACCCGGCCCGACGACCCGGCCGCGAGCGCCAACCGCCGGGCGTGGGACGTGCTCGCCCAGTGGAACAAGCCGTTCCTCACCGCCTTCAGCGACGGTGACCCGATCACCCGGGGCGGCGACGCGATCTTTTGTCGCACGGTTCCCGGCGCGAACGGTCAGCCGCACACGACGATCGGCGGCGCCGGCCACTTCCTCCAGGAGGACCGGGGCGAGGAGCTCGGGCGGGTGGTGGCCGATTTCGTGCAGACCAGCGGCGCGTGACGGTTCCGTTCTAAGCTCGCCGTAGGGCGTGTCCCAAGGGGGGATCTGCGTGGCGGCCGAGCTGCAGTACGACGACCGGATGAGCAATGCCGACGCACTGATGTGGGTCATCGAGAAGGACCCTCTCCTGCGCTCCACGATCACGGGTGTGGCCCTGCTCGACCGCCCTCCGGACCGTGAGGTCTTCACCGACGTGTGGGATCGGGCCAGCCGGCTGGTGCCGCGCCTGCGCCAGCGCGTGGTGAGCCACCCCTTCTCGGTCGCGCCCCCTCGATGGGAGATCGATCCGGGGTTCGATCTCGGCTACCACGTGCGGTACGTACGGTCGCCCGGTGCGGGATCGATGCGCGACGTGCTGAATATCGCCCAGCCGCTTGCCATGCAGGGATTCGACCGGGCCCGACCGCTGTGGGAGGTCGTCGTCGTCGACGGCCTCGCCGACGGCCGCTGCGCCGTCCTGCTCAAGCTGCACCACTCGATGACCGACGGCGTGGGCTTCGTCAACATGGCCATGGCGTTCTTCGATCTCGAACGCGACGGCTGGAAGCAGCGCGGGCCCATGCCCGACGAGCCCCAGGGGTCGATCCCCTCGCTGGCGCGCCGGTTCGTCGGTGGGCTGGGCCACGAGATCCGCGAGGTCGAGGGCTCCGGCCGGCGCCTGGCCGGCGCCGTGCTCTCCACGCTCGCCGCCACGGGGCGGGATCCTGTCGAGGCGTGGCGGCAGGTCACGGGGACGGCTGCGTCGATCGCCCGGACCATGGCACCGGCCACCGAGCCGCTGAGCCCGGTCATGACCGGGCGCTCGCTCGGCCGGCACTTCGACGTGCTCGACGTGGCCCTCGACGACCTCAAGGCGGCGGCCAAGGCCGTCGACGGCCGGGTCAACGACGCCTTCGTCGCAGCCACGGTGGGCGGGCTGGGTCGGTACCACCGACGCCAGGGCTCGAGCGCCGACGCGCTTCGCATGCAGATGCCCGTGAACATCCGCCACGGCGACAGCGAGGTGGCGGGAGGCAACCAGTTCGCGCCCGTTCGGTTCCAGGTCCCCCTCGACATCGGCGACCCCGGCCGGCGGATGCGGGCCGTCCACGGGCTCGTCAGCCAGGTGCGGGCCGAGCCGGCTCTCGGCCTCGCCGCTCCCATCGCCGGCGTGCTCTACCGACTGGGCACGAGCCTCTCGACCGCGGCGTTCCAGACGATGATGCGCGGCGTCGACTTCGTCACCAGCAACGTCCCAGGCGTCGCCGTGCCCGTCTACTTCGCGGGGTCGCGGGTCGAGAGCGTGTACCCCTTCGGGCCCAACGCTGGTGCCGCCCTCAACCTTTCCCTGTTCAGCTGCACCGACCAGGCCAACATCGGCGTCGCCATGGACTCTGCCGCGGTCACCGATCCCGACAGCCTGATGGACTGCCTGCGCGATGCCTTCGGCGAGGTGTGCGCCGTCGGCCGGTAGGGATCGGCGGTGGCAGCTCCTGACCGGTCGATGGTGAGGCCACAGCGCGGCCGATCGTGGGCGGCGCGCTCGAGATGCGTCAGTGTCAGAAATCGTCAGCGTCGCGTCAGGGCGCCGTAAGATTCGGGGTCCATCGTGTAGGCGAGTCCGGATGTTCGTGGTGCTTGGGAGGGGACGACCATGAGCAAGCGGACGGGCAGCGGCGCCGGAGCTGGCGCCTGAGGGGCCTTTCGTAGCCGCTCGGGCGCCGACTCCAGCCGTCGAGTCGCTGCGCTCCTACCCCCGCCGCGTCGCTCGACGAACCGGGACGACGATGAGCGCAGCGCTCCCGGCGAAGAGGAGCAGGCCGCCGACGACGAGGCCGAGGGCCACCCAGGGCAGCGGCGGGTACGTCGCCCCCACGTCCGCATGCACGCTCACGTTCGGCGCTCCACTCGCCTTCATGACCACGACCGACCAATTGCCGCCCTTCGTCGGCCACACGAGCGTCTGGGTGCCCACCCCGCTGGTCCGTGCGGTCCAGATGCTGGCCGCCCCCGGAGGTGTCGGCGGGGCACCGCCGTTGTGGACGACATTCCGGCCGCTGCTGTAGGTGAAGACGTTGTCGACAGTGGTGTACTGCACGCCTGTCAGGTAGCGGGCCACCTGGTCGGCCTGACCGATGCCCACGAAGACGGGTGTGCTCGATGGTTGCCCGGTGGCCCGTATGCGGAGCGTGCCGAGCAGCCTCCACCGAGCCCTCCCCAGGTCGAGACGGTTGCTGGCCAGGGCGTAGCCAGGGGTCGACAGGGTACGCGACCCGGTGCTCACGTACCCGTGGTCCTTGTGCGTCTCCAACCAGGTGGCTGCGCCACCCAGGGCGACGAGAGCGAGCGAGACCAGAACCAGCAACACGCCGATGACGAGAGCGACGATCCTCCCAGCTGTCCAGCCGCGACGAGCCGAGCGCCGGCCGGCCACCGGTGGTTGCGGTCCCTGGCCAGCGCCCTCCGGCGGCGGGCTCCACGCGGCGCCCGGCGGGGGGCGATCGGCCGCGGGCTCGGATGGGTTGGGCTCGTCGGCCATGCAGACCATCTCCTCCTGGGTGAGGTGACAGCTCCAGGCCTCCACGATAGGACGCAGCCGCAGCGAGACGGCAGATTCCCCGAGTCGAGCGCCAGGCGGTCGAGCCGCACGGCGACGGACACACAACCGACGAACCATGCAGTCGTGCGCGCTGCCGTTATCATTTTGTGCGGCGTCGTACGCGTCATCATGCCCCTGTAGCTCAGTGGATAGAGCGGCTGCCTTCTAAGCAGCGGGTCGCAGGTTCGAATCCTGCCGGGGGCACAAAGTTCCTCCTGGTTGTGGTCCGGCTTGACTTTGCCGGCAACTGGCCCGCCGATGCTGGATGCACCAGAATGCTGCCGTGTTCCGGGACTGGTTCTGGCGCCGCGAAGAACTCCTTTTCCGCTCCCAGTGGCGCGTCAGGGAGCTGTCCGAGTTGCCACCGTCGGACCGTGCCGCTGTCGTACGCGCTGTCGAACGGGGCAAGCCGGTTTCTGATCCGCGGTTGGCGCTCTGCGTACTTTCGTGCGCCAACGCCGTCATGGCATCGACACAACGGCTGCGAGTCAGGCGCTGGCAGACCTGGGTGTTCTTGCCAATCGCGGCTGTCAACATCGTGTTCGCTGTACTAAGCACCATCACAGGTACGGCAGGGGATGCGGTGTTCTTCTGGCTCACCGCCGTCGGGGTTCTCGGTTTCGCCGGGGTGCCTTGGGCACTCGGACGCCAACGCGCGAGAGCGCAGGCAGCAGCGGACCTGGCGGCTGATCAGATCGCCCGCTCGTCGAACAATTACCCGCCGTCCACCACGCCGTCGTAGATCCGCAGCCAAGCTCGGCGATCGCATGGGAGCCCTGGCCATGCTTCGACGACCGCGGTGCGCCACGATGCGTTCGGCGTCCTTGGCTCGGAACCCCGCCACCGTCTCGTCCAGCACTTGGCGGATCTGCGTCTCGTCGTCGCTCATGGGCAGCCTCCCTCATGACCGGCGCTCCGGGTGAGCGCGTCTGCCAGCTTCGACGACCGGGCGCTACGGAAGTCATCGGTTGGTCGGCGCAGTCGTAGGATCCACAGGGCATATGACACAACGAAGGTCGAGTGAGCCGGTCGCGCACGCGAGGTTCGAGCGGATCTGGGAGGTGCAGGACGCGCAGGTGGCGTCCGGGTCGATCCCGGGCTACGTGGCCGCGGTTCGCGTCGGAGGGCAGGTGGAGCTCCACGCCGGCGGCAGGAGAGCCGTCGAGCGCGAGAGCCCGCCGATGGGCGAGGACACCCTCTTCCGCATCGCCTCGGTCACCAAGCTCATCGGCGGTGCGCTCACCCTGACACTCGTGCAGGACGGCCTGATCGCGCTCGACGACCCGGTCGCCCGCTGGCTACCGGAGACGGCGAGCCCGCGCGTCCTGGTTGCTCCTGACGCAGAGCTCGATCGCACGACCGAGGCGCGGGCGCCGATCACGGTCCGGCACCTGCTCACGGGGACCTCGGGCTGGGGTATCGGGATGGCGGACACCCCGGTGCGCCGCGCCATGCTCGACCGCGGCGTCCACCCCGGACCGCTGATCCCGAAGATGTCGGGAGACGAGTTCGTGGCGCGGGTCGCCGACCTGCCGCTGGCCTTTCAGCCCGGCGAGGGCTGGCTGTACGACACCGGCATCGACCTCCTCGGCGTGCTGCTGGCCCGGGCGACGGGCTCGCAGCTGTCCGACCTGGTCGCGACCCGTATCACCGGTCCGCTCGGCATGGCCTCCACCACCTTCGGGACCTCGGAGGTCGACCGCCTGGCCACGGCCTACCTTCCCGGACCCGACGGGCTCGAGGTGCTCGACCCGCCCGACGGCGACTTTGGCGGCCCGCCCACCTTCGAGGAGCTGAGCTCGGGCCTGGTGTCCACGGCGTCGGACGTCCTGCGCTTCTGCTGTGCCATGGCCGACGGCGGCGCGCCTGTCCTCCGGCCCGAGTCGGTCGCGCTCATGACGGCTGACGCCCTCACCGACGCGCAGCGTCAGCAGGCGCGTCCCATCGTCGGTCCCGGCGGGTCGTGGGGCCTGGCCACCGGGGTCGACGTCGAGGTCGCCCGGCCGTGGATGGCACCCGGCCGCTGGGGCTGGACCGGGGGAACGGGCGTCACCGCGCACGTCGACCCGGTGCGCGGCACCGTTGCCGTCCTCCTGACCCAGCGGGCGATGACCGGCCCAGGCGACGGCTTCGACGACTTCTGGATGGGCGTGGCCGAGGCGGCGTGATGCCGACCGCGACGCGGTCTAGAAGGCGGCACGGCGTTCGACCGCGAAGGCCGTGAGGAGGGCGCCGAGCAGGAACGCGGCAGCGGCGATGCCGAGCCCGACGCGTAGTCCGGGGATGAAGGCACCCGGGCCGGCGACCAGGCTCCCCAGGAGGGCCACACCAATCACCCCGCCGACCTGACGGGCGGAATTGATCGCTCCCGAGGCCAGTCCCCCTCGCTCGGGCGGCGCCGCCTCCATGACGACCGCCGTGGCTGCTGGCATGGTGAAGGACATGCCGAGGCCCGCAGCGACGAAGGGGACCAGCAGAAGCATGTAGGCGGCGTGCGCACCGACGACGACCGCCAGGATCAGAAGCCCGACCCCTCCGAGGCACAGGCCCAGGAGCATGGGCCGGCGCGGACCGGTGCGGGCCATGACGCGACCCGACGTGATCGAGCCCACGACGGCCATGGCCATCTGCGGCAGCAGCACCACCCCGGCCAGTAGGGCGGTGAGATGGTGGACCTGCTGGAGGTACAGGCTCATCACGAACAGCTCGCCGTAGAACCCGAGGTTGATGAGCAGCCCGACGATGGTGGCGCCGGAGAAGCTCGGCGAGGTGAACAGCCCGAGCGGGAGCATCGGAGACCGGACGCGGTGCTCGATGGCGACGAAGGCGCCGCCCGCCACCACCGCGACGGCAAAACCGGCTCGCACCGCGGGCGCCCCCCACCCCTGGTGACCGGCCTCGATGAGGGCGGCGGTGAGCCCGGCCAAGGCGGCGATGGCCGCGAGCTGCCCGCCGGGGTCGGCCCCGTGAGGACGCCGGCGCGACGGGGGCACGTACCGCCCGGCCAGCGCCAACCCGGCCACCCCGATCGGCACGTTGAGAAAGAACACGGTCCGCCACCCGAAGCCGCTCACCAACGCGCCACCGACGACCGGCCCCGCACCGGCGGCGACGCCGGCCACGCCGCCCCAGATCCCGAGTGCCCGCCTTCGAGCCGCCTGCTGGGAGTAGGTGTCCTGCAACAGGGCGAGCGAGGCCGGCACGGCGAGCGCGGCGCCGAGGCCCTGGGCGCAGCGGGCACCGACGAGCACGCCCGTCGAGGGCGCGAGACCGCAGGCGAGCGACGCGCCGGTGAAGAGCGCCACCCCGGCCTGGAACACGCCCTTGGCGCCCCGACGGTCCCCGAGTGCCCCTGACGACAGGAGCAGGGCGGCGAAGACGAGGCTGTAGGCGTCGACGACCCATTCGAGCTCGGTGGTGCCGGTGTGCAGGTCCTTCGACAGAGCCGGCAGGGCGACGTTGACCACCGTCGTGTCCAGGATGACCATGAAGTAGGCGGCGAAGATCGCCACCAGGGACCACGGCGGCGGCCGCGGCGAGGGCTCGTGGACAGCCGGCGCGTCGAGCCGGTCGAGGTCGGTCACCCACCCAGCATCACCATCCGACGCTTCGGCCTGCGCCGAAACGTGGTGGCCGTAGGGTGATGTCATGCAGGGGGACGTCGACGTCGCCACGGTGGCAGCGCTCATGGGGGAGCCGGCCCGAGCCACCGTGCTCCTGGCCCTGACCAGCGGGCGGGCCATGGCGGCGACCACACTGGCGACGGAGGCCGGCGTCGCCCCCTCCACGCTCTCCGGCCATCTCGGTCGTCTCGTGGACGGCGGGCTGATCACCGTGGAGACGTCGGGCCGGCACCGGTACTACCGGCTCGCCAGCCCCGAGATCGCGGAGGCCCTGGAGGCGCTCGCGCGCGTCGCCCCCACGCGGCCGGTCCGTTCGCTGCGTCAGGCCACCCACGCCGAGGCGATCAGGCGGGCCCGCAGCTGCTACGACCACCTGGCGGGCCGTCTCGGGGTGGAGCTCTGCGACGCCCTGGTATCCGGTGGCCTCCTGCAGGTCGACGGGTCGGACAACGGCCGGGACGACCCGGTTCTCGGCGCCGGACGGGCGAAGCGGTTCGTGCTCACCTCCTCGGGCCGGGAGACGCTCACCCGCCTCGACGTCCCCCTCGACCCGCCGACCCGCCGTCCCCTCATCCGGTACTGCGTGGACTGGAGCGAGCAGCGTCCGCACCTGAGCGGGTGGCTCGGCGCCGCCCTGCTGGCGCGCTTCCTCGACCTGGGCTGGGTCAGCAGAGCAGAGCGACGAGTCGTGCGGGTCAACCCGGCGGGACGGTCGGCGCTCCCCGATCAGCTCGGCGTCGATCTGGGATGGCTGCCGGACTAGCCGGACATCTACGCCACCGCGACCGGCAGGTGCTTGATGCCGTTGATGAAGTTGGACAGCAGTCGCTCGGGGTCACCCGTGGTGTGGATGCCGGGCACCCGTCCGAGGAGCTCGCGGAACATCGTCGTGATCTCCTGACGAGCCAGATGAGCGCCCAAGCAGAAGTGCGGCCCCGGTCCGCCGAAGCCGACGTGCGGGTTGGGGTTGCGCAGCACGTCGAACCGCTCGGGGTCGTCGAACATCCGAGGGTCGCGGTTGGCCACGCCGTAGAACATGACGACCTTGTCGCCCTCGTGGAACTGGTGGCCGGACAGCTCGAGGTCACGGGTGAGGGTGCGGCGCATGAACGTCACCGGCGACGCCACCCGCACGATCTCCTCGACCGCGGTCGGGGTGACGGCGTCGAGGTCGTCCTGCCATATCTTCCGCTGGTCCGGGTTCAGGGCCAGCAGGTTCATGCCGTGGCTGATGGCGGTACGGGTGGTGTCGTTGCCGGCCACGGCCAGGAGGATGAAGAACGGCGCGATCTCTTCCGGCCGCAGCATGTCCTCGCCGACGTCGTTGTGGACGAGCTTCGAGGTGAGGTCGTCGGTCGGGTTCTTGCGGCGCACCTCAGCCAGGTCGTTCATCAGGCTGATCAGCTGCATGCCGCCTTCCATGGCCGCCGTCATGGGGTCCCGGTCGCCGATGAAGTCGGGGTCGCCGCCCCCGAGGATCATGTTGGTCGCCTGCAGCACGGTCTGGAACTCACTGCGGGGAATGCCCATCATGTCGCAGATCACCAGCAGCGGGAACGGCTGCGACATCACCTCGACCAGGTCGACTTCGCCCTTGTCGCAGAAGCCGTCGATCACCTCGGTGCAGATCGTCTCGACCGAGTCGAGCACCTTCTGCAGTTGCCGGGGCGTGAACGAGCGGCCGACGATCTCCCGCTGGCGGGCGTGCTTGGGGTCGTCCATGTTGATGAACGATCCGAAGTACTCGAGCGCCTCCTGGGGCAGGTCGGGGATCTGGGGCGCGCCCTTGCCGGAACAGAAGTCCTGGGGCCGCCGGCTTATCTCCACCACTTCGGCGTACCTGGTGACGACGAAGAACTTCTCCACCTCGCCGGTCATGGGGTTCTCGAAGCCGGCCTCGACGAACGGTCCCTGCTCCCGCACGTCGGCGAACGCGGCCATCCGTTCCGCCAGCGGCAGCTGCCAGAACGCCGGATCCATGATCCGCTCGGCGATGGTCGAAGTCATCCGGTGAAGCCCCCTTGTGGCTGGAGTCTGCCGCGGAGACCCTAGGTGATCGGCACGGTCGACTTCGAAGCCGACCGGCTACAAGTAGTCGGCCCGCAGCAGGTCCTGGGTGGCGAACCAGCCGGGGATGGCGGGCAGGTAACTCACCACCAGCTGATTGATCAGGGCGGCGGCGACGGCCGTTTCGATCGGTACGCCGGCCGCGGCCAGCGCCCCCGACATGCCCACCGAGGAGACCGCGGCGCCGCCGCCCGGAATGGGAACCAGCGAGGCGATGCTGCCGATCACGATGTTCAGCGATAGGAGCGCCCAGAAGTTCACCGACGCGCCGAAGGCCACGATGCAAGCCATGTAGACCGCAGCCGACATGAGCGTCGCCAGGCTGTTGCCGATCAGCATGAGGGCGACGCAGCGGGGTGAGCGGACCGCGGCCCACACCGTCGTGGCCGCGCTCTTGGCCGGCGTGGCCACCGCCCGGCGGAGCCTC
>VAWP01000060.1:56258-56922 GCA_005888295.1 Actinomycetota bacterium
GATGATGCTGGACAACGTGGCTAGCAGGCCGCCGGAGGACACCGCCTGGGCCAGGTCGAGGCCCTGCTTCTGCAGGAAGCGGATCTGGGAGGCGGTGCCGCCCACCCCGGGCACGGCCAGATTGGCGAACGAGGTCGACACCTGCAGCTCGGTGGTGCGGACCAGCGGCAGGTTGATGGGCACCGTGCCCATCAGGGCGAGGGCGTAGGCGACGCTGGACAGCAGCCCGATCCCGAACGCGGTCGCCAGCCAGGCGGGGTTGGCCCGGGTGATGGTGTCCCACAGGTCGGCCGGGGTGCCGACCTGGCTGAACAGGGCCACCAGTCCGATCAGGGTGCCGACTGCCATCAGCAGGCTGGAGCCGCTGACCCGGTGGAGCTCCTGCAACGGGGGGACCTCGGTGCCCGACGCTTCGGACACTGAGTTGCGCAGCTCGGCCAGCTGCTTGGCGAAGGCCCGGCGGCCTTCGTGGCGGCCCGGGGGACGAACCTCAGGACTCAGCGCGGCCGGCTGCAGGACCGGAACCGCGGCCACCAGTTCGTCCGCCCCCAGGGTCGCCATGGCGGCCCGAACGGCCCGCTCGTTGCCGACGATGCGGGCGGTGCTGGCCAGTAGCTCGGCGACGTCGCCGGCCCGTCGGGGCGCGGTGGTCGTCGTGCCCGAG
>VAWP01000060.1:56963-62170 GCA_005888295.1 Actinomycetota bacterium
CAGTGCGGCGACCTGGCTCCACATCTCGGTCAGCTGCTCGTCGGTCACGATGTCGGGATCGGCCTCGGCCAAGGTGACGACGCCTTGGGGGGGCCGGGTCAGCAGCAGCGCCGCGCCCGGCCCGGCCGTACCGGCCACCACCACCTCGGGGACCCGGACGCCGGACCGCTCAGCCAGCAGCAGGGCGTAGGCCTCCTCCTCGACGTCCTCGAGGCGGGTCAGGTGCACGCTCGGGCCGCCCTCCTTGTAGAGCAGCCAGCGCCAGAACTTGGCCAGCAGCTGCGCGTCGGCCTCGTCCCGGCCGAGCACCCTGGCCTGCAGCGGGCCCCGCTCATCGCTGGCCAGCATGTGGGTGCCGCTGCTCGGCTGGCTGGCCGCCAGCACGACGTTCTGCACGGTGACGCCGAGTTCGGCCAGGGCGGCCCGCACCTGGTTCACCGTGGGCCGCCCGCCCGGCGATCCGAAGGCCAGGTGCACGACGGCGGCGACGGTCCAGCCCAGAGCCACCGCGGCCAGCACGTCGTCGAACTGCGAGGCGCCGAGATACATGGCGGCCAGGAACATGAAGAAGACCAGCGTTTGGCCGAGCCGGCGCACCGGCCTGGTCAGGTAGGGCGCTCCGACCGAGATGACGGCCACGATGACGGCCACCCGGGTGGCCGGGAACTCGGGCCTGACGTGCTTGATGGTGACGAACACGTCCACGCTGCGCCCGAACGACGACCCGTCCACCAAAGCGGCGATGAGCCGGGCCAGCGCCCAGGTGAGTGCGCCGCCCAGGAACAGGTCACGGGCCAGTCGATGGCGACGCCCGACCAGCGCGGCCACGATGACCAGGCCCAGCGCCCACAGCGCGCCCAAGGCGTAGAACAGCCTGACGACCGAGTCGAGGGCGTGGGGCAGGTCGTGCAGCGTGTCGAACAGGTCGATCTCGGTCTGGCTCTCGTGGTGCTGGTGGGCCAGCATGACGAGGACCACTGCGAGCCCCACCGCCAGGCGTATCCAGTCGCTGGTGCGGCGCCGGTACGGCTGCTCGGAAGCAGGGCCGAACGAGCGTTGGCGCGCCCGCGACCAAGCCGAGCTGGACTCAGTCTCCGAGACCGGCGGCTCGCCGAGCTTCACCCATCCAGCGAACCAGGCCGGCGCCGCCCCGGCATCACCCGAAAGGTGTCATCCGTCCTGCGTTTTGTGGCCCGTTTGCAGCGCTATAGCGGGCAAACGGGCCACAAAAGCGTGAGTTGTTAGGCGGCGGCCTTCTCGAGGATGTGGACGCCGCAGGCCGAGCCGAGGCCGATGACATGGGCCAGGCCGACCTTGGCGTTCTCGATCTGGCGGTCGCCGCCCTCGCCCCGGAGGTGGTTGCAGACCTCCCAGATGTTGGCGATGCCGGTGGCCGAGATGGGATGGCCCTTGGACTCCAGGCCGCCGGAGACGTTGACCGGGATGCGGCCGTCCCGCCAGGTCGCGCCCGACTCGAACAGGTCGACGGCGCCGCCCGGCTCGCACAGCATGAGGTTGTCGTAGTGGACCAGCTCAGCGGTGGCGAAGCAGTCGTGCAGCTCGACCAGGTCGAGGTCTTCGGGCGACACGCCAGCCTGCTCGTAGGCCTGGGTGGCGGCGTTGCGGGTCAGCGTGTTGACGTCGGGCAGGACCTGGCAGGCCTCCTGCCACGGGTCGGTCGTCAGGATCGACGCGCTGACCTTGATGGCCCGGCGCTGCTGGTCGGGCGACAGCGTCTTCAATGTCTCGCCGTTGGTGACGACCGCGGCGGCGGCGCCGTCGCAGTTGGCCGAGCACATCGGGCGGGTGTTGGGGTAGGCGATCATGACGTCGTTCATGATCTGGTCGAGCGACATCTTCTTGGTGTAGGCGGCCAGCGGGTTCAGCGTGGAGTGGGCGTGGTTCTTCTCGCTGATGCGGGCGAACAGCTCGAAGCTGGTGCCGCCGTACTTGTGGCCGTACTCCATGCCGATCTGGGCGAACACGCCGGGCATGGTTTGAGTGCCGATGCGGCCGTCGGTCGGGGCGACCGCGCCGAAGCGGCCGGAGGGCTCGTAGGTGACGCCGTCCTTCTTGGCCGCTCCGCCCGCGCCCAACAGGCCGGCGCCGGCCAGCTTCTCGACGCCGACGGCCAGGCCGTACTTCACCTCGCCAGCCTTGACGGCCATGATCGCGGTGCGCAGCGCGGTGGCGCCGGTGGCGCAGGCGTTGGCCACGTTGTAGACGGGGATGCCGGTCTGGCCGACCTGCTTCTGCAGCATCTGGCCGATGCCGCCGCCGCCCATCAGGTTGCCGGCGGCCAGGATGCCCATGTCCTTCATGGTCACGCCGGCGTCCTTCAGGGCCGCTCGGGTGGCCTCGGCGGCCAGGTCGACGGTGTCTTTGTCCGGATGCTTGCCGAACTTGGTCATGTGGATCCCGAGGATCCAGATGTCGTCACTCGCCATGGCTGCCTCCTGAGGCGTTGAATGCGCGGCCATGGATGGCCGCTCCGGTGCTGATACGAGTCCGGTGTGCGGAGCCGATCCGGCTTGGCCGGTCGGCGAAGCGAATTTTCGCGGAGGTCCAGGATGGACCGGAGCGAATCATTAGATCGGCTCGAAGCCGAAGCCGATGGCCTCGGTGCCTTGGTCGTCGGTGCCGACCTTGTATGTCGCCAGCTTGACCTTCATGCCCAACTTCACATGGTCGGGGTCCGGCGGGGTGTTGATGATGTTGCCCCGCACGCTGGTGCCGTCGCAGTCGACGACGCTGGCCACGAACGGCACCTCGATGCCCGGCGCCGCCATCGACACGATGGTGAACGCCCGCAGCTCACCGGTGGTGGGGATGTCGACGTCGGTGAACTCGTCGTTCTCACAGTTGGCGCAGGCGTTGCGCCGGTCGAAGAACCGGGCGCCACAGCTCGTGCACTCATGGGCGATGAGATGAGGGTCGCTCCCCAGCACGAGGTAATCGACCAGCGGTACTTGTCCCGACATCCGTTCCTCCCGTCGCGATGCGGCTACCACCGTAGTCGTCAGACGCGGGGAATTACCTCTTCGGTCAGCCGCAGGAACGACTCGTGCGACAGCGGGGCGCACAGCAGGTAGTGCAGCCCGATCTCGTCTTGCAGCCGATGGAGCTCGTCGACCACCCGGCTCGGGCTGCCGTGGATGATGACTTGGTCCACGTACCGGGTCACCGGGTCGACGGTAGGGGCGGGCGCCGACCGGGCCGAGGCGGGACGGAGGTCGGGCGTGAACGAGGTCCTGGCCGGGTTGATGTACGACGCGATCGTCCACTCGGCGCCCCGGCGGGCCACCTCGCGGGCCTCGTCGTCGGTGGCCGCCACCGCGACCAGGCGAGCCATCGGCGTCACCCGGCCATCGGCGGAATGCCCGTGGTCGGCGAGGGCCCCCAGGTAGTCCTGGTACTTGGTGCCGAGGTCGGCGTGGGTCGAGTGCGGATCCATCAGGATCGAGTAGCCGTGGGCCGCCGACCAGTCGATGGCGTCGGGCGACGACGAGGCCAGCCAGACCGGCGGGTGCGGCTGTTGCAACGGCTTCCTGCCAGGCCCGAAGCACCACGTCGACGTTCTCCCGGAAGCGGGCGTAGCTGCTGCCGAAGTCGAGCCCGAACACGCCGAACTCGGTGGGGTCGTTTCCCCGGCCGGCGCCCCAGTTGACCCGGCCGCCGGACAGCACGTCGAGCAGCGCCACCTCTTCGGCCAACCGGAGCGGGTGGTACATCGGCGCCAGCGACACCGCGGTACCGATCCGCAGCCGCTCGGTGATGGTCGCCACCATCGTTCCCATCACGTGCACCGAGGGGCAGACGGAGTAGCTGTTGAAGTGGTGCTCGGCCAGCCAGACGGCGTCGTAGCCGCCGCTCTTGTCCATGATGCGGATGCGGTCGAGGGCCCGTCGGTAGACCTGGTCGAGCGGCACGGTCCGCCGGGGCCACGAGAAGAACTGCAATACGCCGAACTGCAGCGCCGGTCGATTGGCGGGCACACCCGATCGTTGCCCGCCGCTCGGCGCCCGTCAACGGCGCATCGAGTAAAACGACGGGATGCCACCGAACGTCGTCTTCATCCTGGCTGACGACCTCGGCTACGGGGATCTCTCGTGTTTCAACGGCGGCCTCTCGCACACGCCGGTGCTCGACGACTTGGCCGCGACCGGCACTGTCCTGACCCAGCACTACTCGTCGTCGCCGGTGTGCGCGCCGGCTCGGGCGTCGCTGCTGACCGGCCGCTACCCGCACCGCACCGGCGCCTTCGACACCCTGGAGGGCCGCGGCCTCGACCGCATCCGCCTGGGCGAGCGGACGATCGCGGAGGCGCTCGCCGCCAACGGTTACGCCACCGGGCTGGTCGGCAAATGGCACAACGGCGCCCTCGACGAGCGGTACCACCCCAACCGTCGGGGCTTTCGCGAGTTCGCCGGCTTCTCGGGCGGCTGGTCGGATTACTGGAATTGGCGGCTCGACCGCAACGGCTCGACCACGCCGTCCGACGGCAGCTACCTGACCGATGTGCTGACCGACGAGGCGATCGGCTTCGTCCACCGCCACCGGGACGAGCCTTTCTTCCTTCACCTGGCCTACAGCGCGCCGCACTATCCGTTGCAGGCGCCGGAGACGGACATCGCTCCGTTCGCCGAGTCGGGCGAGCTCACCGGGGCGGTGGCTCGGCTGTATGCGATGGTGTCGGCCGAGAACACGCTGGTCGTGTTCTCCAGCGACAACGGTCCGCAATTCGGGGGCGACGGTGACAACTGCCTCGACCGCTTCAACTGCGGCTACCGGGGTCACAAGCTCCTCGTCTACGAGGGCGGGATCCGGTTGCCGGCAATCGTGCGGTGGCCGGCCGGGCTACCGGCGCTGGACCCGGTCGACGGGCTGGTTCATCTGACTGACTGGTTCCCGACCTTGCTGGCCGCCGCCGGCATCCCGGCGAGCGACGGCCCGAATCTCGACGGGGTCAACGTCCTGCCGCTGTTGCAAGGCGAGCCGGCCGAGGTGCCGCCGACCCGGTTCTGGCAGTGGAACCGCTACCAGCCGGTGGCGGAATGCAACGCCGCCATGCGGGACGGCCACTGGAAACTGGTGCGGCCGGCCCTGCCGGAAGCCATGGAAGTCGCTTCCGAGGACATGGCCATGGACGTCGCCCTCAAGTACCAGCCCGACGCCTTCTCCGCCATCCGGGACGAGCCTTTTCCCGA
>VAWP01000060.1:62190-63036 GCA_005888295.1 Actinomycetota bacterium
GCTGCCGCCGAACCCGGGCGGGTGTCGCGGATGGAGGCCGAGCTGGCCGCCTGGTTCGAGGACGTCATGGCGTGACCCGGATCACCGCCATGGACGTGTTCGACGTGCGCTTCCCGACCTCGCGCACCCTGGCCGGTTCCGACGCCATGAACGTCGACCCCAACTATTCGGCCGCCTACGTGGTGCTGCGCACCGACGGCAATGACGGCCTGGAGGGCCACGGGCTCACCTTCACCATCGGGCGGGGCACCGAGCTGTGCGTAGCCGCCGCCCAAGGGCTCGAACGGTTCGTGGTCGGCATGGACACCGACGAGCTGTTCGGCGACATGGGCGGGTTCTGGCGGCGGATCACCGGCGACAGCCAGCTGCGGTGGATCGGCCCCGAGAAGGGCGTGATCCACATGGCCACCGCGGCGGTCGTGAACGCGGTGTGGGACCTGTTCGCCAAGAGTCGAGGGCTTCCGCTGTGGGCCCTGTTGGCCGGCATGGGTCCGCGGGAGATCGTCGACCTCGTCGATTTCCGCTACCTGCGGGACGCCCTGACCGAGGACGAAGCGGTCGACCGGCTCAGCGCCAAAGTGGCGAGCCGCGACGAGCGGAGGGCCGAACTGCAGCGGGACGGCTATCCGGCGTATGTCACTTCCGTCGGTTGGATGGGCTACGACGAGTCGATGGTCCGCGGCCTGTGCGAACGGGCGCTGGCCGACGGCTGGACCGCCCTCAAGATGAAAGTCGGCCGCAGCGCCGAGGAGGACGCCCGCCGGGCCACCCTCATCCGCTCGGTCGTCGGCGATGACATCAGGCTGATGATGGACGCCAACCAGGTCTGGGACGTGCCGGAGGCCA
>VAWP01000060.1:63181-65402 GCA_005888295.1 Actinomycetota bacterium
CCGGTTGGCCGGGGTCAACGAAGCGGTGGCGGTGCTGCTGCTGGCCGACAAGTTCGGCGTGCCGGTGTGCCCGCACGCCGGCGGGGTCGGCCTGTGCGAGTACGTGCAGCACCTCTCGGCTTTCGACTACATCGCGGTGTCGGGCTCGCTCGACGGCCGCATGACCGAGTACGCCGAGCACCTGCACGAGCACTTCGTCGACCCCGCCCGGGTCAGCGGCGGCCGCTACCTGCTGCCCGAGATGCCGGGGTACAGCGCCGAGCTGCACTTGGCCTCCCGCGACGAGCACCTGTTTCCGCACGGCAAGGTGTGGTCGGCCGGATGACGTTGCTGGTCGCCCTGGTCGGCGGGCCGATGTACGACGGCCTCTACGACGTGCTGGCGGGGGAAGACGTCGAGTTCGTCGTGCACGCCGACCATCCCACCTTGAACCGCGAGGTGGCGGCCCGGCTGGCTGCCGGCGACCGGATCGACCTGCTGTCGACCCACTCCAAGTACGCCCCCTCCCAGCAGCGATGGCTGCTGCCGCTGGACGAGTTGGTGGACGACGACATCGTCGCTCCGCTGGCTCCGGCCGCGGTGGGCCTGTGCCGGTTCGGCGGCGCGCTGCTCAGCGTGCCCCGCAACATCGATGTCCGGGTGCTGTGGTGGCGGACCGACCGGTTGGCCGGCCCGCCGTCGACCTGGCAGCAGCTGCTGGACGACAAGGTCGCCTTCGGCTTCCCCGGCCGGGAATCGGGCCTGTTCGGCACGTTTTTCGAGCTGGTTACGGCCAACGGCGGCAGCCTGTTCGCCGATGATGGCCAGCCGGTGATGGAGAGCGCGGAAGCAGTGGAGGCGGTCGAGATGCTGTGCCGGTTGGCCGAACAAGCGCCGGGCGATCTGCCGTCGTGGCACTACGACCAGGTCGACGACGCCCTGCTGGAAGGGCGAGTCGACGCGGCCGCGGCCTGGCCGGGTGGCTCGGCCCGCATACGGTCGTCCGCGGTTGCCGACCACCTGGCCCCGGCGCCCTATCCAGCCGGGCGGCAACGATGGGTGTCGTATTCCGGCTGCCATTCGTGGGCGATCCCGACCACGTGCACTGATGTCGGTGCCGCAGTCGCCCTGATCGCTCGGCTGACGTCATCTCAAGCGGCGGCCCACGACGCCGCCGGTGGTTCGATCCCAGCCCGGGTCGAAGCCCTCGACCCGCTGGACGACGTCGACGGCCAGCGCCTGGCCATCACCCGGCGAACCATCGCGGAAGCGATGATCACCTATCCGCCGCTGACCCGCTTCCCCGAGATCGAGGACGCCGGTTGGGTTTCGATCAACGCCGCCCTCCGCGGCTCGCTGACGCCGGCGGCCGCGGTCCAGCAAATCCAACGGGCGGCCGAGGAGGCACTGACATGAGGTTGGACGGGCTACGGGCCGCCATCACCGGCGCCGGCTCCGGCATCGGCCTGGCCACCGCCGAGTTGATGGTGCGGGAGGGCGCCACCGTCGCGGCTCTCGATCTGGCGCCGCCGCCGCCGTCCGAGCGGGTCGTGCCGATCGAGGCCGACGTCACCGATCGCGCCTCGATGCAGCTGGCTGCTGAACGGACGCTCAGTGAGTTGGGCGGGGTCGACATCCTGGTCTGCAACGCCGGTATCGGATCGGTCGGCACGGTCGAAGAGAAGGCATCGTGCGGACCGCGGCCGCTTTCCTGCCGATGCTGCGCCGGTCGGACCATGCCGCCATCGTGAACACTGCGTCGATCGTGTCGACGACCGGGCTTCCCCGGCGGGTCTGCTACGGCGCCTCGAAAGGCGCGGTTCTTTCCCTCACCATGGCCATGGCCGCCGACCACGTCGGGGAAGGCATCCGGGTTAACTGCGTGTGCCCGGGAACGATCGACACGCCGTGGGTCGGCCGGCTGCTCGATGCGACCGACGATCCCCAGGCGGCCCGCAGCAACCTCATTGCCCGCCAACCGATCGGGCGGCTCGGCACCGCGCCGGAGATCGCCGAGGCGATCGTCTACCCGGCCTCGCCGGCGGCCGGCTACGTCACCGGTTCCGCTCTGGCCATCGACGGCGGCACCAGCGGGTTCCAGGTGCCGAAGGGGTGAACGCGTCGCTGGGCCTGGGCGGGGCGCCGCTCGGCAACCTGTACCGGCCGGTCAGCGAAGCGGAGGCGCGGGCGACGGTCGACGCCGCCTGGACCGCCGGCGTGCGGGTGTTCGACACCGCGCCGC
>VAWP01000061.1:0-11716 GCA_005888295.1 Actinomycetota bacterium
GACGTGGCGAGCCTCGTCCATCACCTGGGTGGCGGCGTAGTATTTGGCGTCGATCCAGGGAACGGTCTCGACGATCTGCGCCGTGCAGATCAGCGCACCCTGCTCGCCGTGCATGAACTGCGACAGCGTCCACGCCTGCTGTGCTGCTCCGATGTCGTACCACTCCTCGTCGGACAGGTGCTCGAAGACGGTGCCGGCACGGTCGATGTTGAGCGTCGTCATGAGGGGGTTGGTCGGGTCCCGGGCGATCTTGGCCGGGTCCACGTCGATGTCCCAGTCGATGTCGGTGGACACGTTCCACATCGACGTCTTGGCCTTCTCGTAGAGCTTGGCCAGCTGCGGCCTCGCCCGCTCGTAGTCCCACGTGAAGCACACCTCGGGCGCCGACCGCACCACATGGATGGCGTCGTCCTGCTCGGCAGCCCCGACTGTCTCCGCCAGCTCGTCGACGGTGCCAGAGCGCACCTCGTGCTCGGTGGACATGGCCCGACCTCCTTCGCCCGTGAAGACGAGCCTAGGCGCGTCGCCACCCGTGGGCCCGTCGGCTCGCCGTGGCGCGGCCGGCGTCCCTCAGCCGTCTGCGTAGGGCGTCAGCTCGTAGTGCAGCGTCGTGTAGCGCGCCAGTCGATGGAACAGCGGGACCACGACGCCCTGCAGGACCGGCTGGCGGCGGGCGATGGCCCGCGCCGCCTCCACCGCTTCATCACCGGCGAGCAGGCGGCTGCGGGCCGGGACCTCCGATCCGAGCGGCTTGCCCCGCACGGTGCTCGGAGCGATCCGCACGTCTGGCCGGTTGCGCATGCGCTTGGCCTTCCCCGCCCGGTCGTAGGTGCGGACGAAGGCTCGGCTCCCCGCCAGGGCTATCGTCACCGGGGTCCCGACCGGCGTGCCGTCGCGCTTGTAGGTCGTCAACAGCGCGGTCCTGTGGCGGGCGAACGCGGTGAGCTCGGGCGGCGTGCCCGCACCTCCCGACGCCGATGCCGACAGCCTTTCCGATGCTGGGCGCAGCTTCATCTGGACGACTCCTTCACCTTCCCGGACAACTTACCTACCGGTAGGTAGGTTAGGCTGTCCCCGATGACGTCCGCAACCTCTGCGGTCCGCCTGTCTCGTCCGCACCGTCGGCAGCGGATCCTCGACGCCGCCGTCGAGGCCTTCGCCACGCGGGGCTACGACGGGGCGTCGATGAGCGAGATCGCCGCCGCCTCGGGGATCACCAAGCCCGTGCTCTACGACCACTTCGCGTCGAAGCGGGACCTGTTCGTCGAGCTGATGGAAAGCATTCGCGACGAGCTCGTGGGGCGGAGCGCCCGGGCGATGGGCGCGGACCAGCCTCTCGAGACCCGGGTCCGGGTCGCCATCGCCGCCTTCTTCGCCTACGTCGACGAGCACCCGGCGGCGGCTCGGGTCCTCCTGGTGGTACCCCGGGGAGACCCCGAGCTGGCCGACGCGGCCCGACAGGTGCAGTCCGGCGCCACTGCCGCCCTCACCGCCCTACTGGCGGGGGAGCCCGAGCTGCTGGCGGGACACTCCGACCGGGAGCTGCGTCTCGAGCTGTTCACCGAGCTCATCAAGCAGGGCCTCCACGGGCTGGCCGAGTGGTGGGCCGATCATCCCCAGGTCGCCGCCGGCTCGCTGGTGGAGGCCGTCATGGACGTGGTGTGGATCGGTGTCCGTGCTCACCTGGCCCCACGGGGCGTGGCCCGGGGTCGCCCGGTCGGCGACCGAGGTCAGCGGCCCGTCGAGTGCCCCACCACCGAGTTGATGTAGTTGAGCATGGGCCGACCGCCCCCTGTGCCGCCGACGGGCCAGAAGCCGATCTCGAGGTGCGGGCCGCTCGAGATGCCGACGATCCCGTAGCCCACGATGGAGATCTGCTGGCCGGCGACCACCTGGTTCCCGACGTGGACGAGATCGGGCCCGGAGTGACCGTAGTAGACGGTTTTCCCGGCCAGGGGGCCCGAGGTGATCCGCAGCACGGGGGCGTTCGGTCCGAAGCCGCTGATGCCCTCCTGGATGATCGTGCCGGGGCCCATGGCGTACAGCGGCGTGCCGCCGGGGGCGGAGTAGTCGACGCCATTGTCGACCGAGCCGTTCTTCAGGTACTGGAGCGGCAGTGGCAGGGCCGAGCTGCTCGAGCTGGTCGCCGCCGCCGCGGGCGGTGGCGGCTTGGGAGCGGTGGTGGTGGGAGCGAGCGTCGATGGAGGGGCGGGCGCCGGGACCGTCGTCGTCGCCGCCGGTGCGCTGGTGGGCGGTCCGCCCACCACCGGTGACGAGGGAGCGGTGATCACGGGCTGGTGGACGGGCTGACCGCTCGCCAGGCCAACAGACGCAGCGCGGGGCATGACCCCGAGGGCGACGCTGGCGCCGATGGCCATGAGTGCAGCCGAGTAGCCGAGCAGACCCCGCCGGAGCACCGACGGCGGCCCGCTGGGGTCCGGACCCGGCGCTGACGGCAGCAGGGCCGACGCACGGCGCAGGCGATGGCCGATGGGGATCGATCTGGCGTCCGCCGCCACCGCCAGCCGGGCTGCGGCCCGCACGACCCGAGACGGTGAGTCGGTGGCCCGCTCCACGAGCTCCGCCGGGCCCCGGCGGATGGTGTCGACCCGGCCGACGTCGACGAAGGACTCCGCCCGGCGCTCGGCGGCGTGCTCGGCCCAGTCGAACGGACGATCGGTCATGTGCGCCAGGGGACCCCGTGAGCGGAGCGACCCCCCGGCGTTGCCAACCGTGTGCCTCGCACGGGACCCTCGATTCTGCGCATGAGGCCCGTTGTCCTGCGTGATCGGCCGGCAACCCGGGCAGTTGCGACCAAACGGCCCAGAGGGGACACCGTCGCCGATCTGCGCAGCGACGAGCCGTTCTCGTCCCGGTCACGGGCGCTGGAGGGTCACCGACCGGGCCCCGGGCCGGCCGACCGCCGCCCGTGTCCGGCGCTACAGCTCGTCGTCGTCGACCCAGGAGCCGTGGAAGCCGAAGGGCACGCGGCGGGGGAGCGGAACACGCGCCACGGGCGCCGTCCCCCAGTCGTGGGCGTCGAGCACGAGCAGCTCGCTGCCGTCCGTGGCGCTGTCGTAGACGTAGCTGAGCACCCAGCCCTCGTCCTCACCGCTCGACGACGACGCCGGGACGAAGACGGGCTCGCCGGCGGACTGGCTGGCCCGCAGCCGGTAGGGCTCGACCCGATCGCGGGCGGCGTCGTGCTTGAGGATCGACGGCCCGAAGCCATCACCGTTCCCCAGGAGCCCGGAGCCGGCCAGCCAGGCGTAGCGATGGGGCAGGCCGACCCGTCGGGGATCGATGCGTGGGAACTCGGCAGCCTGGTCGTCGAGCTGCTTCTCGTGCACGGCGCCAGCGGCAGGGTCGATCGTCCACCGCCAGAGCGACGCGGTGCGATCGAAGCCCTCCGGCGCACCTCGCCACAGCTCGGGGTAGCGCGCCACGTCGACGGAGATGACGCCTGTCTCGTCCTCGTGGGCGTTGGCCGGGTGGAAGACGTAGCAGGGCTCGATGTCGAACCACCTCACGTCGGCGCTGCCGCCGGTCCGTGGCATGACACCCAGCCGGGCGCCGTAGTCGTCGCTCCACACGTACGGGAACCGGCCCTGCGTGGCCAGCTCGAGATCGAAGACGATCGGCAGGTCCATCCACACCACGTGCTTGGCCGTGACGTTGAAGTCGTGGACCATCGTGGGTCCCCGCACGTCGATGTCCTCGCTCTGGACGAGCTCGCCGGCGGCCGTGGCCCGGTGATAGGTGAGGAACGGCGGAGCGAAGCTGTACCCGAAGAACAACAGCTCGCCCGTCGTGGCGCAGCGCTTGGGATGCGCCGTCATGGCGGTCGTCAGTCGCCCGTCGAAGTCGTAGGGACCCACGGTGTCGAGGTCGGGCGTCACCTCGGTGGGGAACGACGTCTCGACGAGGGCCAGGATGCGGCCGGCGTGGCAGACGACGTGGGTGTTGGCCACCCCGACCGTCCGGTCCACGCTGCCGTCCTCCTTGACGAAGTCCTCGCCCGTCTCCAGCGCCTTGGTGCACACCCACCGGCTGCGGTACCACTCGGCCCGTCCGTCCTCGATGCGGACGCCGTGGAGCATCCCGTCGCCGACGAACCAGTGGCTCGGCTCGCGCCCGGGCGCAGGGTTGGGGCCGTTGCGCAGGTAGCGGCCACACAGCTCGGGTGGTAGCGCTCCCTCGACGGGAAGATCGATGGCGCCCAGCTCGTCGGGCACCGGAGCGAAGTTGCCCGTGAGGTAGAACTTGGTGTCCTGCTGCTCTTCCTGTCGGCTGGCCATCTGCCCCCCGATCGACGACGCAACGATCTCAAGGCTACCGCCGCGCCACCTAGTATCACCGGGAGACCGCGGTGAGCGCGCCCATGACGTCCCGACCTGATCAGCTGTCCCGACGCCAGCTCCTGAGCGTCGGGTTGGCCGCCGGCGCCGGCGCCCTCCTGGCGGCCTGCTCCGGCTCCACGGCACGGCGGGCGGCGTCGGTCAGGCCGGCCGGATCCGACATCGGCGCCATCGATCACGTGGTGTTCCTCGTCCAGGAGAACCGCTCGTTCGACTCGTACTTCGGCACCTACCGGGGCGTGCGGGGCTTCGACGACCATGCGCCGGGCGATCCCGGGGTCTTCGCCCAACCATGGTCACCGAACACGACCCGGCCACCGGTGGGACGCCTCCTGCCGTTCCACCTCGACACCGCCACGATGGACGCCGAGTGCACCAAGGACCTGACGCACGAGTGGGGTCCACAGCACCAGTGTTGGAACGGCGGCGCAATGAATGCCTTCGTGCAGACCCACACCGCGCCCCAGAACGAGGGGCCCGGCAACGGTGTGCTGACCATGGGCTACTACACCCGTGGCGATCTGCCCTACTACTACGCGCTGGCCGACGCCTTCACCATCTGCGACGCCTACCACTGCTCGGTGCTGGGCCCGAGTGACCCCAACCACCTGATGGCCATGTCCGCCACCATCGATCCGGACGGTCGCGCCGGCGGACCCGTTGTGGGCAACGTCGGGTCGTCGTCGGCGAAGTTCAGTCTCGGCTGGACCACCATGGCCGAGCTACTCAGCGACAAGGGGATCTCGTGGCGGGTCTACAACCCGCCGGGGAGCTTGTACCGGCCCGAGAGCCCGGTGGCTCAGCTCGTCTCCAACAACAGCCTCCTCTTCTTCCGGCGCTACGCCGACCGAAGCTCGGCGCTGTACAGGAATGCCTTTCAGGCGACCTTTCCCTCCGACTTCGCCAACGACGTGGCCAAGGGGGCGCTCCCGCAGGTCTCCTGGGTGGTCTCGCCCAGCAAACCGGTCGGAGAGGACGAGCATCCACCGGCACCGCCGACCAGGGGGGAGTGGTTCACCAACCAGGTCCTGGGCTTGCTGACGGCGCACCGCCAGGTGTGGGCCAGGACGGCGCTCTTCGTCACCTACGACGAGAACGACGGCTTCTTCGACCACGTGGCGCCTCCCGTCGCCCCGGCTGGCACGCCGGGCGAGTACGTCACGACCGCCGCGTCGCACGGGGAACTGAACGGCATTGCCGGCCCCGTGGGGCTCGGGTTCCGCGTGCCGATGCTGGTGCTCTCACCGTTCAGCCGCGGTGGCTACGTCTGCTCGACGCCGCTCGACCACACCTCTCAGCTCCGCTTCCTCGAGACCCGGTTCGGCGTCGAGGTGCCCAACCTGTCTGCCTGGCGTCGCAGCGTGACCGGCGACCTGACCACAGCGTTGCATCCGCGGTCCTCCGACTCGTCGAAGCCGCCACTGCCGACACCGGCGTTCGACGACCCGAGAGTGATCCGGGAGTGCCAACCCAGCCAGCTGAGCGAGGTCGATGTGCCGAGCGCCGGCTACCCGGTGCCGGCGCAGCAGCAGCAGCCCGTCCAGGAAGCGGGTCCGGCCCGTCGGACGGGCGCCTGACGTCGATGCGCCTTCGATCGGCGCTCGAGGAGACGGCTGCCGTCGGCCACAGCCTGGTCCGCGGCGCCCTGGCGCCGGCGCGTACCGAGGAGTTGCTCGACGAGCTGGCACCGTGTGGGTTCGCCCCGCTGGAGCCCGTGATCGGCACGGTCCGCCAGCGCGGTGAGGGGCTGACGCTCGACCTCGACGACGACGCATGTCCGTTGACGGCCGAGCTGGTCTCCGAGCTGACCGGCGAGGTCCGGACGTCGGGCATACCGGGGACGGCGGACTACGCGCCCGACGAGATCACGTGCCAGCGCTACCTGGACGAGAGATCGGGCATCGGCCCGCACATGGACCAGCGGCGCTACCGGCTGCTGGTCGCCGCCTTCACCCTGGTGGGTGAGGCGCCGTTCACGGTGTTCGAGGACCGGTCGGCCACGGCTGTCGTGCGGGCCTGGACGACCGGGCGTGGCGACCTGTGCCTGCTGCGGGCTCCGGGCCTGGCCGGCCAGCCCGACGGGCGCCCGACGCACTCGGTCGGCGGACCAGCCAGGGGTGCCCGGGTGTCCCTGACCGTGCGGGCGAGCCGGTCAGCGCTCGATCCTGCGCGACAGCGGTAGGCCGAACCACAGCCAGGTGACGACGCCGGCCATGGCGGCAGCGACGCCGGCGCCGACGCCGCGGGAGTAGACGAAGCTGGTGATCACGTAGACGACCGCCGAGATGGCGAGGGCGAGAAAGCCGATGCCCGCGATGGCCAGACGATTGGAGCTCTCCAACATGTGCGCCTTGTCGTGCTGGCGCCAACGGAGCCGGTGGTAGGAGGACGGCGCGATGAGGCATGCGGTCGCCATCGCGGTGGAGAGCACGGCGAGGAAGTAGATGTCGCGCTGGATGCCGTCGAGCCGGCTGTAGCGCTGGGTGAATGGCACCGTGAGCAGGAAGGCGAACAGGACCTGGACCCCCGGCAGCCCGACCCGGAGCTCGTTGAGCAGCTCGATGAGCTGGCGGTGGTGCCGGGCCGTGGGATCCTCCGGCGATGCAGCCGCCGGGGAGCGGGCGTCACCGTCCCTGTCACCCCCGGCTCCGCCCGGAGAGGCGCCGAGGTCGGCCATCCCGAGATAGTGCGCCCCCGGACCCGGCGGCGCAAGGCCGTCAGGCCGTCGACGGCCAGTCGGCCTGGGTGACCGCGCCTCCGGCGACCATCACCGGCCCGGCGCCGTGGCCGGCGCAGATCCGGTACCGGCCCGCTCGGAGCGCTGGGAACACAGCGGCGAAGCGTCGCACGGGGCCCACCCGCTGCTCACGGACGACGGTGTGCACGCGCCGCGACCGGTCTCCCTCCGGTTCCAGCTCGACCTCGTGTCCCAGCAGTGCTTCGGGTGCGTCGAGCACGAGGGCACCGACGTCGTCTCCGATGTCGAGCACCGCGGCTCCGCGAGCGTCCACCTGCTGGCCGCCTCAGCTCGCGGGTACGGCAAAGCCGCTGTAGGGGAGGCCGAGGTACGGGAAGCTTGCCAGGTAGTTCTCGGTGCCCATGGCCGCGGTGTCGGTCGGCCCCGATGTCAGCCCGTCGGTGACCTGTGACACGGCGGCGTCCGCGGTGAAGCTCTTGTTGACCAGTGGGAGCGTCGCACCGGCCAGTGCCCGCAGCTCGATGGTGACGACGTCGTCGAACACGCGGCGCCCGTTCGGGAAGCCGGCGGGGTCGTTCCCGACCACACCGAGGTTGCTCGGGTTGGTGGTCGTCGGTGGTATCGCCATGTTGAGGCGCAGGAGGTCGGCCTGCCTGGAGCCGGCCGAGTTCTGAAAGCCGGGAACGACACCGGACGGGATCCCCGTGTAGAAGATGGCCACGATGTCGGCACGCGGGTTGCCCGTGGCGTTGAAGGCGGCGAGATTGGGAAAGGTGTTCGGGTACAGCGTGGGCAGCAGCGTCGACAGCTCCGGATGCTGGAAGTACTGGACGAACTGGCTGTCGTCGACCGGTGGCTGGTTGTTCCAGTAGTCCTTCTTCCCCATCGGGATGATGACCTCGTTGACGAGGGGGTTGCCGAGGCGCGACACCTGGACGAAGGGTCCCGCGTTGGTGCTCTGGCCGTTGTTCTGGCCCACCATGGAGACCTTCTGGCGGCTGGCGGTCGTCCAGACCCCGATCACCGAGCTGGGGTCGCTGGCGTTGGTGGGGCTCGACCCGTTGGCGGTGAGCTGCGTCTTCGGCACCTGCAGGGCGATGCTGTAGACGTTCACGCCCTTGCCCGAGTTGACCCCCGGAGCCGGCTTGCTGAGCGCGGGGACGTTCAACCCGAACTGGTTGTGCAGCTGCTCGAGAGGCCGCAGGTCGGCCAGGTCGAAGATGGCCCCCAGGTCGACGTAGAAGCCCTCGGCCCGTTGGCCGGCGAAGACCTTCTCGCCGCCGGCGAGGGTGTGGACCGCCTGGTTGGCCAGGTCGGTGTAGCTGGGCGTCGACAGGGGACCGATGTTGCAGGGAGGGCAGGGCAGGTTCGTGGCCAGGACCGTGGTGCGCCGCTGGTTGCCGCTCTTCTCCTGCCGGTTGAGCGAGAAGAACTGCCGGCGGTTCCAGTGGCTGTCGTCCAGTGACTGGATGGGGCCCGTGTTGTAGAGGAACGTGTTCGGGTTCTGCACGACCGTGTTGAAGCGGAGCTCGTAGATGATCTCCGCGTTTCCGTCGCCGTTGTTGTCGATGTTGATGTGGTAGAGGACGTCGTCGCCGAACTCGTAGAAGTTCGGGCCCCCGTCTGGTGCCTGCAGAGGGACGTAGTTGGCGATCAGGGTCACCGTGTCGGGTGCGTCGGGGCTGACGAAGGCGTAGACGTCTGTGCTGTCGGCTACGGGGTCCTTCGAGATCTCGGGCGCTTCACGGTGGGACGACATGTATCACCTCACAAAGGAGTGGCGACGGTTGTGGCTGGTCAGCGTGTGGCCTTGAAGAGTCGCGCTGCCATATGGGGATCTCTGTACGTGACCTGTCGCTCGCCGGCGTACAGATCGATCTCGCCGGTCGTCAGGTCGCGAACGTGGGCGACGAGAGGCTCGGACAGCTCGGCGCCTCTCGGCAGCTCGGCCGCAGCCGACTCGGTGGCCTGGGCGCCGCCGGACTCGAGGACCGCCGGCAGACCGGGCACCGCAGCCACGGCGCCCACGACACCGACGGCCATCGAGGTCTGCCGGAGAAACGTTCTCCGGCTGTGCTTTTCCATCGGGCTCTCCTCTCGCCTTCGCTCGATTGCCATTCATACGGAGCGGACGCCGACCCGGATGAGGTCGTGGCACGGCTAGCGCCGCAGGACCCTTCCGACGACGATCGCCGCCTCGTAGAACAGGCAATCAGGACCTTGATCGGGGTGATGTCGAGCACGGTTGGTCGGCCGCCCTCAGGCCGAGCGTGGCGGCGGAGACTTCGCGTCGCTCGCCGGCTCCTCCGAGCTGGAGACACCGCGCTCGAACTCGCTCCTTGCCGATCCCAGCGAGCGCGCCAGCTTGGGGAGCTGGCTCCCACCGAAGAGCAGGACGACGACGCCGAGCACGATGAGGAGATCGGGGCCGATGATGTTGGCGAGCACAGCGGGCTCCTTTCGTCGGTCCCGGACGGCGGGCGGCAGTCGTTGGTCGCCGCCGCCTGCTGGGACCTCAACCGGATGTGATGACCGGGAGGACTACGTCGCCGTCGCCGTCGTTGGATGTGGGCGCTCGGCGAGCGTCACGCCAAGCTGTCGACCTTCCAGGCGTTCTTGTCGACCACGGTGATGATCGAGTTCGACACCGACGTGCCGTTGGTGTTGGTCCGGGTGGCCCTGACGGTTGCCTCGTTGCCGTGCGTCACGACCGAGTCGATGTGGAACTTGTTGTTGCGGTACCGCCGCGCGAGCTGGGTGACGAGCGGGCAGATACCTGCCCTGCCCTGGAGCTGGCCCTGCAAGCGGCTCGACAGCTGCGCGAAGGAAGCGCCGCAGTTGTTGGCCTGGATGTCCGAGAAGAGGGTCGTCACCACGCCGGCCGGGCTCGAGCTGACCGAGCTGCCACACGCGGCGGCTGTACCCCCCACGAAGGCGACCGAGGCGACGACGGCCGTGATCCCTCGCATGCGGTGGTGTCGCCGGAAGGTAACCCCCTGCATCCGGTTTCCTCCTGTCGTTCCCCAGCCCCGCCTCGTGCTTTCGGGAGGTGCACGGGAGGCTGCCCAGGTGGTCAGAGAGCTCGGACGGGAGACCTTACCGCCGCTCAGGGGGGCGGCCGGTGATCAGGTCCCGAGGTGCCGTCGGGCGCAGTCCTGACAGGTCCCCACGACTTCGACGGTGTGGGCGACGTCGACGAAGCCTTCGGCGGCCGCGATGCGAGCGGCCCACCGCTCGACCGAGCGCTCGGCCACCTCGACCGTGCGGCCGCAAGTCCGGCACACCAGGTGGTGGTGGTGACCGTCGCTGCCGCACCGGCGGTACAGCGACTCACCGTCTTCGGCCCTGAGGCTGTCCACCTGCCCGGCGTCGGCGAGCGCCCGCAGCTGGTTGTACACCGTCGTCAACCCGACCCGTTGGCCGCGTGCCCGAAGCTGGGCGTGGAGGTCCTGGGCGCTCAGGAAGCCGTCGGCTTCCTCCAGCACGGCCGAGAGCGCGCGCTTCTGCGGAGTCGACCTCGGCCGGCTGGGCTCGGACGTGCGCGCCACGGCGCCGGTCACCGGCTCACGGCCCGCGCGTCGTTCGTATCCACGAGGGGAACAGTATCGGAGCCGCCCATCGGCTCGGCGGGTGAGAGCGGGGGCATGAGCTCACTGTAGTTGCAATGGGAACGCTTTCGGATTACATTGAGCTATCCGAAATGATTTCCAGTAGCCGCTCCTGAAGGACGGCCGACGATCCCCAGACCTAGGAACCTCCGTGCCACCGCCGGCGCCGCTCTGCTGCTCGTCGCCATCGCTGCGGCAGCGTGCGGGGCGGGATCCTCCGCCAGTCCCACCGCCGCCAACGGCAAGATCCAGGTCACGGCCGCCGAGAGCTTCTGGGGGTCGATCGCTTCCCAGCTGGGTGGGAACAAGGCGGCGGTGACGAGCATCATCACCAACCCCGACACCGACCCGCACACCTACCAACCGACGGCCCAGGACGGGCGGGCCGTGACGACGGCCCAGTTCGTCGTCTACAACGGCATCGGCTACGACCCCTGGGCGCCCAAGCTCCTCGCCACCAACAGCGGTGCCGGGCCGACGGTGCTCGACGTGGGCCAGCTGGTGGGGGTCCCAGAGGGCGGCAATCCGCATCGCTGGTACTCCCCGCCCGATGTGCAGACGGTCATCAACACGATCACCGCCGACTACAAGAAGATCGACCCCAAGGACGCCGCCTACTTCGACACCCAGAACCAGTCCTTCGTGAACGCCGGCCTCGCCCAGTACAACCAGCTGATCGCCCAGATCAAGTCCAGGTACCCCGGCGTGCCCGTCGGAGCGTCGGAGAGCATCTTCGCCCCGATGGCCCAGGCGCTCGGGCTCAACGTCCTGACGCCGCCGTCGCTCCTCGAGGCCATCAGCGAGGGCACCGACCCGACCGCCCAGGACAAGGCCACCATCGACGGCCAGATCAAGGGCCACCAGATCAAGGTGTACGTCTACAACTCCCAGAACGCCACGCCCGACGTGCAGGCCCAGGTCAAGGAGGCCAGGGCGGCCGGCATACCCGTGACCACCATCACCGAGACCCCCGTGCCACCGAGCTCCACGTTCCAGGCCTGGCAGGTGCGCCAGCTCCAGGGTCTCGCCGCCGCGCTGGCCAGGGCGACAGG
>VAWP01000061.1:11735-32037 GCA_005888295.1 Actinomycetota bacterium
AGCGCCTCGAAGCGGTGATCACCTTCGATCGCGCCGCCGTCCAGTTGGGCGGTCGCGTGCTCTGGAGCGACGTCACCCTCTCGGTCGGTTCGGGCGAGTTCGTCGCCGTCCTCGGTCCCAACGGAGTCGGCAAGTCGACCCTCGTCCGGGCGGCGTTGGGACTCGTCCCGCTGTCGGCGGGGAGCGCCCTGGTGCTCGGGCATCCTCCTGGGCGCTCCGGCCGTGACATCGGCTACCTGCCCCAACGCCGGAGCTTCGAGACCGGTCTTCGTGTACGCGGCGTCGACATCGTCCGTCTCGGCCTCGATGGGGAAAGGTTCGGCATCCCGCTGCCCCGCGGCCGGGGTGGGTCCAGACGTACGGCTGCGGCGCGGGTGGCCGAGGTCCTGGAGCTGGTCGGCGCGACCGACTACGCCGAGCGCCCAGTGGGCCAGGTCTCGGGGGGCGAGCAGCAGCGCCTCCTGATCGCCCAGGCTCTGGTGCGCCGACCCGATCTGCTCATCCTGGACGAGCCGCTCGACAGCCTCGACCTCCCGAACCAGGCCGCCGTCGCCGCCCTCATCGAGCAGATCTGCACCGAGCAGGGCGTCACGGTCGTGATCGTCGCCCACGACGTCAACCCCATCCTCAGCTATCTCGACCGGGTGGTGTACCTCGGTCGCGGTGGCGCCGTGAGCGGGCCGGCCGAGGACGTCATCACGAGCGAGACGCTGAGCCGCCTGTACCAGGTGCCCATCGAGGTGTTGCGTGCGTCGGACGGGCGTCTCGTCGTCGTGGGCCAGCCCGAGGCTCCGGCCCACCACTCCGACCGGCACACGGGCCGACCACGGCCGTGAGCGCGACCACGGCGGCGGGCGGTTGGTCGTGGAACGTGGTCACGGATGTGCACCAGCTCTTCGCCTACCCCTTCATGGTCAATGCCTTCCTGGCCGGCACGATCGTGGCGGTGGCGGCGGCGGTCGTGGGATGGTTCATGGTGCTTCGCCGGCAGACCTTCGCCGGGCACACGTTGGCCTTGATCGGCTTTCCCGGGGCCGCCGGTGCCACACTGGTCGGGATCTCGGCCGCGGCAGGCTATTTCGGCTTTGCGATCCTGGGCGCGCTCGTCGTTGCCGCCACGCGCGCCTCAGGGACGGCGTACCGGGGCTTCAGCGAGGAGTCCGCGGTGGTCGGTACGGTCCAGGCCTTCGCCCTGGCTGCGGGGTTCCTGTTCGTGGCCCTCTACAAAGGGTTTCTCAACGGGGTCAACTCCCTGCTCTTCGGGACGTTTCTCGGCATCACCGTCGGCCAGGTGTGGGCCTTGCTCCTCGTGGCGGTCGTGGCGTTGATCGTCCTCGGTCTGATCGGTCGTCCGCTGCTGTTCGCCTCGGTCGATCCTGACGTCGCCGCCGCGAGGGGCGTGCAGGTGCGCCTCCTCGGTGTGCTGTTCCTCGTCCTGCTCGGGGTGGCCGTCGCCGAGGCGAGCCAGATCACGGGGTCCCTGCTCGTGTTCGCCCTGCTCGTCATGCCGGCCGCGGCCGCGCAGCGGTTCACCCCTCGACCGGTCGCTGGCCTCGTCCTGTCGGTCGTGATCGCCGTGACCGTCACCTGGCTCGGGCTCGTCGTGGCCTATTACTCGCCCTACCCGATGGGCTTCTACATCACGACGTTCGCCTTTGCCGTCTACCTGGCGTCGTTTGTCGTCAGGTACCTCGTCGACCGTCACGGTTCGGCGCCGGCCCGGGCGCTCCACGCACGGGTGGGAACGTGACGCCGCTCGTGGCCGGCGCGGCGGGCGGCGGTCTGGCTGATTTCTTCAGCCACTCGTTCATCCGCTATGGCCTGCTGGCGGGGACGTTCATCGCCCTGGCCCCAGGTCTTCACCTCGGACGCCCTCGGTCATGCCGCCTACACCGGAGCCCTGGCCGCGCTCGCGCTCGGGGTCGACGCCCGGGTCGGCCTGTTCGCGGCGACGGCGCTGGTGGCCGTGGGCCTCGGTGTGCTCGGTGGGCGGACCCGGGCGGACGACGTGGTGATCGGGAGCGTCTTCGCCTGGATCCTCGGGTTGGGCGTGTTCTTCCTCACCATCTACACCACGAGCCAGAGCACCGGGAACGGCGCGGCCAGTGTCAACTACCTGTTCGGCTCCATCTTCGGGTTGTCGCCTGCCCAGAGCGTGGTGGCGGCCGTCGTCGCCGGCGTCGTGAGCCTCGCCCTCGTGGTCATCGCCCGGCCGCTGTTGTTCGCGACCGTGGACCATGCGGTGGCCGCCGCACGTGGTGTCCCGGTGAGGATCATCGGTGTCGGCTTTCTGGTGCTCGTCGGTGTCACGGCCGGGGAGGCAGCGCAGGACGTGGGGGCGTTGCTGCTGCTTGGGCTCATGGCCGCCCCAGGTGGTGCCGCCCAACGACTGACGGCGCGCCCGTTCGTCGGCCTCGCCATCGCGGGAGGCATCGCCGTGGCCTCGACGTGGGTCGGCGTCATCCTCTCCTATCTGGTCCCCAGTCTGCCCCCGAGCTCCGCCATCCTCGGGGTGGCGACGCTGGCGTACGTGGGTGCCGCCCTCGTCGCCCGCGCCCGCTCAACGTCGGCCGGCGAGCGGTCGCGGTCGCTCGCCGGCGCGACCAGGCGCTTCCGTACAGGCGCTTCCTGAGGCCGTCCGCCCAGCATCGCTTCCCGGAATGCGCCACGCTGAGGGGAGCCACCCCGAATGGAGCGCGCCGCGGGGTGATGGCGGATCACCCGGTCCGGGGCGGCGGGCGCGATGCCGCGAGCAGCACCGGGACGGGGTTGGTGAAGCGAGCGACGAGGAGGCGTTGGCGATGGCAGACACCTACGACGTGATCGTGGTGGGGGGAGGACCGACGGGTGAGCACGCCGTGGGTCGGTGCGTCGATGCCGGGCTGAGCGCGGCGCTGGTCGAGCGCGAGCTGGTGGGTGGCGAGTGCTCCTACTGGGCGTGCATGCCGAGCAAGACCCTCCTGCGGCCGGGACAGGTGCTCGCCGCCGCACGTCGGGTGCCGGGGGCCGCTTCGGCCGTCACCGGGGACCTCGACGCGCCGGAGGCGCTGGCCCGGCGGGACTGGATGACCGCCGGGTGGGACGACAAGGGCCAGGTCAGGTGGCTCGACGGGCTGGGGGCCACCCTCGTGCGGGGCCGCGGCAGGCTGGCCGGCGAACGACGGGTCGAGGTCGAGGCTGCTGACGGCTCCAAGCGGACGCTGTCGGCGACCCGGGCCGTGATCCTGGCGACCGGATCGGTTCCGGTCGTTCCACCCATCGACGGGCTGCGTGACATCCGGACGTGGGACAACCGCGACGTCACCTCGGCCAAGCACGTGCCCGACCGGCTCGTGGTGCTGGGAGGCGGAGCGGTCGGCGTGGAGATGGCGCAGGCCTGGCGCCGGCTCGGCAGCCGCGAGGTGACGGTCGTCGAGGCCGCCGAGCGGCTGGTACCGAACGAGGAGGCGTTCGCCGGCGAGCAGCTCGCGACCGCGTTCGCGGCCGAAGGCATCGCCGTCATCACGGGCACCAAGCTGATCGCCGCCCACCGGGACGCAGACGACGCCCCCGTGACTGCCACGCTCGAGGACGGTCGTACGATCGCTGCCGACGAGATCCTCGTCGCCGTCGGTCGCCGGCCCAACACCGCTGATCTCGGCCTCGACACCGTGGGGCTCGAGCCCGGTCGGGCCGTGCCCGTCGACGACACCCTGAGCGTCCCGGCGGTGCCGGGAGCCTGGCTGTACGCCATCGGCGATGTCAACGGCCGGGCGCTCTTCACCCACATGGGCAAGTACCACGCCCGGGTCGCGGTGGACGCGGTGATCGGGCGCCAGGTCTCGGACCTGGCCGACCGCGGCATGGTCCCCAGGGTGACCTTCACCGACCCACAGGTCGCGTCGGTGGGGCTCACCGAGGCCCAGGCCCGCGATCAGGGGATCGACGCCCGCGTCGTGCGGGTCGGGCTCGAGCAGACACGAGTCCCGCCAGGTGGTCATCGGTGCCACGTTCACCGGGCCCGACATCGACAGCATCCTCCATTCGGCCACGGTGGCGATCGTCGGCGAGGTGCCCATGGACCGTCTCGGCCACGCCGTGGCCGCCTTTCCGACTCTCAGCGAAGTGTGGCTCGAGCTGGGCCTGGCCTACCACGCCGAGCGCGCGTCGAGCGACCCCTACACACAGGGAGCATCGTCGTGAGCTCGACTCCCATCGCCGATCACGCCCTGCTGTCCGACTGCCACTCGGCCGCCCTGGTGAGCCGGGAGGGCTCGGTCGAATGGCTGTGCTTCCCGCGGTTCGACAGTCCCTCCGTCTTCGGCCGCCTGCTGGACGACGACGCCGGTCACTGGTCGATCCGCCCGGTCGGCGACTTCGAGGCCGCCCGCCGCTACGTGGACAAGACGATGGTCCTGGAGACCACCTTCACCACCGACAGCGGCTCGGTCACCGTCATCGACGCCCTCGCCATGGGGGCCAACGAGCGGGGACACGACATCGGCGGGGAAGCGCCAGGCCTGCTGCTGCGTCAGGTCCAGGGAGTCACCGGCCACGTCGAGCTGGAGATGGAGTTCGCTCTCCGGACCGAGTACGGGCTCATCTACCCGCTGCTGAGCCCGGTGACAGGCGGCGTTCGGGGGCGGGGCGGATCGGACGAGACTGCCCTCTCGTCACCGCTCGACCTGGAGATCCGCGCCGTCGGCGCCTTCGGGCGCTTCAGCGCCTCAGCCGGCGACCGCTTCGCGTTCGGGCTCCACCACCGCACGTTCGGCCAGGGAGCCCCGCGTCTGTGGTCCCAGGGCGAGCTGGGCCAGCGGCTGGCCGACACCATCGCGGGTTGGCGGTCGTGGTCCGACCTCCACCAGGCCTACGACGGGCCGTGGCACGAGCTCGTGCACATCAGTGGCCGGGTCCTCCAGGCCCTCACCTACTACCCGACCGGCGCGATCGTGGCCGCCGCCACCACGTCGCTGCCGGAGGCCGAGGGAGGGAACCGCAACTGGGACTACCGCTTCTCGTGGGTCCGTGATGCGTCCCTCACCATGGACGCGATGTGGGTGGCCGCCTGCCCCGACGAGGCGGAGAAGTTCTTCTCCTACCTGAGCATGGCGGCGGCCAGCTCGCTGGGCCGCGGCGCCGACCTGCAGATCATGTTCGGGATCGGCGCCGAGCGAGATCTGTCCGAGCGTGAGCTCTCCCACCTGGCAGGGTGGAGGAACAGCGCTCCTGTGCGCGTCGGCAACGGGGCCTGGACCCAACGCCAGGTCGACGTGTACGGCGAGCTGCTGGCTGCCGTCTACCGGCTGCGCGAGCAGATCGGCGAGCTGGACCCCACGACCAAGGAGTTCCTCGTCGCCGTGGCCGACACCGCGGCCCGGCGCTGGACCGAGAAGGACCAGGGCATCTGGGAGATCCGCGGTCCGGCGCGGGATTTCCTCTACTCCAAGGTCATGTGCTGGGTCGCCCTGGACCGCGCCATCGCCATGGCCGGCAAGCTCGGCGCCGAAGACAGGGTGGCCGGGTGGAAGCGGACCATGGACGAGATCCACGAGACCGTCGTCCGGGAGGGCTGGAGCGACAAGGCGGGCGCCTTCACCCAGTACTTCGGCTCTGACGACCTCGACGCCTCCAACCTGATGATGCCGATCGTCGGCTTCCTCCCCGCCAACGACCCCCGGATGCTGGCGACGATCGACGCCACCGAGGCGCGCCTCACCGACGAGCGTGGCCTCCTGTACCGCTACGACACCCACGGCGGAGTCGACGGGCTGGAAGGCACCGAGGGCACGTTCGTGCTGTGCACCTTCCATCTGGCCCAGGCGCTGGCCCTCGCCGATCGACCGCAGCGGGCCCGGGACGTGTTCGAGAGGGTCATCCCCTACGTGAACGACGTCGGCCTGCTGGCCGAGGAGGTCGACGATCGCGGCGAGCTTCTCGGCAACTTCCCGCAGGCTTTCAGCCACATCGGTCTGGTCAACGCGGCGTGGGCCATCTCCGAGGCCGAGCGCCGGGATTCCGCTGGCTGAGCGGGAGCGCCCCGATCGCTACCCCGACGTCACGCCCCAGATCGCGGTGCTCTGCTGGCCCGGCTCCAGGATCTGCAGGCCGGCCCCGCTCCGGAAGGCGTCGGGAGCGCACGTCATGGGCTCGACGGCCAGGCCACGGCGCCTCCTGGCCGGCTCGAGCGTGTCCCCGGTGAACACCATGACGAAACGAAAGCATGCATCCATCCACACGGTCACCCTGGGGGAGCCGCTGGGATGCGCGACCGCGACGCGGCTCACCCCGTCCCTGTCCCGCTCGAGGTCCGCGTAGCACGAGTCGACCGCGGCGGCGCCGATGGGGCGGGCCCGCCGGTAGTCCAGTTCGGTGCCCGCCACCGGGAGGCTCCGGCCGGTGGGGATACCGCGCTCGTCCGCCTCGAGGACCGAGCCCGCCGGCACGCACAGCACCGCGGGGTCCACGAGCTCGGTGCCCACCGTGAAGTACGGGTGCTGGCCGGCGCCGTAGGGAAGCGGCTGGGACCCGAGGTTGGTGGCCGTGATGGCGACTCGGAGCCCGGTGCCGGACAAGCCGTAGACGACCTCGAGGCCCAGGGTGAACGGGTAGCCGATCTGGGGGTGCAGCACGTGGGACGCGACGACACTGTCCTGGCCGCGCTGATCGAGCTCCCAGTTTGCCCACCGGACCAGGCCGTGGATGGCGTTGCCGTGCTCGGGCTCGGACAGCGGCGTCTGGTGGTCGGTCCCGCCGAGCTCGTACCGACCGTCACGGATGCGGTTGGGCCACGGGATCAGCAGCTGACCACGGCCGCCGGTGGACATCTCGTCCCCGGCGTAGCCGTCGAGCAGGTCGACACCGCCGACGGCGTAGCTGCGCAGCCCGGCGCCCACCTCGGTGATGACGGCGCGCTGCACGCCGCTGACCAGCTCGACCTGTTGCCCTGACGGTTGCATCGCTCGCTCCTAGTTCAATCCGTCGCGTATGACCGCCACCAGTACCCGCAGGATGAGCACCGTTGCGCAGAACAGACCGAAGTAGCCGAAGAACTGGAACAGCGTGGTCGTACCCGTCAGCAGCGGCCCTTCGTGGTTGGTCAGGAGGACCACCGAGACGATGCCCACGATCCCGCCCAGGAACGCCAGCACGCCCCGGTTGAGGAACCTCGTGAGGGTCTCGACGTCATGGGCGTCGGACAACAGGCTGATGCGGGCCTTGAGCGTTCCTCGCTCGACCGAGGTGGCGATCCGGTCGACGTGCCTGGGCAGGCGCCGGAGCATGGGCAGGAGCGAGATCACCTCCTGTCGCGCGAGCTCCTGCAGGGTGTCCGGCTGCATGCGCTCGCGCGTCCATTCGGTGGCGACCTGCTGGGCGGCGTCGATTGTCTGGTAGCCCGGCGAGAGCGTCGTGAGGGTGCCCTCCAGAGTGACCAACGCCCGGAAGAACGTGCTGAACTCCGGGGGGAGGTTGATGCCGTAGGCGAAAAAGAGCTGCAGCAGCTCGTTGAACATCGCTGCGCTCGGCTGCATGCCCGGCCCGAGGTGACGACCGATGAAGCGGCTCAGCGACCGCTCGAGCGCCTGGTCGTCGACGCCCCGCCGGACGGTCGCCACCGAGAAGATCGCCTCCAGCAGCATGGCCGAGTCGCGTTGCTGGACGGCGATCATCATGTCCCTGACCGCTTCTTGCTCGACCGGGGCGAGGCGGCCGGTCGCTCCGAAGTCGATCAGCCCGACGGTCCCGTCGGTGAGCACCATGACGTTGCCGGGGTGGGGGTCGGCGTGGAAGTGCCCGTCGATGAGCATCTGCCGCATCGAGCACCGGAGGAGATCGTCGGCCAGCTGACGACGATCCAGCTGGCGGCCGTCGACGCGATCGGCCTGGCGCACGCTGACCCCGTCCATCCACTCCATCACCAGAATCTTCTGGGTCGTCAGCTCGTCGTAGACCTTCGGGATGCGGACCCGGTCGGTGGGCGCGAGGTTCGCCCTGATGTCGGTGGCGTTGCGGGCCTCGATGTGAAAGTCGAGCTCGGCCCGGAGGCCGTCGGTGAACTCCGAAGCGAGCTCGGCCACGTGGTACTCCGCGCCCCACGGCGTGCGTCGCTCGACGGCCGCGGCCAGGGACTCCAGCACCTCGACGTCCCGCCCGACCAGCTCGGCCACGCCTGGGCGCTGGACCTTCACGATGACGGGGTCGCCGTTGGGGAGCGTGGCCCGGTACGCCTGCGCGATCGAGGCCGCCGCCACCGGTTGCCAGTCGAAGCGCGCGAAGACGTCGTCGACCCGACCCTCCAGCTCGGACTCGACCAGGCGCCGGACCTCCTCGGGGTCCTCCTCGCTGACGCGGTCCTGGAGGTCGGACAGCTCGGCCACCACGTTCGGCGGCAGCAGGTCGGAGCGTGTGGACATGACCTGACCGAGCTTCACGAACATCCCTCCGCACTCCTCGAGCACGTGTCGGACGCGATGAGCGCTCGGGGCGCGACGCCCTCCGCCGTCATGGGCGTCGGGATGACTGTCGGTGCCGATCCACGGCCCGAAGCCGTTGCGCACCGCGATTCTCGTGATCTCGATGTAGCGGCTCGTGCGCCTCAGCCGCCGACGCATGGATCGCAGCGGGCGGGGGATGGTGGTGAGCCCGCCCTGGGCCCGGGCCAACGTCCCCGGCTTGGCCAGCAGCTCCATCCACACGGCCGAGGACATGGTGAAGATGAGCGAGAAGATCCACAGGTTGCGGGTGAACCCGGCGCTGTGGTTGCGCTGCGAGTCGGCGATCACGAGCGAGAGGGCGAGGCCGGCGAGCCAGCCGAACAGGCCGGACAGCATCGTGGCACCCACGGACCGCCGAACCCCGAGGAGCCGGCTGGCGACGAACGCCATGGCGAGGACCCCGACGAGGACGATGATGATCGTTGGAGCCCAGCCGCCGAAGTAGAGCCCGCTGGTCGCCAGCACTCCCCGAATCGCTCCTCCCCCCGACCTTTGTCGCTGCAGGATTGTACGGCACCCACCCCCTGTCGGGATGAGTAGCCTTCGAGCCATGCCCGACGGAGGCGGTGGGCCCGACCGTTCGGCGGAGACCATCCTGGTGGTCGGGGCCCATCCGGACGACATCGACTTTGGTGCCTGCGGAACCGTGGCGACGTGGACCGATGCCGGCGCCCGCGTCGTCTACTGCATCGTGACCGACGGCGACGCCGGGGGCTTCGATGCCGCCGTACCGCGCTCGGCCATCATCGGGATACGGCGGGCCGAGCAGGAGGCGGCGGCCAAGGTCGTCGGGGTGGACGAGGTCGAGTTCCTGGGCTACCCGGACGGGCGGCTCGTCGCCAGCCTCGATCTCCGGCGGGACCTGGCCCGGGTCATCCGCCGGGTGCGGCCCGGACGCGTGGTGGGGCCCAGCCCCGAGCGCAACTGGCGCCGCATCCAGGCGAGCCACCCCGACCACCTGGCGGCCGGGGAGGCGACGCTCGGCGCCGTGTACCCGGATGCCCGCAACGCGTTCGCTTTTCCCGAGCTCCTGGACGAGGGCTTCGAGCCGCACATCGCCGGCGAGGTCTGGCTCATGGCGAGCCCGAGAGCCGATCACCTCGTCGACATCACCGACACCATCGACCGCAAGGTGGCGGCGCTGCGCTGCCACGTCAGCCAGCTCCCGGACCCGGACGCCCTCGAGGAGCGGGTGCGAACGTGGACGGCCACCATCGCAGAGGAAGGTGGTCTGCCGCCAGGCCACGTGGCCGAGACGTTCCAGATCGTTTCGACGGCCTGACACGAGGGCGGTAGGACCGCCGGCCAGCGGAGGTGGGGCCGTAGGCTGGCGAGGTGGACGCGCTGGTCGTCGTCGGTCCCTCGCCGGCCCCGGCGCGGCTGGCGGCGAGGGCCCGCCACGAGGTCCACGCCACCAGTGCGCCCCTGGAGCCCGACGTGGTTGCCGACGTTCGGGCTCGGATCCCGCGCGACGTCGGCGTGCTCGGTGCGCCCGACCCGGCCCTTGCGGTGGCGGTGCAGCTGCACCAGGCGGGGCTGCCCGTGACCCTCTACACCGACTCCCCTCCGGCGCCACGACCGGTCGGCGTCCGGGTGCTCCCGCTGAGCGACCCGGGCCCGCCGATGGAGACCGTCGACTCGCTGCTGGACCTCATCGGTGACACCCCGCTCGTGCGTCTGGACCGGGTGGGCAGAGAGCTCTCGTGTCACCTCGTGGCCAAGCTGGACCTCTTCAACCCGGGGGGCAGCGTCAAGGACCGGCCCGCCCTCGCCATGATCGATGCCGCCGAGCGTGCGGGCCTGCTCCGGGAGGGCGGCACCATCGTCGAGCCGACCTCCGGCAACACCGGCGTGGGCCTGGCGCTGATCGCCGCCCGCCGGCGCTACCGGTGCGTGTTCGTGATGCCCGACAAGATCGCGGCCGAGAAAGTCGATCTGCTCCGCGCCTACGGGGCCGAGGTGGTGGTGTGCCCGACGACCGTCGCACCGGACCATCCCGACTCTTACTACTCGGTGTCCGACCGGCTGGTGGGCGAGATTCCCGGGGCCTTCAAGCCCGACCAGTACGGCAATCCCGCCAATCCCGCCGCCCACGAGTCGACGACGGGCCCCGAGATCTGGCGGCAGACGGCCGGCCGGGTGACGCACTTCGTCGCCGGCATCGGCACCGGCGGCACGATCAGCGGCGTGGGCCGTTATCTGAAGTCCCAGGACCCGGCGGTGCAGATCATCGGCGCCGACCCGGAGGGATCGGTGTACTCCGGCGGCGGCGGGCGGCCGTACCTCGTCGAGGGGATCGGCGAGGACTTCTGGCCGTCGACCTACGACCGTGACGTGGTGGACCAGGTGGTGAAGGTGAGCGACCGGGACTCGTTCCTCACCGCCCGCATGGTGACGAGGGAGGAAGGCATCCTGGTGGGCGGCTCGACGGGGACGGCGGTGTGGGCCGCCATGAAGGTCGGTCGTTCCCTCGGTCCCGAGGCCGTGGTGGTGGTGCTCATTCCGGATTCCGGCCGGGGCTACCTGTCGAAGCTGTACAACGACGCGTGGATGGCGGACTTCGGCTTCCTGCTGACGAGCGGCCAGACCACGGCTGGTGTGCTGGCAGGCAAGCGCGGCGACCTGCCACCGCTCGTGCACGTCCACCCCGACGAGCCGGTGCGGCAGGTCATCGGCGTGCTGCGGGAGTACGAGGTGTCCCAGGTGCCGGTGCTCAAGGCGGAGCCACCGTTGGCCGTGGCCGAGGTGGTCGGGTCGGTCGAGGACCGCGACCTCCTCGAGCGGGCCTTCCAGGACCCGTCGATCCTGGACAGGCCCGTCGGGACCGTGATGGGTACACCTCTCCCGACGGTGGGTGTCGGCGAGCCCATCGAGCTGGCCGTGCGGCGGACCGAGGGTCGGGGCGCCGTCGTGGTGCTCGACGCCGGACATCCCGTCGGCATCCTGACCCGGTCGGACCTCCTCGGCTTCCTCGTGGGACGACCGGCCGGGCGGCCCGCCCGGGAGGCCGGCCCGACGACGAGGCCGGCCCAGTGAGGCCGTCGGGAACGTGACCCGGCGGGGCGACGGCGAGCACGCCGGTCCTGGCTTCGAGACCCGCGCCGTCCACGCGGGGCAGGAGCCCGACCCGGCGACGGGAGCGGTGGTACCTCCCGTCCACCTCGCGTCGACCTTCCGGCAGGAGGCCGTCGGTGCGCATCACGGGTACGAGTACTCCCGCTCCGCCAACCCCACGCGCGACGGGTTGGAGCGCCAGGTGGCCGCGCTCGAAGGCGCGGCCTTCGGCTACGCCTTCGCCAGTGGGATGGCAGCGGAGGACGCGGTGTTGCGCGCCGCGCTCGGGCCAGGTGAGCACGTGATCCTGCCCGACGACGCCTACGGCGGCACCTACCGCCTGCTGGAGGGGGTGCACGCGCCGGCCGGCCTGACCTGGAGCGTCGTCGACCTCTCGGACCCGGCCGCGCTGGAGGGGGCGTGGCAGCCCGAGACCCGCATGGTGTGGGTCGAGACGCCGAGCAACCCACTGCTGTCGGTCACCGACATCGCGGCCCTTGCGAAGTTTGCCCACGCCAGGGACGGCCTGGTCGTGGTCGACAACACCTTCGCCACGCCCTACCTCCAGCGCCCGCTCGCCCTGGGCGCCGATGTCGTCGTCCACTCGTCGACCAAGTACCTCGGCGGGCACTCGGACGTGACGGGCGGCTTCGTCGGCCTCGACGACCCCGACCAGGCCGAGCGGGTCGCCTTCCTGCAGAATGCCGTCGGCGCCGTGCCCGGCCCGTTCGACTGCTTTCTGGTCCAGCGGGGCGTCAAGACGCTCGGCGTGCGAATGGAGCGCCACTGCGCCAACGCCGAGGCGGTCGCCGCGTTCTTGTCGGAGCACCCGAGCGTGGCCGCCGTCCACTACCCGGGGCTGCCGGACCATCCCGGTCACGACGTGGCCGTCCGGCAGATGCGGGGATTCGGGGGGATGGTCTCGTTCCTTCACGCTGGTGGCGAGGCGGCCGCTGTCGCCGCCGTGGCTCGAACCGAGGTGTTCACCCTGGCCGAGTCGCTCGGAGCGGTCGAGTCGCTGATCGAGCACCCCGCCCGCATGACGCACGCGTCGGTCAGCGGTTCGTCACTGGCCGTCGAACCCAGCCTGATCCGGCTGTCGGTCGGCCTCGAGACCATCGACGACCTGCTCGACGATCTGGACCGGGCCCTCGAGGGCTGAGCGGCCCTCGGGGAACATGTAGCGACGTCGTGCGGTTGTCCATCCCATGACGATCAGGCTCTCCAAGGACCTGTACACCGCTCATGCCACGGCGACGGGTGGCCGGGAGGGCCATTCGGCGACTGACGATGGTCTGGTGAACGTCGACCTGGCCCTGCCGAAGGAGATGGGCGGGGCGGGCGGGGCAACCAATCCCGAGCAGCTCTTCGCCGTTGGCTATGCAGCGTGCTTCCAGAGTGCGTTGGGCGTGGTGGGACGCAGGCAGAAGGTCGACACGTCGCAGTCCACGGTGTCCACCGAGGTGACGCTCGGCGTGGCCCCCGAGGGAGCCTTCGGTCTGAGGGTGGGAATCCACGTGTCGATCCCGGGTGTCGGCGCCGACACGGCACAGCAGCTCGCTGAGGCCGCCCACCAGGTCTGCCCGTACTCGAACGCGACACGCGGCAACACCGAGGTCACCCTCACCGCCGAGGGCTGAGGCGGCGGCCGAGCGCCTCGATCGAGGTCTCCACCGAGAGGCCGTCCCGCACGAGCCAGTCCCTGTTCCGGCCGTGCAGGTCGTCGGTGGGATCGAACAGGTTGAGGTGGACGAGCGGGTCAGGGTGATCGACGGCGGCGGCCGACAGACGCACCAGGTTGATGACGCCGAGCGCGGCGGCCGCCACCAGCAGGACCGAGTCGGGCCGGAGCGCGTCCGCCAGGGCGACCGCGTCCCCGTCGACCGCCACGGGGGACCGCACACCGCCGACCCCCTCGACGAACCCGACCTCGACGCCGTCGGGCCAGGTGAGCTCCCCGATCAGGTCCGAGATCCTGAACGCGGCGCGCCCGAGCGCCTCGGCCGCCATAGGGGGCGCCATGGCCAGCGGGTACCAGCGGTGCGACGGGCACACGTCCTCGGGACGCTCGGCGGACGCGCAGCCGAGGACCTCGGCGTCGGTCCGCTCGCCCGGCTCGAACGACTGCACCGGCTTTCGGGCCGCGACACGCAGCCCGTCTCGGCGCAGCCGCTCGATCAGCCGCGCCGTCACCCACGTCTTGCCCACCCCGGTCCCCGTGCCGAGCACGAGCACGACGCGCTCAGGACGGCCCAACGCTGCTGGCGGCTTCGCCGCCCCGGGCGGGGGCCCCGTCCCCACCCTCCTCTGAAGCGGCGGGGACCCCGACCCCGCCGACGGCCGTGAGCAGTCCGAGCTCGTGCAGGGCGCCGAGGAGCAGCTCCACTTGGGCGGTCGTGTGGGCGGCGGACATCGTCACCCGCAGGCGCGAGGACCCTGCCGCCACGGTCGGCGGCCGGATCGCCGGCACGAGCAGGCCCCGCTCGAGGAGGGCGCGGTCGGCCTCCACCGCGTGCGCCTCCTCGCCCAGGACGATCGGCACGATCGGCGAGGCGTGCCCCGGCTGGAGGGCCTCGACGTGGGCGCGGAGGCGACGGCGCAGCGCATCGCCCTCCGGCGAGCGCACCACGCCGAGGGCAGCGAGGGCGGCGGCAGCGTCAGCCGGCGTCGGCGCGGTGGTGAAGATGAAGGGTCGGGCCCGGTTGACGAGCAGGTCGATCCAGCGACGCGAACCGGCCACGAACCCGCCGAGGGAGCCCAGGGCCTTGGAAAGCGTTCCGACGCGCAGCAGCTCCACCTCGTCGTCGAGGTTGCTGGCGTCGGGCCCGAGGACCGCGTGGGCCTCGTCGAGCACGAGGAGCGCCCGGCGACGAGCGCACAGCTGCGCCAGCCCGACGAGATCGGCGGTGTCGCCGTCCATGGAGAAGACCGAGTCGGACACCACGACGACCCGACCCTCGATATCCGACAGAAGCGCGGACAGGTGGTCGAGGTCCGCGTGGTCGTACACGCGCACCTGGGCCCTCGCGAGACGGCAGCCGTCGACGATGGAGGCGTGGTTGAGCGAGTCCGAGCAGATCGTGACCCCCGGCCCCGCGAGCGAGGTCAGCACGCCGACGTTGGCGGCGTAGCCCGTGGGAAAGGAGAGCGCCGCCGCGGTCGACTTCCACTCGGCGAGGGCGGACTCGAGGTCGCGGTGGATGGGACGGGAGCCGATGATGAGCCGCGAGGCCCCTGTGCCGGTACCCCAACGGTCCAACGCCTCGTGGGCAGCCGCGACGACTGTCGGATGGTTGGCGAGCCCGAGGTAGTCGTTGGACGCGAAAGAAACCACGGTGCGCTCCTCGTCGACGAGGCGCCCGCACGGGCCCGCTGCGTCGAGCGTTCGCATCGCCCGCCACTGTCCCGCGCAGCCGATCGCGGCGAGGGAGCGGTCGCGCCACTCCACCCATGTCGTCATGTCGTGCAGACCTCGTCGACGGCGGCGCTGACCGTGGCGACGATGCGGTCGGTCTCGACCTCGGTGACGGTGAGCGGCGGCATGATCACCACGATGTCGCCGAGGGGGCGGACGAGCACCCCTCGCCGCACACACGCGCCCGACACGCGTCGACCCCATCGCAACCCGCCGGTCGGTGGCGACAGCTCGATGCCGCCCATGAGGCCGCGGAGGCGGATCTCGGCCACCGCCGGGTGACGTCCGAGGGTGCGCTCCAGGCCGCGCCGTAGCTGCTGCGACCGGTCCCGGACGTTGGCGAGCACGTCCCAGTCCGCCAGGAGCTCCAGGTGGCGGCGGGCCACGGCGGCCGCCAGCGCGTTCCCGCCGTAGGAATGGCCGTGGTAGAAGGTGCGACTGGAGAGGTCCGGCCCGAGGAACGCCTCGTAGACACGGTCGTTGGCCACGGTCGTCGACATCGGCAGGTAGCCGCCGGTGATCCCCTTTCCCAGGCAGAGCAGGTCAGGCGAGACACCGCACTGCTCGCTGGCGAAGAGGGTGCCCGTGCGACCGAAGCCCGTCGCGACCTCGTCGCAGACGAGGAGCACGTCGTTCACCTCGCAGGCCTCGGCCAGGCGGGCGAACGAAGCTGGCGGAGCGAGGAGCATCCCCGCCGCTCCCTGCACCAGAGGCTCGACGACCACGGCGGCCAGCTCGTCGCGGTGCTCGTCCACCATCGCGCACGCAGCGTCGAGGGACGGGTCCTGGGCGAACGACGGCGCTCGTAGCACGGGGAACCGCAGCGGATCGAACACGTCGGTGCCGAACCCGCCCCCGCCGAGCGAGAGCGATCCGACCGTGTCGCCGTGGTAGGCGTCGCCGAAAGCCAGGTAGGCGCTCCTCGGTCGCTCCTGGTTGGCCCAGAACTGGAATGCGATCTTGAGCGCCTGCTCGACCGCGCTCGCCCCGTCAGCGGCGAAGAGGAAGTGCGGGCGTCGTACGGGCACGAGCGGGGTCAGGGCCTCGGCCAGCTCGACGACGACGCGGTTGCCGTTGCCGAGCATGGTCGAGTGGGCGACGCGGGCGAGCTGATCGAGGATCGCCTGGTCGAGCTCGGGGACGCGGTGGCCGAGCGTCGTCACCCACAGCGACGACACCGCGTCCAGATAGCGGCGTCCCTCCACATCGATGAGCTCCCGACCCTCGGCGCGCTCGACGACCACCGGCTCGTTGTCGGCGTAGGTGGACATCTGGGTGAAGCCGTGCCACACGACCTCGGCGTCCCGCTTGATCCAAGCCTCGGCTGAGCCCATGCCGGGGCACGCTACTGTCCCCGGGCGTATGCCTCGTCTGACCCTCACGTTCGACAACGGCCCACACCCGGAGACGACCGAGCGGGTCCTCCGCGTGCTCGACGAGCGGCAGCTGCGGGCCACGTTCTTCGTGGTGGGCGACGAGCTGGCCCGGCCTGGGGGCCGGGCGGTCGCGGAGCGGGCCCGGGCTGCGGGGCACTGGATCGGCAACCATTCGATGACCCACCGCGTGCCGCTGGGTCTGACCGCCCCGGGCGACGACCAGGTCGAGGTGGAGATCGGCGCAGCCCAGGCGCTGTTGGGTGATCTGGCCCATCCGGCCCGGCTCTTTCGGCCTTTCGGTGGCGGTGGGCATCTCGGGCCCCACCTGCTCAGCCCGAGCGCGCTCGCCTACCTGGTCGATCACCGGTACACCGTGGTGCTCTGGAACAGCGTTCCCCGGGACTGGGAGGACCCGACCGGGTGGGTCGAACGGGCCCGGCACGACGTCGCCGACCAGGAGTGGACGGTCCTCGTTCTCCACGACCTGCCGACCGGGGCCATGGACAACCTGGCCGGCTTCATCGACGGGGAGCTGGCCGCGGGCGTCGAGATCGTCCAGGAGCTCCCATTGGAGTGCCTGCCAATCCGCACCGGCGTGATCGAGGGGCCGACCGACCATCTCGTCGCGGGTTAGCGGCTGGCCGCGGCCCTCACGCGTCCTCGGCGCTGCTGACCGGTTGGCTCGGCCGGGGGTAGATGTGGTCCTCCGGGACGATCGATCCGTCAGGCGACCGATGGGGGGGACGACGGGGCGGGACGACCGCCCCCGGGAGGTGCTTGCGTGGCCCCGACCACGGAGCGGGAGGAGCGACGACGCGGTCCGCCAACCGGTAGGCGAGGGCCTCGTAGTTGACCCGCCAACCGCGGAAGTGTGGCCACGCCTCCTCGGCCCCACGCTCGATCGGGAAGTTCTTCGCCACGAGCAGGTCGATGGCAGCCGAGAACTCCTCGAAGCTCAGGTCGAGAGGTGATTCGGGCAGAGGGTCGGGATCGAACCGCCAGTGGAGGGAGCTGGCGATGCGGCGGAAGGCGCTGAACCCCATGCGCAGGCACAGCCGGGCCTGGGACGGCGCCGAGGTCGGGCACAGGGCCAGGTGCAGGGCGGCCGCGTCGAGGACGGCCAGCAGGGAGAGGACCCAGGAGTACCAGGCCTGCGGCGACCGGAAGAGCAGGAGCACGGGATAGGTCGTGTGGCTCTCGCTCACCTCGGCCGCCCACTCCTCCCAGTCGTCGTAGAGCTCGGGGAGGGCGTCGACGATGCCGACCAGCTGATGTCGTATGAGCACCTCGGGGCCCCAGGCTGGCGTCCCGGCTCTGCTCTCCATGAGGGCGACGAGGGCCTCGCGGCGGTTGAAGGCGCTGTAGATCGAGGGCAGGTAGGCGATCTGCAGGGCGATGGTGATGGCGGCCGTGCCCGCTATCAGCCCGACCAGCGTGTCGTTGCTCGGACCTGCGACGTGGGCCGTCCCGATGGAGAAGAGTGAGAGTCCGGCCTCTCGCAGCCCGAGGGACAACCTTCCCGACCAGGGCCACAGCATGAAGCCGTACCCCACGACGAAGAGGGCGAGGAACGTCAGCAGCTGGACGAGGAGGGCGACGGGGCCCGTCGGGGCGAGGATGGCGTCCTTCGTCTCGTACGGGCGGGCCAGTCGGGACAGCATGATGAACACGAGCCGCACCCCTCGGTTGACTGTCAGCGACAGCCGCTGTCCCGCCGAGCGCGGGAGAACGAGGGCCACGACCACGCTCGTGGCGGTGGCCACCACGATGAGGATGCCGATGGCGAAGCCGATCCACCGGAAGGTCAACGGTCAGCTCGATGCGCTCATGGCTCGCCCTCCGGAGTGGCTCCTGGGCCGCGGTCGGCGACGTCCCCGGACGGCGTAGTCTGACCGATCCCGCCCGGCCGCGCTGCGGCTGATCTGATTGTTCCCTCGACCAGCCAGAGATATCGTCCCCGTCCGGATCCGCTCCGAGCGGGCCGGCCGCTGGAGGTGGCAGCGTGGGCGAGCCCGCCCCCGAGTTCGATCACTACGACGAGGACGTGGCGCGTGGTCTGGTGCAGGCACACGCGCGGGCCGCAGGCCTGCCGGGGTGGCTGGGCATCAGGCTGGTCGAGACGTGGCCCGGAGGGCTGTGTGCCCAGGTCGAGGTCCGGGACGAGCTCCTCACGCCCTTTCGCAACCTCCACGGCGGCGTGCTGGCCGCCCTCGTCGACCACGTGCTCGGGACCGTCTGCTATCCGGTGATGCCCGCCGGTTCGTGGGCCGCCACGACCGAGTTCAAGCTCAACTACCTGGCGCCGGTCACCGGCGGGATCCTCTCGGCTGTCGCTGAGGTCGTCTCGCTGACCAAACGGACTGCGGTGGTGCGCATCGCCGTCACCAACAGCACCGGCCCGGGAGGCCGGCCAGACGACAGCGCTCGCCTGGTGTGCTCGGCCCAGGGCACCGTCCTCGTGATGGCCCCGAAGGCACGCCCCGAGGGCTGAGCCCGATCTGGCCCCCGAGGGGGTCCTTGCGCACTTGTGACAAAGTCGTCAAGATGTCGCACGTGAGCGAGCAGCGACCGGGATCGGTGGCGGGGGAGGTCCTCGACTTTCCGGCCGTGGCCGCCGGCCTCCCGCCCGTCCCCTCGGCGGCCCTCGACCCCTTCCTCGACGCCGCCGCCAGCTGCTTCGCCCGGTTCGGGGTCGCCCACACCACGGTCCCCGACATCGCGCGGGAGCTCGGGGTCTCCCGCATGACCGTCTACCGGCGTCTGGGGTCGGTCCACGACGCGCTCCGGTCGCTCCTGGCCCGCGAGCTGCACCGGCTCGTCGTGCACCTGGCGGGCGAGCTCGACGGCGCTCCTCCGTCGCCGGAGACGATCGTCGAGCTGACCGAGGTCGTGGTACGGCACGCGGCGTCCCATCCCGTGCTCAGGAAGGCGCTCGCCGACGAGCCCGAGCTCGTGGGGCCCGTCCTGCTGGACAGCTTCTCGGGCATCGTCGACAACGTGACGACCGTGGCCGCGCCCCTGCTCGCCGCGGCCATGCAGGCGGGACTCGTGCGCCAGCAGGATCCGGTCGTGCTGACCGATTGGCTGGTCCGCACCACCGTCTCGGTGATCGCGTCGCCCCCCCGGCAGGACGTGCGGTCGTTCCTGACCCAGGTCCTGTTGCCGTTGCTCAGCCCGAGCGGCAGGACATGAGCCGCCATGGCTGACGACCTCGGTCTGTTCGGGCCCGACAGCGTCACCTGGCGCATCCACGCCGACCCGTCGATGCTGATCGGAGGGATACGGGCCCTGTTGGTGCAGGCCCTCCACCCTCTGGCCATGGCCGGTGTCGCACAACACAGCGACTACCAGGACGACCCCTGGGGGCGGCTGCAGCGGACCGTTGACTACGTCGTCACCACGACCTTCGCCGACAGACCGACAGCGCTGGCCGCAGGTGATCGGGTGCGCGCCGTGCACAGCCGCGTGAGGGGCATCGATCCCGTGACCAGGAGGCCCTACCGGGCGGACGATCCCGAGCTCCTGCTCTGGGTGCATGCCGTCGAGGTCCACTCGTTCCTCGCCGCCTACCGACGCTACGGCGGCGTCCTGCATCGCGCCGATGCGGACCGCTACCTGGCCGAGATGGTGCGCGCCGCCGAGCTGGTCGGCCTGGATCCGGCCGACGTACCTGCCTCGACCGACGATCTTCGTGCCTACCTCCGGGGCGTGAACGCTCTCGCTCTCACGCCGGCGGCGAGAGCGGCGATGGTCCAGATCCTCTCGCCTCCGATGCCGCTTCCCCTGCGGCCGTTCTGGACCGTGCCGACCACGGCCGCGGTGGCCCTGCTACCCAGGCGGGCCCGGGAGCTCTACGGCCTCAGCTGGTTCCCCCCGCTGGGGATGCCGGTGCAGGTCGGCACCTTCTCCGTGCTGCGCGTGCTGAACATCCTGGTCCCCTCGCACCCCGCGATCAGACAGGCCCAGGGTCGGGCCCGGTCGCA
>VAWP01000061.1:32045-61636 GCA_005888295.1 Actinomycetota bacterium
CTCAGGCTCTCCTCGAAATAGAGCCGGACCGCATCATCGGTGTGGTCGAGGTAGCCCATGGACAGGTCCTGGCCACATTCGAGCAGGTAGTCACCGCCCCGCAGGCTGACCACGACCGCGCCCTCCACGGCGGGCGCCCACATGATCGGTCCGCCGAGGATCAGGCGGATGTGCTCCAGCACCGGGTACCCCCCGTGCTCGGTCGTCTCGATGACCCCGGTGTAGCAGCGAGGACCGAGGGCGATGCCGTAGGGGCCGCCGACACCCGTCGTCCGCAGGGCGGCGACCGCCTTGGCGACGGTTCGCGGGTAGGCGTTGTAATCGTCGTCGATCGGTAGGGGGGCGTGCGGGCTCGCCTCCGTCATGCCCACGATCCCGCCCTCGCGGTGGCCGTGGAAGACGGCCCGGTCCTCGGACATGGCGGCACGCCGAGCCGCCTCGATGAGGTTGGAGAGGTCGGGATTGGCCGAGCCCCGGTCGACCGCGTCGAGCTCGTCCCGCCCGAGGGTGAACGGCGTCCGTAGCTCGAGGACCGGTTGGACGAGCCGGCGCCGCAGCTCCACGCCGTCGGAGACCGAGACGACCGGCTCGGTGCGGCCGAGGTTGCTCGCCGAGTGGTCCCAACCCTTGGGGCCGTCGAAGTCGACCAGGGGGCGGGCGGCGAGGAAGTGGCGGAGCGCCCGTGCCGCCTCGAAGTCGACAGCTTCCCACCCCGCATCGGTGATGGGTGCCAGGCGGCGGCGGAGATGGTCCATCACAGACCGTCCTTGTCCCGCAGGGCTCCCAGCCCGAGCGACGACGGCGGTCCCGAAGTGGCGCCGGGCTGTGCCTGTGGCGCCGGAGCGTCAGGGCTCTCGGTGATCGACCCCTCGGTGAACAGGTAGAGCCGGAGTTGCTGGTCGAGCTCGGGATCGTGGCGGCGGAGCCACTCCAGGTTCATCGCCGCGTGCTCCTTCTCGTCGTCCCGGTTGTGACGCAGCACCTCCTGCAGGTCCGTGTCGTCGCTGGCATCGACCCGCTGGTCGTACCAGTCGATCGCCTCCAGCTCCTCCTTCAGCGAGACCGTCGCCCGGTGTCGCTCGATGGTGTCGGGTCGGAGCTTCGACTCGGGCTCGTGCAGGTCCTCGCTCCCCATTGCCTCTCCATCTCTCCGGGCCCGCCTGTGGACCGGCTCACCTGCCTGGCCGGCCTCCCGGCCCGGCTCACCTGCCTGGCCGGCCTCCCGGCCCGGCTCACCTGCCTGGCCGGCCTCCCGGCCCGGCTGTCCTCTCCGAGCGGCACCCTAGCCGCCTCGTCGCAGCCCGACGCCCGGCACCCCGGGATGGCCGGGTGGAGAAGAGCTGACGCGACCAGGGCAGGTTGCCGAACGTTCAGCGAGGAACCGCCATCTCGTAACACCGTGGCTACGACCCGGCTACCTGGGGTTGTCAAAGTCCTGATGGCACCCTTGCCGTAGCGGTGTGACGGAGGAGGAAGATGCGCTCCAAGACGGCCCACGCTCCGTACGTCCTCCCGGCGGGCACGGCCATCGAGGTTCGCTGCCACCTCAACTGTCCCTGGTCGGCCGGCTTCGAGGTGGCAGAGGCCGTCCTCGCCGACGACGAGGTCGGTTACCGGATCCGGCGGGCCGAATCGAGGTGGGCGCTCCCTGCGGTGTTCGGGCCTGACTACGTCCGTCGCCGCGGCCGGCGGAGCCCCGGCCTGGACACGTCGGGACGGCGAGAGTTGGAAGGCTCTTCAGCTTGAGTTCACCTGGGTTCCACCTGGGCGTCACCGGACCGCTCTATGTTGCTGTTTCGTGACTCAGACAACAATCGCCCAGTCCAACCGGCGCGCCCGAGGCCGGCGCGCCCGAGGCCAGCTCGGTCGGCGCTCGGCCTTCGGGGTGGCTGCCCTTGCCGTCGCGTTCACCGCTGCTGCGTGCGGGAGCTCCAGCTCGACCTCCAGTAGCTCGACGACGGCGGGCTCCACGGGCAACCAGAAGGTCAACTGTGCATCCGGCACCCTCACGGGTGCAGGTTCGACGTTCGTCAACACGATCCTCACGCAGTGGATCAAGGACTACCAGTCGAAATGCCCAGGGTCCACGGTCAACTACCAGAGCGTGGGCTCCGGTGCCGGAGTGCAGCAGTTCACCGCCGGCACGGTGAACTTCGGCGCCAGCGACGTCCCCTTCGCGGCGAGCGAGCAGGCGGCGGCCAACGCCAAGTACCCGGGCGGGGCCCAACAGATCATCTGGGCCGCCGGCCCCATCGCCATCGAGTACAAGGTCGCCGGTGTGAGCAACCTCAAGCTGTCACCATCCACGCTGGCGAGCATCTTCGCCGGCAAGATCAAGACCTGGAACGACCCGGCCATCGCCGCTGACAATCCCGGGACGAACCTGCCCTCGGAAGGGATCCAGGTCGTCCACCGCTCCGACGGCTCGGGGACAACGGCGGCATTCACCGGTTACCTGACGACGGTGGCAGGCACGGTGTGGACCGTCGGTTCAGCCAAGGACGTGCCGTGGCCCACCGGCCAGGGCGCCAAGGGCTCCGACGGTGTGACCGCCGTCGTCACACAGACCGAGGGCGCCATTGGTTACGCCGAGCTCTCGTACGCCAAGGGCGGCCAGGTGTCGACGGCCAGCATCAAGAACGCCTCGGGTCAGTTCGTCCAGCCCTCGCCCTCGGGGGCGACGGCTGCGCTCGCCTCCACCACGGTCAATCCCGACGGGACGGCGAAGATCAACTACCAGGCGCCAGGCAACACCTCCTATCCGATCTCGACGTTCACCTACGTCCTCGTCCCGACGAAGTCGCCCACCCCGGCGGTGGGCACCCTGCTCAAGGACTTCATCCAGTACGCCGTAGGACCGGGCCAGTCGTCGGCCAACCAGCTCTTCTACGCGCCGCTGCCCGCCAACGTGGCCAGCCAGAGCCAGACGGCGGCGGCGGGCCTCAGCTGACACGCGCGGTGCTCGCCGGGGTGACAGGTCCGTGTCACCCCGGCGATGCGCTGTAAGGGGTGATCGATGAGCGTTCTCGACCCCGAGATCCCGATCCACGACCGGTTCCGGCAGGGGGGAACCGGACGCGGGGAACGCGTGGCTCGGATCGTCGTGGTCGGGGGTGGGATATTCGTCCTGGCGCTGATCGTCGCCATCCTGATCTTCCTGCTCATCGAGGCCAGACCCGCCTTCACGACCGCAGGGTGGAGCTTCTTCACGACCAAGGTCTGGTTCCCCGACAACACCCCACCGGTGTTCGGGGTCGCGGCCCTGGTGTTCGGGACCGTTCTCTCGAGCCTGATCGCGGTCGTGATCGCGGCCCTGGTCGCCATCGGCGCCGCGCTGTTCATCGTCGAGGTGGCGCCCACCCGGGTGGGGCGCCCGCTCGGCTACGTCATCGACCTCCTGGCCGCCGTCCCCAGCGTGGTCTTCGGGCTCTGGGGCCTGGTGTACGTCGTTCCCAGGCTGATCCCGGTGGGAAAGTGGCTCAACAGCTGGTTCGGGTGGTTCCCGCTCTTCTCCAACCCGGGCCAGCTCTACGGCCGGTCCATCTTCGCCGCCTCGGTGATCCTGGCCATCATGGTGCTCCCCATCATCGCCGCCGTCTCCCGCGAGGTGTTCCGCCAGACGCCCACGGCCCACAAGGAAGCTGCCGTCGCGCTCGGCGCCACGCGGTGGGAGATGATCCGCATGGCCGTGTTCCCGTACTCACGCAGCGGGCTCGTCGGCGCGATCATCCTCGGGCTCGGGCGCGCCCTCGGCGAGACGATCGCCGTGGCCCTGGTGCTGGCGCCGAGCTTCGTCGTCAACACCCACATCCTCCAGCCCGGCAACAACACGATCGCCGCCAACATCGCCACCAAGTTCGGGGAGGCGGGGAGCCTGGGACGGGAGGCGCTCATCGCCTCGGGACTGGTGCTGTTCGCCATCACCCTGGTAGTCAACATCGGAGCGCGCGCCTTCGTCCGTGCCCCCTCGTTCGGCCGGGGCGGCGCGTAGATGGCCACCTCCCTGTCACCGCCCAGGGCCCGGCGGATGTGGGTGAACCGGGCCGCGACCGTCGCCATGGCCGCTGGTGCGGTGATCGCCCTGATCCCCCTGGTCGGCGTCATCGTCTACACGGTGGGGAAGGGCCTCAGCGTGATCGACTGGAGCTTCCTGTCCACGACCCTGCGTGGCGTCGGTCCCCTCGACACCAACGGCGGCATCTACCACGCGATCGTGGGGACGATCGAACAGGTGCTGATCGCCAGCATCATCGCCGTCCCACTCGGGATCCTCGCCGCCGTGTACACGGTGGAGTACGGACGAGGCACGCTGGCCGCGGCCGTGCGCTTCTTCATTGACGTGATGACCGGCATCCCCTCCATCGTTGCCGGCCTGTTCATCTTCTCCTTCTGGGTGCTGGCCCTCCACCAGGGGTTCTCGGGCTTCGCTGCCGGCATGTCGTTGGCGGTGCTCATGCTCCCGGTCGTGGCCCGCGCCTCGGAGGAGATGCTCAAGCTCGTCCCTGACGAGCTCCGAGAGGCCAGCTACGCCCTGGGCGTGCCCAAGTGGCGCACCATCCTCTCGGTGGTGCTGCCGGTGGCTTCGGCCGGCATCACGACCGGTGTGATCCTCGCCGTGGCCCGGGTGACGGGTGAGACGGCGCCCCTGCTGCTCACCGCCTTCGGCTTCGACTCGGTGAACTACAACCCTTTGCACGGGCCGCAGTCGGCCCTGCCGCTGTTCGTGTACCAGCAGGCGACATCGGCGTTCAAGGTCGCCGTCGACCGGGCGTGGGGCGCGGCGCTCGTCCTCATCCTCTTCGTGGTGGTGCTGTCCGTCGTCGCCCGCCTGCTGACGAGGCGCAACCGACTGGCGTAGCGAGGCCGGTCACCGGAGGCGGTCAGCGCCTCAAGCGGCTGCCTTGGTCGCTGACGCCTCGTCCACAGCGGCGCACGAGAGGATCTCCCGCCCCGCCTCGGCCGCGATCCGGTCGTTCCAGACCTCCTCGGGCGCCAGGTGGCGTCGGGCGAACCGCAGGGCGACGAGGGACTTCCGCGTGTCGTGGTCGGCCTGCTCGACCAGCAGGGCGGCCGCTGCCGTGCGGGCCAGGGCCCAGGCCAGGCGGCCCGACCGCGCCTCGGCGCGGTCCGCATCGAGGGTGGCGACCTCCTCGGACCGGGCGGCCAGGCGGCGGTTGGCCGCCGCCACCAGGTCAGCGGCCTCACCCAGGATGGGAGACCCCGACTGCACGCCGTCGAGGGCGGCGTCGACGCGCGCCACGACGGACTCCTGCGCTGCGTCCTGGCGCATGGCGCGGAGGACGTCCAGGCTGCAGATGTGCTCGGTGCCTTCCCAGATGGGATGGCACTGGGCGTCCCGCAGCTGGCGGGTGAGGTGCCAGTCCTCGCAGTAGCCGTTGCCGCCGTGCAGCTCGACGGCCGCGCTGGCCGCCTCCACCCCGAGGCGGGTGACGGCCACCTTGGTCGCGGGGACGAGGATCCGTCGGAGACGGACGGCGTCGTGCTGGCGCTGGGCGGTGGCGCACTCCATGGCCAGGGCCACCCCCGCCTCGACCTCCACCGCCAGGTCGACGAGCTGCTCGCGTACGAGAGGCAGGTCGATCAGCAGTCTTCCCTTGGCGGACCGGTGGTGGCACCAGATGGCCGACTCGAGCAACGAACGGCGAGCGATCCCGAGACCCATGAGCGCGACCCCGAACCGCGACCCGTTGACCATCTCCATCATGCGGTTGAGGCCGCCGGCATCGGAATGGCCGGACTCGCCGGTGCCGCGCCTCGGGCGCAGCGCGTAACCGAGCGCGTCGTGAAACTCGACTTCTCCCGTCGGAACGCTCTTGGTGCCCAGCTTGGGCTTGAGACGACGCATCACGACGCGGTTGCGCGCCCCGTCGTCGAGCTCCCGCGGCACGAGGTAGAGGCCCAAGCCTCGGGAGCCCTCGGGAGCACCCTCGGGCCGGGCCAGGATGACGATGGCGGCGCCATCGATGTTCGAGCAGAACCACTTCTCCCCGTTGATGAGCACCCGGCCGTCGCCGATGTCGCGGGCCGTGCAGTGGACGGTGCGGCCGAGGTCGGATCCGCCGTCGCGTTCGGTCAGGAACATCGAGCCGTCGGCTCCCTCGTCCATGTCCTGCGCACGGAGCCGGGGGAGCAGGGCGTCGACCACCTCGGGTGGGGCGTAGGCCTCGACCAGGCCGGCCACGCCGCTGGTCATGCCGATGCTGCAGACCAGGCCCGTGTCGGCCTGCGACACCAGGTAGCCGGACGCCATGCGGACAGCGCCCGGAACGGCTCGTCCCCGGGCGGCCTCGTCGGCCGAGAACCCGCCCGCGTAGCCCACGCGCCACAGGGCCCGCTTGGACTCCAGCATGGCGGGATGATGGACGACACGGTCGACCTCCTCGGCCCATCTGTCGTAGCGGACCAGCTCAGGAGGGTGGGCGTCGATCGTCTCGGCGTTGGGGCCGATCACCGTGCCGACGAGGCGACCCAGCTCGCCCAGCTTGGCCTCGGACCATTCGAGGTCCTCCGGCGGGCAGTGGCGTCGCACCTGGGCCTGGAGGTCCGGGTCCAGCGCATACCAGTCCTGCCCTGCGGTGGATTCCAGGGACGAGTAGTCGATCACAACTGCTCAGTGTATGGCAGTCGGTTCCGGGCCACTGTGCCGGGGAGAGATGAGTCGGCAGGTCGCCGGCCGGCGCAGACGAGATCCGACGGGAAAGTTCGGCCTGCCCAGGAATACGTTCGTCCCGTGCACGATTGGTACATCCTATGAGCGCATCCTCCTCGTCGACGGAGCTGCGCGGCCGGCAGTGGGTCATCCTCTCGCTCGCCTGTCTCGCCCAGTTCATGGTCATACTCGACGTGTCGATCGTGAACGTGGCGCTGCCGTCCATGCGCTCCAGCCTGGGGTTCAGTCAGACGGGCCTGCAGTGGGTGGTGAACGCCTACACGTTGACGTTCGCCGGCTTCTTGCTTCTCGGGGGACGGGCCGCCGATCTGTACGGTCGTCGGCGGATCTTCATCCTCGGCCTGGCGCTGTTCTCGCTGGCCAGCCTGGCTGGGGGGCTCGCCCAGACCCAGGGCATGCTCGTGGGGGCGCGGGCCGTCCAGGGCCTGGGCGGCGCCGTGCTGTCGCCCGCGACCTTGACCATCCTCACCACCACGTTCACGGAGGGCCGGGCGCGCTCTCGGGCCCTCGGCGTCTGGAGCGCGATGGCCGCCGCCGGCGGCGCGACCGGCGCGCTGCTGGGTGGTGTCCTGACCGACTACCTCTCGTGGCGATGGATCTTCTTCGTCAACGTGCCCATCGGCGTGCTGGGTATCGTCGTGGCCCGCGTCGTGCTGGCCGAGACGAGGGTGGAGACCCAGCGTCGGAGCCTCGACGTCGCCGGCGCTCTGACCGTCACGGGTGGGCTCGTCGCCCTGGTCTACGCCATCGTTCGCACCGACGTGTACGCGTGGACGTCGGTGGAGACGCTCGTCCCCCTCGCCATCGCGGCGGTGCTCCTGGGCCTGTTCCTCGTCATCGAGACCCGCATCGCGGCGGCGCCGCTGATGCCCCTCGGACTGTTCCGGTCGCGCTCGGTGTCCGGGGCGAACGTGGTGATGCTCTGCCTCGGCGGAGCCATCTTCGCCATGTGGTACTTCCTGACGCTGTACATGCAAAACGTCCTCGGCTACAGCCCCCTCGTGGCTGGGCTGGCCTTCGTGCCCCAGACTGTCGCCATCGCCGTGGGCGCCGGTATCAGCGCGCGCCTACTGCCCCGAGTCGGCGCTCGCGCCCTCCTCGTCGTCGGGCCGCTCGTCTCGGCGTCGGGCCTGGCGTGGCTGTCGCAGTTCTCGGCGACGGGTACCTACGTGGTCGACATCCTGGGCCCAGGGGTCCTGATCGCTCTCGGTCTCGGCCTGTCGTTCACGCCGGTCACCTTCGCGGCCACCGCCGGAGTGGCACGAAGCGAGGCCGGGCTGGCATCGGGGCTCGTCAACACGACCCGCCAGATCGGCGGATCCGTCGGTCTCGCTGCCTTGGCGACGGTTGCCGCGGACCACACCCGCTCACTGCTGGTCGGCACCGCCCACACCCGGGCGGCGGTCGCGTCGGCGACGACGTCAGGCTTCGGCCGGGCGTTCGTCGTGGCGTCGGTGATCGCCGTCGCCGCCGCTGGCGCCGCCCTGATCATCCCGTCGATCCGGCAGCCCGCCCCCGAAGCCGGGCCAGCACCGCCCGCGGGCCTGCAGCGCGCGAGCACGGCGACAAGGGCGTGACCGCGGACGATCACCGCTCGTGACGGGCCGACGACGAAGGTGCGCGTACCGATCGCGACCACAGCGAACCTGTCGGTGAACGGCTCGCTCGGCTCGTCGACCGGTCGTTCGGCGACAGGCGACACGCACCGCGACAGCAGCTGCTGGTGTGAGAAGCGATCGGGCTTCGGCGTTCGATGGGTGTTTTCACGCAAATTGCCATTTGGGGAATACGCGGTAAACTTCTTTCCGATCGATTCGCATTCTGCGGTCGTATCAAGCAGTCCACATCAATCAGTCGGAACAAGCCATCACGAGAGCGCAGATGACACCCAAATCGAACTCCGCACGCTCGACGACGACGGCGCGGCGTGGTCGGCGACCGATGAGCAATCAGCACAAGAAGGCCCTGGCCGAGGGCCGCGAGCAGGGCCGTGCCATCCGGCGCTATCTCGACGCCCTGGCGAGACAGAAGCCTCGCCGGGGCCGGCGTCGAACGGTGGAAAGCGCCAATCGCCAGCTGCGAGAGACCGTTGATCAGTTGTCGACGGCGAGCTCACTCGCCCGCGTTGAGCTCGTGCAACGAAGGATCGATCTCGAGGCCGAGATCGCCAACATGGGTCAAGACGGCGGCGGCGACCTGACCGAGCTCGAGGCGGGCTTCGTCGCCGCGGCCAAGTCCTACAGCGAACGCAAGGGCATCACCGTTCAGGCGTGGTTGCAGGGCGGTGTGCCGAGGTCTGTTCTCCGGCAGGCGGGACTGACGTCGGCCCGCCAAGGCGTGGTGAACCGGTCGGCAACGACGAGAGCGCGCGGCGCAGCCAAGACGCGTCGCCGGCCGCAGACGAGAGCACGGACCAGCTCCAAGGCTCGCCGCCCCGCTGCAACCCGGAAGGTGACGCCCGCCCGGCGGCGCTCGCCTGCCAAGGTGAGCAAGGCGGCGACATCGCGTCGAGGTCGGCCCGCGGCCAGCCGATCCACTCGCTGAGCGCTCGTCGACCTCGACAGCCGGCGGTGCTCAGGGCTTCGTCGTGGTGGTCGATCCCCCTGAAGCGCTGAAGTCGACCCCGCAGGTGCGCTTGGTGTAATCCGTCACCTGCTGACCAGCGCTCGCCAGCCGGGTTTCCTGACCCTTGACCACGGTGCTCGCCGCGGTCGTCAGCGCTTGAGGGTTCTGGTTCAGGTCGGTCGACCCGAGCGCGGACAGGATCCTCTGGTACGACGAGCGGAGGGTCTGCGCCGAAGACCGGATCTGGCTCGGCGCCTTCGCCGCGACCTGGTCGAAGGCAGAGAACGCGTTGCGTATCTGGTCGTGATTGCCCTCCGCCGCGACCGCTGCCTGCTGGAATTGTCGGGCCGCAGTGCAGTACGCCGACGTGTTACCGCTGCCGGCGCCTGCTGACGAGCCGGTGGCGGTCGCGCTGCCGCCGCTTCCTCCTCCACAGGCCGCGGCGGTCAGACCGACCGCCGCGACGCAGCCCAGCGCCGCTGCACGTCTCATGGGATCCTTCCCGGGCGACCACCGCCTGGTGGTTCGAGCCCGGGCCCGTATCGTACCGGCGCCGTCCCGCTGGCGGGACCGGTTGGGCGGGTGACCGGCCGGCCGGCCGGACATCCTCCCCTGGCGTCCGTGCTGCGGCCCGCGCGCCGTCGGGCCACGGCCTGGCTCCACCTGTGCCCTGGTGCCCTGGTGCCTTGTCGCCGGCCGTCGCCAAGGGTATTATCAACGTAATCTCGTAATCAAAGTTAGAGCATCCGTGAGGAGCGACATGAGAGACGACGAAGCGACGGGAGCCCGCCGAGGTGGCGGGCGACGGGGCCGGTGGGAGTCCGGCCACCCGCACGACCACGGTCCGCCCTGGCGGGGCCGCAGGGGACGCCGGGGGCGGTGGGAGAACGTCACCCCGCTGTCGGCCGAGGAGGCACGGGGCTGGCTGTCGGGCCGCCTGCCCGACGACTGGTTCGCAGGCGCACCGGAGGTGACCGTCGACCGGGACGAGATCGTCGTGGTCGGCACGCTGGACGCGCCCTCGCTGGCCGAGGGTGCGGGTGAGGCGGAGGTCCGGGCGGCCGAGGCCGGCCGCATCGAGCGCTTCCGCGAGGACACCCGCCAGGCGCGCATGGCGATCCACTCCGAAGCCGAGGCCCGCTACGGCCGGGGCGTGGCCTGGGGAGCGGTGAGCGGGGACACCCGGAGAGTGTTCACCAACCTGGCTGTTCCCGTGCTGACAAGGCTGCGCCAACCCGAGCGGCTCGTCCTCGACACCCTGGTCGACGCCGGGGTCGCCGGCTCGAGGAGCGAGGCACTGGCCTGGTGCGTCCGGCTCGTCGGCGACAACCAGGACGAGTGGCTGGCGCGCCTTCGCGAGGCGCTCGCCTCCGTGGAGGAGGCACGAGAGGCGGGACCCGGCGGAGGACGCTCCGGCACGACCGCCTAGCGCCGCACCCGGCACGCGCGCCCTCGAGGCCGGGGCGGCGCTGGTTGCCAGCGCCGCTCTGGCGCGTCTAGAAAGCCCGGCACCGCGCGCTGCTGGGGCCAAAGCGCCTTGACCGGGGAGGCCGACGTTGAGCCGTTCGTTGTCGTCGCTACGGAAGGGCCTGCTCGCGGGAGCGGCGCTGAGCCTCGTCGGTGGAGCACTCGGCGTCACCGCGGTGGCCGCCGGCGCTCAGCCCGGCAAGCCCCCTCAACCGCCGAAGTCGCCCGGTGGGCGGACGGCGCCGTTGGCGGCCTCGGGCACCTTCGCCACCGGCCAGCTGCAGGACAACACGGTCGGCAACAGCGGGAGCGGTTCTGGCTGCGGCACCAACGTGGCCGGCGAGCCCGCCATCCACGTGTCGCCGACGAACAACGTCTTCGTGTCGTCCGAGCGGGGCCTCGGCGGTGGGACCGACGTGTGGCGGGGCCTCGGCCAGCCGGGAGGGGCGACTGCCAGCGCCTGCAACCTGGAATACCGCGGCCAGCCCAACGCCAGCGGCGGCATCGGCGCGTCGGGCGGTGACACCGACCTCGCCATCGCCGGGGCCACCAACGCCGGCGGCGCGTACAACGTCTACGTCGCCAGCCTCAACCTCGGCTCGGTGGCCGTGGCCACGTCGGCCGACAACGGGAGCACCTTCTCCAACGTCCCGGTCCAGGTCGGCGTGCCCGTGGACGACCGGCCGTGGATCGCGGCCTACGGCGCCCACAGCTCACTGCTCAGTTACCACGACATCGCGACCGGCAACATCGACATCCTGCGGACGGACTCCGATGGCGTTGGCTACGTCCAAACGAGCCAGGCCATCCCGGCGACGGACTTCAAGGCCTCGAACAACCAGCACGGCAACCTGGCGATCGATCACCGCAACACCGCGGGGACGGTGGCGAACTCGGGTGGGAAGACGCCGTTCTGGGCCTTCCAGTCGTTCGTGGCTCCATCGACGTCGTCCGGCTCTGCCCAGAACGAGGCGTACCTGGCCGTCTCGAACGACGGCGGCTACACCTGGGCCGATCGTGCGGTGGCCTGCAGCACCAGCTCGTCGCAGAAGTCGCTCGGCCACCAGTTCCCCGACGTCTCGGTCGACCCGTCCGGCAACCTGTGGATGGCGTGGTCGGACGACACCAACGTCTTCACCGCCGTCTCGGGCGACCACGGCGCCAGCTGGACCTGCTCGGGACCAGTCAGCACCAACACCGCCCAGGGCGTCTTCCCGTGGCTGGTGGCCACGTCGGGGGGCGTGGACCTCGTCTACTACGGCAGCACGACGGCGCCCGGCCCGAACCAGGCCTGGTCGGTCTACTTCGCCCAGAACACCGCCGGCACGGCGACGGGTTGGGGAGCGCCGGGGGCCGTCGTGCCGGTGCACCGGGGCACCGTGTGTGAGGCCGGTGCCACCTGCTCGTCCGGGCGCCAGCTCTTCGACGACTTCGGGATCGACACCGACCAGTCGGGTCTCGCCCACATCGCCTACAGCCACGATGCCCCCGATGTCGGCGGCACCGGTACCTACACCGGATACGCGGTGCAGACCGGAGGCACCGCGGTCGGCGCGCCGAACTGAGCCCGGGCGGGCGCGGTCGGCGTCCGACCACGAAGGACGTGCGTCACACGCCACCTCGGGTGAGGTTGGCCGAGCCCGGTCGCGGGTAGTAACGACAAGGCTCGACCATCGGTGAGTGACAAGGCGGTGCGATGCACATCACTGGTACCCGATCAGAAGTCGCATCCGGGGCCGCGGGCCGGCGCGGCAACGGGAACGACGAGTTCCTGGCCCGGCAACGAGAGAAGCTCGTGCGCGCCCGGGTGAGCAGCGAGGCGCGGCGAGTGGAGGGTGAGGCGGACCTGGCCCGTCTCGCGCAGGGGGAGGGGCCCGACGAGGTGCAGTTCGACGACGAGTCCGGCGAGGGCGACAGCACGGGCGTGGCGAGGGACCGCGACCGCACCGTCGTCGAGCTGGCGAGGGCGACGACCGAGGAGGTCGATCTGGCTCTGGCCAAGATCGACCAGGGCACCTACGGACGCTGCGACCACTGTGGCGAGCGCATCCCCCGCGCCCGACTGGAGGCACTCCCGGCCGCGCAGTTGTGCTTGGACTGCAAGGGCAATCCCCGCGGCGGTGGGCTCACGAACCTGACTCAGCGCCAGCAGCGGCTCGCCAACGTCCGACGGTGACCCGCAACGGTGGGGGACATCCTCGTCGGCACGGCGTCGTGGACGGATCGATCCCTCGTCAAGTCCGGCTGGTACCCGTCGGGTGTCAACTCGGCCGAAGCGAGGCTCGAGCACTACGCGTCCAGGTTCCCGCTCGTCGAGGTTGACTCGACCTACTACTTCCCGCCGGCTGCGGATGTGGCCCGCCGGTGGACCGAGCGGACGCCCGAGCACTTCGTGTTCAACATCAAGGCGTTCTCGCTCTTCACCCAGCATCCGACGATGACCGAGGCGATCCCTCGTGATCTGCCGCGTCCGGAGGGCAAGAAGCGGCTCTACCCCAAGGATCTCGAGGCGCGCGTCGTGGACGAGATGTGGGAGCGGTTCCTGTCGGCCCTCGAGCCGTTGCACCGGACCGGAAAGCTGGGCGTCCTCCTGTTCCAGTTCCCTCCGTGGTTCACACTGAGGAGCTCCAACAAGCGCTACCTTCTCGACTGCGTCCAGCGCGCCCGACCCATGCGCATCTGTGTCGAGTTTCGTAACGAGAGCTGGCTGCGCGACGACAACCAGGCCGAGACGATCGATCTCCTCGAGGGCTACGACATCTCCTACGTCTGTGTCGACATGCCGCAGGGCTTTCGGAGCTCTGTTCCTCCGGTGGTGATGGCCACGTCGGACCTGGGCGTGGTCCGTTTCCACGGCCACAACGACGCCGAGTGGGAGAGCGGTTCGGTGCAGCGCCGTTTCGCCTACCGCTACAGCGAGGCCGAGCTGCGGGGGTGGGTTCCCCGGCTCCGGGACCTGTCGGACCAGACGAGCATCACCCACGTGCTCATGAACAACTGCCATCAGGACTGGGCCCAGCGCAACGGCGAGGAGCTGTCCCGGCTGCTCGCCGAGGTGCCCTAGGGTGACCCCGGTGCTGCAGCGACTGCTCACGTCGTGGCCGGTGTCCCGGCAGCTGCTCGGCAGGGACAGGCTCGGTCGAGGACCGGCGGCGCGGTCGTCCCACTCCGCCCAGCTCTCACCGCGGACGGCATCGGCGCAGGAGGTCGTCGGGTCGATCTGTCCGTACTGCGGCGTCGGCTGCGGCCAGCGGGTCTACGTCCAGGATGGAGTGGTCAGCCAGATCGAGGGTGATCCCGACAGCCCGATCTCCAGGGGCCGGCTGTGCCCCAAGGGGTCGGCCAGCAAGCAGCTCGTCAGCGGGCCGTCGCGCCAGCGAAAGGTCCGATACCGCCGTCCCCACGGCACGGAGTGGGAGGACCTCGCGCTCGACGAGGCCATGGACATCATCGCCGACCGGGTGATCGCCACCCGCCGGAGCTCGTGGGAGTGGGAGCACGAGGGCAAGCGGACACGGCGCACGATGGCGGTCGCCAGCCTCGGGGGAGCGACGCTCGACAACGAGGAGAACTACCTCATCAAGAAGCTCTTCACCGCGCTCGGAGCCCTCCAGATCGAGAACCAGGCCCGGATATGACACTCGGCCACCGTCCCCGGTCTGGGGACGTCCTTCGGCAGAGGGGGGGCGACGACCTTCCAGCAGGACCTCCAGAACTCCGACTGCATCGTCATCCAGGGCTCGAACATGGCCGAGTGCCACCCGGTGGGGTTCCAGTGGGTGATGGAGGCGAAGGCGCGGGGCGCCACGGTCGTCCACGTAGACCCCCGCTACACGCGCACGAGCGCCCTGGCCGATGTCTACGTCCCTCTGCGGCCGGGGACCGACATCGCGTTCCTCGGCGGGTTGATCAACCACGTGCTGAACGAGGGGAAGGAGTTCCGCGAGTACGTCGTGGCGTACACGAACGCCGCAACGATCGTGGCCGACGACTTCAGGGACACCGAGGACCTCGACGGCATCTTCTCCGGCTTCGATCCGGAGCGTCGCTCGTATGATCCCTCGAGCTGGCAGTACGAAGGCACGGTGGCGATGCCGGCGGCCGGGCACCGCGAATGGTGGAACGGGGCCGGCTCCGAGACCGCAAGCTCGGGCCGCCGGCCGCCGGCACGCGACGAGACGCTGACGCACCCCCGCTGTGTGTTCCAGCTGCTCAGACGGCACTACAGCCGCTACACGCCGGAGCTGGTGGAGCGGATCTGCGGGGTGCCGCGCCAGCAGTTCCTGCAGGTGGCGCAGCTGCTCATCGACAACTCCGGCCCCGAGCGGACCTCTGCCTTCGCGTATGCCATGGGCTGGACCCAGCACACCGTCGGGGTGCAGAGCATCCGTGCCGCGTCGGTGCTCCAGCTGCTCCTCGGCAACGTCGGCCGCCCGGGTGGTGGGATCCTCGCCCTCCGCGGGCACGCCAGCATCCAGGGCTCGACCGACATCCCGACCCTGTACGACCTGTTGCCGGGCTACCTACCGATGCGTCGGGCCCATGACCACCAGGGCCTCGACGACTTCGTCGCCGGAGCCTCGTCCCGCACCGGCCAGTGGGGGCACATGCGGGCCTATCTCGTCAGTCTGCTCAAGGCGTGGTGGGGGGAGTCGGCGACGCCGGAGAACGAGTTCTGCTTCGACTACCTGCCGCGCGTCACCGGGGATCACGGCACCTACCAGACCGTCCAGGGCCAGCTCGACGGCAGCGTGAAGGGCTACTTCCTGGCCGGGGAGAACCCGGCCGTCGGGTCCGCCAACGGCAAGATGCAGCGGCTCGGGATGTCGAACCTGGACTGGCTGGTCGTGCGCGACCTGGCCATGATCGAGAGCGCCACGTGGTGGTTGGACGGCCCCGAGATAGAGACGGGCGAGCTCCGCACCGAGGACATCGGCACCGAGGTCTTCTTCCTCCCGGCGGCCGCGCACACCGAGAAGGATGGGAGCTTCACCAATACCCAGCGTCTGCTCCAGTGGCACCACCAGGCGGTGGACCCTCCCGACGACGCCCGCAGCGACTTGTGGTTCTACTACCACCTCGGGAGGATCATCAGGGAGAAGCTCGCCGGATCCGACGACGAGGTCGATCGGCCGGTCCTCGACCTCGTGTGGGACTACCCGACCGTGGGCGATCTGGACGAGCCCAGCGCCGAGGCGGTGCTGAGCGAGATCAACGGGTGGGACGCGTCCGGCCGGCCCCTGTCCTCGTTCACGCAGCTGGCCGATGACGGCTCGACGGCGTGCGGGTGCTGGATCTACTGCGGTTGCTACGCCGACGGCGTGAACCAGACGGCGCGACGCAAGCCCGGCGCCGAGCAGTCGTGGGTGGCACCGGAGTGGGGATGGGCCTGGCCGGCCAACCGACGCCTGTTGTACAACCGGGCCTCGGCCGACCCGGCCGGGCGCCCCTGGAGCCAGCGCAAGGCCTACCTCTGGTGGGACGAGGACCGGCGCGCCTGGACCGGTCACGACGTTCCCGACTGCACGACGACCAAGCCCCCTGGTTACCAGCCGACCGAGGGGGCTTCGGGCGTCGACGCGCTGAGCGGCACCGACCCGTTCATCATGCAGGCCGACGGCAAAGGATGGCTCTTCGCGCCGGCCGGGCTTACCGACGGACCGTTCCCGACGCACTACGAGCCGCAGGAGTCACCCGTCGACAACCTCCTCCACACCCAGCAGCGCAACCCCGTGCGCCGGGTCTTCTCGCGCCGACACAACCGGTACCACCCCAGCGGCGGCGCCTCCGGTGCAGAGGTGTTCCCGTACGTCGTCAGCACCTACCGCCTGACCGAGCATCACACGGCCGGTGGGATGAGCCGCGGACTTCCTTACCTGTCGGAGCTCCAGCCCGAGATGTTCTGCGAGGTCAGCCCGGAGCTGGCCGCCGAGCGGGGGCTCGAGCACCTCGGGTGGGCGACGATCATCAGCGCCCGCACGGCGATCGAGGCCAGGGTCGTCGTCACCAGTCGGATGGCCTCGCTGGACGTGGCCGGCCGCCGGCTCCATCAGGTGGGCCTGCCCTACCACTGGGGGCACAACGGGCTCACGACCGGCGATTCCGCCAACGACATCCTCTCGTTCGTGCTCGATCCGAACATCCTCATCCAGGAGAGCAAGGTGGCCACGTGTGACATCCGGCCTGGTCGACGCCCACGAGGAGCGGCTCTCGTGGAGCTGGTCGAGTCCTACCAGCGGCGAGCGGGGATCGGCCCCGAGACCGGCGTGAGCAATGAGCGCGGCTGATCCCGCGCTCGGTGCCGGCTACGAGGACCCACCGACGAGGGTGGGCTTCTTCACCGACACCAGCGTCTGCATCGGCTGCAAGGCCTGCGAGGTCGCCTGCAAGGAGTGGAACGGCGTCCCCGCAGGCGACCTCGACCTCCTCGGCACCTCCTACGACAACACCGGCGGTCTCGGTGCGGACACCTGGCGCCACGTCGCCTTCATCGAGCAGCGCCGCCCTCCGGGCACCGAAGCCGGATCGGGCGAGCTCCGGTGGCTCATGTCGTCCGACGTCTGCAAGCACTGCACCCGCGCCGCGTGCCTCGACGTGTGCCCGACCGGCGCCCTGTTCCGGACCGAGTTCGGCACGGTGGTGGTACAGGAGGACGTCTGCAACGGGTGCGGGTACTGCATCCCGGCGTGTCCCTACGGGGTGATCGACCAGCGCCGTGACGACGGGCGGGCCTGGAAGTGCACCCTCTGCTACGACCGGCTGCGCGACCACACCGAGCCGGCCTGCGCCATGGCCTGTCCAACCGACTCCATCCAGTTCGGTCCGCTCGACGAGCTGAGACAGCGGGCAGGGCGGCGCCTGGAGCATCTCCACGACCTCGGGGTCGAGGATGCGCGCCTCTACGGTCACGACGAGGCCGACGGCGTCGGGGGCGCGGGGGCGTTCTTCCTCCTCCTCGACCGGCCCGAGGTCTACGGCCTCCCGCCGGACCCCGTGGTGGGCACCGGCGAGCTCCCCCGGATGTGGGCGGCTGCGGGGGCGGCGGCGCTGACGCTCGTCGCCAGCGCCGTCGCCGCATTTGCCGGCGGGCGCCGATGAAAGAGCCGCGGCTGGTGCCCGAGGTGGAGCCCACCTCCTACTACGGGCGGCCGGTCATCAAGGCGCCCGTGTGGAAATGGGCCGTGCCGGCGTACATGTTCGCCGGCGGCATGGCCGGCGCGTCGTCCGTCCTCGCCACCGGCGCCCGCCTCGCCGCCAACCCGGCGCTCGCCCGCCGGGCGCGGTGGACGGCGTCGGTCGCCATCGCCGCCGGAGCGGCCCTCCTGGTCGAGGACCTGGGGCGACCCGAGCGTTTCCGGAACATGCTGCGGGTCGCCAAGCCCACCTCGCCGATGAGCATGGGCAGCTGGCTGCTGACGGTGTACGGACCGGCGGCAGCACTGGCGGCGGCGGGAGACCTCCTCGGGCTGCCGCGCGCCCTCACGCGTCTGGCGGACTGGCTGGCGGCCGCGGCCGGGCCCGTCGTCGCCACCTACACCGCCGTGCTCGTCTCGGACACCGCCGTCCCGGCGTGGTACGGGGCTCGCCGAGAGCTGCCGTTCGTCTTCGCCGGCGCCGCCGCGACCGCGGCGGGGGGCGCCGCTCTGGTGACGACGACGCCGATGCACGTTCGCCCGGCACGGGCCTTCGCCCTGCTCGGCGCGGCCACCGAGCTGGGCGCGTCCCAGCTCGCCCGCCGCCGCCTGGGTGAGGTCGGTGAGGTCTACCGCCAGGGCCGAGCCGGTGCGCTCGATCGGCTGGCCACCCTCCTCACCGGCGTCGGCGGCGTCGTGACCTGGCTGTGGGGGCGGCGTCGCATCGGCGCCGCCGTGGGCGGAGCCTCGCTCGTCGCTGGTTCGCTGGCCAAGCGGTTCGCCGTGCTCGAAGCGGGCATCCAGTCGGCCAACGACCCGAAGTACACGATCGGACCGCAGCGGCGCACGGTGGAGCCAGGACGCACCGGCGCCGTGGCGGATGCCCCGCCCCGATAGCCGAGGTGCCGATCAGCGGGCGGCGGCCACGAGCACGCCGCGCGCCGTCTCGAGCTGCCGCGTCGCCCGGTCGAGCTCCCTGCGTGCCTGCACGATCAGGCCCCTGTCGTGGTGCACCGCGCCCGAGATGCAGTCGCCCGTACCCCGCCCGAACAGCTCGAGGGCGGCCCGCAGGTGTCTGGCGGCGACGACGTCGGGAACGGGGGGCAGGGCGAGGTACTCCTGGACGTCGTCGGACACCGTCTGGCAGGCGCCGACCAGGGCACCGGTGTCGTAGGTGCTGGCGTCGTCGGCCACGGTGCCCGTGTCGTACGAGAGCGTGGAGAACATCTCGGCGTGCTGGTGCCCCCAGGAGGCCAACGCCACGGTTTCGCCCAGGCGCGGCGCCGTGGTCGTCGACCTCGTGGCCGCGCACGACGTCGCCACGACGCCCGCGCCCACCAGCGCGAGCGCCGCGGCGGCGATCCGACCCGTCCTCGTCATCCCCCCTGCCCATCCGCTTCCCGCGATCCGGGACGAGCTCCACGGTACGGTGCCGCGCTGACGATTGCCTGACGAAAACCTGACGTTTACCTGACACTGGTGCTACACAGGGACGCCATGACGACCTCGGGGCAGACCGGGATGCCGGCGAAGGTTCTGGTCGTCGAGGACGAGCCCGTCGTGCGCGACCTGCTCGTGGCCGTCATGCGAACCGAGGGCTACGACATCGTTGCCGCTGCCGACGCCGACACGGCGCTGAGGCAGGCCAGGTCCTTCCGGCCCCATCTGGCTCTCATCGACGTCCGGCTCGGAAGCGGTCCCGACGGCTTCACCGTCGCTCGCCGTCTCCGGGAAGAGGCCGATGTCGCGCTGCTGTTCCTGACCAGCGCCGACGAGGCCGAGGACATCCGTGCGGGCTTCGCTGCCGGCGCCGATCTCTACGTCACCAAGCCCTTCTCGGTCGACTCGCTCCTCGTCCAGATCGAGGCGGTGCTGGCCAGGGCGGGCAAGTCACGCGACGCGCACTGGGAGGCGGCGGACGTGGTCGTCGACGAGGCTGCCCGCGCCGTCAGCCGGTCGGGAAAGCCCATCGACCTCACGCCCGTCGAGTTCGAGCTGCTGTGCCGCCTCGTTCGGCGGCCCGGGCGGGTCCTCACCAAGACCCAGCTGCTGTCGGAGCTGTGGGGCTATCGGGACTACAACCCGAACGTCGTCGAGCGTCACATGAGCGCCCTGCGCCGCAAACTGGAGGCCAACGGGCCCCGCCTCGTCCACACCGTGCACGGCGCGGGCTACGTGTTCCGGGCCTGAGTCGACGGCCGTTTCGCCACCGGGCGGTCGGCCAGGGCGGCCAGGGTCTCGGTGTAGGGCGGCCGGGCGATGCCGTTCTCGGTGACGATGGCGGTGACGAGCACCGCAGGCGTCACGTCGAAGGCAGGGTTCTCCACCTCGGTGTCGTCAGGTGCGAGGCGCGTGCCGGCGAGCGCGGCCACCTCCTCGCCCGCTCGCTGCTCGACAGGGATGGCCGAGCCGTCGGGACACGCCAGGTCGATCGTCGAGGTGGGCGCGGCGACGTAGAACGGCACGCTGTGATGGGCGGCGAGCACGGCGAGCGAATAGGTGCCGACCTTGTTGGCCACGTCACCATTGGCGGCGACGCGGTCGGCACCGACCAGCACGCAGTCGACTCGATCGGCGGCCATCAGCGATCCCGCCGCCGAGTCGGCCACCAGGGTGGCGGGGACGCCCAGGCGCCCCAGCTCCCAGGCGGTCAGTCGACTGCCCTGGAGCATGGGCCGGGTCTCGTCGACCCACACCCGCGGTGCCCGACCAGTCTCGTGCGCGGCCCGGACGACACCCAGGGCGGTGCCATACCCGGCGCAGGCCAGGGAGCCGGCGTTGCAGTGGGTGAGCACGCGCGCGCCCTCGGGCAGGAGGGGAGCGCCGAGGGCCCCCAGGGCGCGGTTGCGGGCCATGTCCTCGGCGGCAACGCGTCGCGCCTCGGACAGCGGATCATCGGCGGACAGCGCGCGGCGCACGCCCCATTCGAGGTTGGCGGCGGTGGGACGAGTGGCGACGATCCGCTCGGCGGCGGTCCCGAGTGGCTCCCCGGTGGAACGGGCCAGGGCGACGCCCATGGCGCCGGCGACGCCGAGCGCCGGTGCACCCCGGACGACCATCGTCCTGATGGCGTCGCAGAGCTCGTCGACCGTCCGAGCGTCCACGTACGCCAGCTCGCCCGGAAGCCGGCGCTGGTCGATCATGCGCACGGCTCCGTCCCGCCACTCGATGGTGGGTGGGATCGGATCCGGCATGGCCTCACCGTAGCGAGTCCGCCTGGACCGCCTGCCTCCCACCCCTAGCATGCCGGCCATGGTGCCCGCCTTGTTCACACCCGACGGCGACACGTTCGTCCCCGCCCCAGCGGCCCGCAGTCCGTGGTCGTCGGAGACCCTGCACGGTGGCTCCGTTGCCGCTCTCCTCGCCCGAGCCGTCGAGCACCGCTCCCCGGGCGACGGCCGGCAGTTCACCCGGTTGACCGTCGAGCTGATGCGGCCCGTCCCGGTGGCGCCCCTGCGGGTGGAGGCCGACGTGGTCCGTCCGGGCCGCAAGGTCCAGCTGATCGAGGCCTCACTGTGGGACGGCGAGGCGATGCTGGCTCGGGCTCGGGCCCTGCTGTTGCGGACAACCGACGCTCCGGTGCCGGAGGGGGCGAGAGCGACGGGCCCGGTCGTGCCCGGACCCGAGCAGGGACGGGAGACCCCGTCCCCGCGGGGCGACTACGAGGCCCTGCACAACGCGGGGACAGAGATCCGCTTCGTGAAGGGGTTCTTCGCCGAGCCCGGCCCGGCGACGGTGTGGATCCGGCTGCGCCAACCCGTGGTGGCGGACGAGGAGCCGTCGCCGTTGCAGCGCGTCGCCGCAGCCGCCGACTTCGGTAACGGAGTCAGCGCCGTGCTCGACTTCTCGCGGTGGATGTTCGTCAACCCCGATCTCACCGTCTACCTCAACCGGCTCCCGGTCGGCGAGTGGGTCTGCCTCGAAGCGCGCACGGAGGTGGAGGGGCATGGCATCGGCATGGCGCACAGCCGGCTGCACGACGAGCGGGGGCCGATCGGGCGCTCGGCCCAGTCGCTGCTGCTCGAGCGGTTGTGACCGTTTTGCCGGGTGTCGGCCTCGGCTCCGGTCGCTACAGTAAGCTGGCCTGACACTGGATCAGGTCTCTCGGGGGGCGGCACGGACAACGCGACGCAAGCTTGCGGCGCAGACACAGCGGCATCACAGCAGGGAGAGTGACGTGAGACTCAAGAGGGGGCTCGGGCTGCCGGTGATCGTGGTCACCGTGGGCCTGGTGGCGGCGGCCTGTGGCGGCGGGAGCTCGAGCAGCAGCTCCTCCACCACGACGACCAGCGCGGCGTCGACGACGGCGCCACCGAGCGGCGGCACCGCCTCGGACATCGGGGTCACGCCGAACCAGGTCACGGTGGGGAACGTCTCGATCCTCTCCGGCCCCGTGCCCGGCCTGTTCCAGGGCGCGCCCAACGGCGCCGACGCCTTCTTCGCCTACCAGAACAGTGTCGGCGGGGTGAACGGTCGCAAGATCACCCTCAAATCGTCCGACGACGCCTTCTCGTGCAACCAGAACCAGAACGAGACCCAGTCCCTGGCCGGGCAGGCCTTCGCCTTCGTCGGCTCGTTCTCGCTGTTCGACAACTGCGGAGCCAAGGTGCTCCAGGCTCAGCCCACCATCCCGGACGTCGCGTTCTCCCTGGATCCGGTGGCCCAGGCCCTACCCAACAACTTCAGCCCCTCGCCTCTGGGCAACGGCTACCGTACCGGGCCGTTCATCTACTACAAGCAGCAGTTCCCGAAGGCCGTGCAATCGGTCGGTACCCTCGTGGCCAACATCCCGTCGTCGATCGCCTCGTGGAACAACGAGAAGGCAGCAATGCAGCAGGTTGGCGGCTACCACATCGCCTACGAGCGGGACATCAACCCGCTCGACACCGACTTCACCTCCGACGTCGTGCGCATGCGCAGCGCGGGGGTGCAGATGGTCATCCTGGGCAACGCCGACTACAAAACCGCCGCCCGCTTCCTCAACAACGCCCAGCAGCAGGGCTACAAGCCGCAGCTGGTCGAGTCCGGCGGGGTGGCCTACGACGCCAGCTTCTTCAATCAACGACCAGACCCAGGCCCTCTACCTCGGCGGTGACGCCAAGACCACGCCCGAGGTGCAGCTGTTCGACACGTGGATGGCCAAGACCCACCCCGGATCGCCACCGGACCTCTTCAGCGTCTACGGCTGGACCTCGGCCCGGCTCTTCACCCAGGCCCTGCAGACGGCCGGGCTCAATCCCACCAGGGCCAGCGTGCTGGCAGCGCTGCAAGGCGTGCACAGCTTCAACTCGAACGGGCTGCTGGCGACCGGTGATCCTGCGGGCAAGAAGTCGCCCACCTGCTGGGTGCTGATCAAGGTCAACAACAACCAGTACCAGCGACTCCAGCCGCCCAGCCCGCCCTCGGGCTTCACGTGCAATCCCGACGGCCAGTACACACGCCCCGGCTGAGCTAGGCCCAGGCGATGAGTGAGTTCCTCGCTCTCAGCGTCGTCGGGATCGTCGCCGGCTGCATCTACGCCCTGACCGCCATGGGCCTGGTGGTGACCTACACCACCTCGGGGATCTTCAACTTCGCGCACGGGGCCATCGGCATGGTGGCGGCCTTCATGTACTGGGAGCTGTCGGTGAACCAGGGTCTGCCGACGCCACTGGCCCTTGTCCTCGTCCTGTTTGTGTTCGCGCCGCTGATGGGCGCGCTGATCGAGCGGGTGCTCATGCGTCCGTTGCACGGGGCGTCGGTCGAGACCACGCTGACGGTCACGATCGGCCTGCTCCTGCTCCTCATCGGGCTGGCCACGATCATCTGGGACCCGACGACGTCGCGGGTGCTTCCGCAGTTCTTCGCCGGCAACTCGGTCTCGATCCTCGGTGTGGTCGTCACCTGGCACCAGCTCACCGTCGTGATCGTGGCCGCGGCGGTCGCCGTGGGGATGCGGCTGTTCCTGTTCCGCACCCGCCCCGGCACGGCGATGCGGGCCGTGGTCGACGATCCCGAGCTGGCGTCCATGGCCGGGGCCTCCCCGGCGCGCTTCGGCCAGTACGGCTGGGCCATCGGGGCGTTCCTGGCCGCGCTGGCCGGGATCCTGCTCGCCCCGCTCGTCACGCTCGACATCAACACCCTCACGCTGCTCGTCATCAACGGCTACGCCGCGGCTCTCGTTGGCCGGCTCAAGAACCTCCCCCTCACCTTCGCCGGCGGCGTGGTCCTGGGCCTGGTCGAGTCGTACGCCGTCGGCTACCTACCCACCGGCACCCTTCTCTCCCAGATCAAGCCCGTCGTGCCGATGGTCTTCCTGTTCATCGTCATCCTGGTGGTGCCGCAGGGCCGGCTGCGGGCGGCCGGCCGGGCCATCGCCCTCAGGGTGCCGCGCGTGGCGGGGTGGCGCGAGTCGGTCATCGCGGGGGTGGTCTTCGTTGCGATCACGTGGGTCGTCTCCGCTCACCTGTCGAGCACCAACCTGGCCACAGCCGGGCACGGCATGGCCTTCGCCATCATCATGTTGTCCCTCGTCCTGCTGGTCGGCTACGGAGGGCAGGTGTCGCTCTGTCAGTTGACCTTTGCGGGCTTAGGCGCGTTCGCCATGGGGGAGGTGGCGGGAGGCGGGTCCTGGCTCGGGGTGCTCGCCGGCATAGGGTTGGCAGGCGCGGTCGGAGCCCTGGTGGCGCTGCCGGCGATCCGGCTGCGCGGTTTGTACCTGGCCCTGAGCACGCTGGCTTTCGCCGAGGCCATGGACTTCGCCTTCTTCCAGAACACGAACGTGTTCGGCACCGGCAGCGCCCTAACAGTCGGACGAGTACACATCCCCGGGATATCCCTGCAGTCGCCGCGCGCCTTCCTCGTGCTGCTGGCCGTCGTCTTCGTCGTCGTCGGGATCGGCGTGCTCGCCGTGCGACGGTCCGCCTTCGGGCGGCGGCTGGTGGCCATGGGTGACAGCCCGTCCGGTACGGCGACGGTCGGGATCAACATCACCCGCACCAAGCTCGTGGTGTTCACCGCCTCTGCCGCCCTGGCCGGCCTGGGCGGCGTGCTCTATGGAGGCCAGCAGAACCAGGTCGGGGCCAACGATTTCCAGCTGCTCTACAGCCTCACCCTCCTGCTCCTTGCCAGCGTCTGGGGCATCAAGACCGTGACCGGGATGCTCTTCGCGGGGCTGCTGTTCGCCATCTTCCCGGTGATCCAGTCCCACGTGCCGGCCCTCCGCGACCTTCTGTACCTGGCCGTAGGGCTTGGGGCCATCAGCATCGGCCGTAACCCGAACGGCGTGATGGGTGGCAAGACACCCCTCGAGCGCTGGAGGGACCGGCGGGCCGCGGGCCCAGGTCAACCTGACGCCACCGCAACCGCCGACGTGGTGGAGGAGCCGACCCGTGTTGCGGGTTGACGAGGTCAGCGTCAGCTTCGGCGGCGTGCAGGCCCTCGGCGGTGTCTCGCTCGAGTCCAGGGCTGGAGCCGTGACCGGTCTCATCGGCCCCAACGGCGCCGGCAAGACCACCCTGTTCAACGTCGTCACCGGGTTCCAGCGACCGAACCGGGGCCAGGTGAGCATGGATGGCCGGGAGATCACCGCCCTCCGGCCCCACACCCGAGCCCGGCTCGGTGTGGGACGGACCTTCCAACGCCTCGAGCTGTTCGGCTCGTTGAGCGCGAGGGAGAACATCCTCGTCGGTATCGAGGCCGGTCGTGGTCGGCCCGACCACGGTGGCGTCCGGCGGCGTCAGGCCGAGGAGATCCTCGAGCGGGTGGGGCTGCAGACGGTGGCCGAGCGCCAGGCGAACACCCTCTCGACCGGCAAGGCTCGGCTGGTCGAGCTGGGAAGGGCCCTGGCCACGCGGCCCAAGCTTCTGTTGTTGGACGAGCCGAGCTCGGGACTGGACCAGAGCGAGACCGACACCCTCGGCAAGCTGCTGACCGCCTTGGCAGGCGAGGGCATAGCCGTGCTCCTCGTCGAGCACGACGTCGAGCTCGTCATGCGGGTCTGCGACCAGGTTTATGTCCTCGACTTCGGGCAGATCATCGCAGCCGGAAACCCGGTCGAGGTCCAGGCCGATCCTCGGGTCCAGCTCGCCTACCTCGGGGCCGATGTCGGCACCGAGCCGCCGGCGCCGGACAGCGGCGCAGGAGTGGGAGGATGAGCGGCCCGCCGGCGCTCGAGCTGCGCGGCGTCAGGGCTTGCTACGGACGCATCGAGGTCCTGCACGGGGTGGACCTGACCGTGCCGGTGGGCGGGGTGCTCGCCCTGCTGGGTCCCAACGGCGCTGGCAAGACGACGACCCTCAAGGTGGCCTGCGGCCGGATGCGTCCAACGGCGGGCGAGGTTCGACTCGGTGACGCACCGGTGCCCACCCGTTCACCTGACGGCCTGGCTCGCAAGGGCGTCTGCATCATCCCGGAGGGGCGGGGAGTGTTCCCGAACCTCAGCGTGACCGAGAACCTCCGCATGTGGACCTATAGAGGAAGCGTGGCCCGCTCCGAGGTCGAGGAGCGGGCCTTCGGCCGCTTCCCTCGACTGCGGGACCGCCGCGGCCAGCTGGCCGGCACCCTGTCCGGGGGCGAGCAGCAGATGTTGGCGATCTCCCGGGCGCTGACGACCAACCCGACGTTCCTCCTGCTGGACGAGATCTCCATGGGACTGGCGCCGATCGTGGTGTCCGAGCTCTACGAGGTCGTGGCTCAGCTGGCGGCCGAGGGGATCGCCATCGTGATCGTCGAGCAGTTCGTGCGCACCGCCCTCGGGGTGGCGGACCGGGCCGCCATCATGGCCCAGGGCCGCATCCAGCTGGAGGGTGACCCCCGCGAGGTGGGCGACGCCGTGGTCGACATCTACCTGCGCAAGGCCTCGACGAGCTGAGCTGACCGCCCGGCTACCGTTACCGGTCATGCCCGGACGCCGTGACGGCCGGTTCCACCTCCGCTACGAGCTGTTGGGTTGCGGCGTCAACGGCCACGTGCTGGTCGGCACCGACGCCGCCGGGATCCGCCCAGAGGACCAACTGGTCGTCAGGGAGCTGGAGGGCCTCCGGTGGTACCGGTGCCTCCGGTGCGACAGCTGGGTCCCCATGGCGCCGCCGACCGAGCCTGGTCGGGCCCATCCCCCCGATCGGGGCGAGATCGAGTTGCCATTGCGCGGTCGACCACTCCGGGACCGATACGTGCTGCGCCTCATCGCCCTGGACCGCGCCTTCCATGTCGTCGTCCTGGGAGCCCTGGCCGTTGCCATCTTCGTCTTCGTCACGCACCGGACTCAGCTGCAGCAGGCCGTGTACCGCATCCTGGCTGACTTCCAAGGGGGCGTCGGCGGTCCAGCCCACGACATCCACCGGGGCTTCCTCGGGGAGCTGGACAAGGTGGTGTCGCTCCGGCCCGCGGCGCTCGAGGTCGCAGGCGCCTTCGTCGCCGCCTACGCGCTGCTCGAGGCGGTCGAGATGGTCGGGCTGTGGTACGGGCGCCGGTGGGCCGAGTACCTGACGTTCGTGGCGACCACGGCGCTGCTGCCGCTCGAGGTCTACGAGCTGACGACCAGGATCACCGCCCTCAAGGTGGTGGCCCTGCTGGTCAACATCGCCATCGTGGTCTACCTCCTGCTGGCCAAGCGCCTCTTCGGGCTCCGGGGCGGCGAAGCCGCGCAGGTGGCTGTTCGTCAGCAGGAGCTGGGCTGGGGCGCCATCGAGCGGGCCACCCCGCCTATGGCGGGCCTGGTCAAGCCGGGAGGCGTTCCTTGAGCGCGGCCCGGTCGGGCTTGCCCGCCGCCGTGGAGGGAACAGCGGACACGGGGATGACGAGCTCGGGGGTCTTGAACCGGGCGACGCCCCGCTCCGCGAACCACGCCCGGCAGGTCTCGAGGTCGAAGGGGTCGTCGCTCACCACGAAGACAGCGACACGTTCGCCCAGCCGCTCGTCGGGGTAGCCGACGGCCACGGCCTGGCGCACGGACGGGTGGGCCTCGAGAACCGCTTCGACCTCGGCTGCGGCGATGTTCTCCCCGCCCCGGATGATGACGTCCTTGATCCGTCCGACGATGGTCAGCGAGCGTTCGCCGTCCAGACGGGCCAGGTCCCCGGTGCGGAACCATCCCCGCCACGTCGCCTCCCGCGTCTGGGCCGCGTCTGCGTAGCCGGCGAACAGCTCGGGACCGCGCACCCACAGCTCGCCCTCGGCGCCGGGCGGCAGGGCCCGGCCGCTGTTGGGATCGCTGATCCTCAGCTCCACTTCACCGACCGGCCTGCCGTCGGTCTCCTGGGCCTGACGGGGCGGGTCACTGGCCGTGGTGGTCGTCATGGTGGGGGCCTCGGTGGATCCGTAGCTGCGCTTGACCTGGCACCCGAGCTCCGCCGTGGCCCTGGCGACGAAGGCGGGGCTCACCCCGGCGCCCCCGCTCGACACCAGCCGCAGGCTCGCTACCCGATGTCGGGAGAAGGTGGCCGCCGACATCAGGCCGAGGAAGAAGGTGGGCGGGCCGACCATGTAGCTGACGCGCTCCGCCTCGATGGCCGTCAGCGCCGCCTCCGGGTCCCAGCGCTCCATCAGCACCGTCGACATCCCCGCCGCTCCCGGCACCAGCACCGCGTTGAGCAGTCCCGACACGTGGGCGAGGGGCGCCGGCATCAGCACGGCGTCGTCGCTCCCGAGGCCGTGCACGCCGGCCATGAGGCGGGCCTTGTAGGCGAGGCTCCGCTGGGTGTGGAGCACCGCCTTGGGCTCGCCTGTCGACCCCGAGGTGAACAGGACCACGGCCAGGTCGGTGGGCCGGCCGCCACCGTCGCTCACCGGTCTCCCCGTCCCGAGCAGGCTCGGAAAGGCGCCGTCCCCGCCCCGCACGGGGACCGCCTCCGGCGCGTCACGGGCCGGCATCCCCGTGCCCCCGAGCACCAGCCGGGGCTCGAGGAGATCGAGGATGCGCGCCACCTCGTTCGTTCCCCACGAGTGGTGGAGGGGCGCGGCCACGGCGCCGAGCCGCCAGCAGGCCCGGTACAGCAGGACCGACTCGTGCCAGTTGGGGAGCTGCCACGCCACCACGTCCGCTCGGCGAACGCCCCTGGCGCGGAGGCCGCCCGCCAGCGCCGCCACCCTGGCCTCAAGCTCGGGGCCCGTGAGGCGGACCGAGCCGTCGACGAGACGGACGGGCGCGACCGACCGCGGCGCGAGCACGGCGTCGAGCGGGGGTAGGTCCCACGGGCCACCGGGGCGGCGGTAATGGCGAGCCCTGGCGGGGGTGAACGTCGGACGCAGGCGCACAGGGGAAGCTGTCGTGCGGCGTCGCTACACAGACGGGAGACGCCAGGCCGCGCTAGCGGGCGCCCGGCCCTTCAGCACGTTGGCGCCCACGTAGTTGCGCTGGACCTCGACCGTGCCGGCGCCGATGCACAGCCCGCGGATGTCGCGATAGGCACGCTCCACGGGGTACTCCCGGCTGTAGCCGTAGCCGCCGAGGAGCTGGATGGCCTCGTCGCAGACGAACTTGGCCGCCAGGTTGGCGGCCGCCTTGGCCATGGCTGTCTCCAGCGCCGGGGGCGTGCCGTGGGGACCGGCCATGTGCACCGCCCGGTAGAGGAGCAACCGGGCCGCCTCCAGCTGCGTTGCCATGTCGGCGATCTTCCACTGCAGGCCCTGGAGCTCGGCCAGCGGCCGGCCGCCGACCGTGCGCTCGTTGAGGTACCCCACGGCGTGCTCGAGCGCGCCCTGGGCGGCGCCGATGCACATGCTGGCGTTGCCGCAGCGCTCGTGGTTGAGATGGG
>VAWP01000123.1 GCA_005888295.1 Actinomycetota bacterium
TGGGAGGCCGTCCTGGCCAAGCGCACCCGCGTACCGGGAACCGCCATGGCCCTCGGCCGGGGCGACCTTCCCCACGATCTGGTCCAGATCATCGTCGAGGCCACCTTGGGCCTGGAGAGAGGATTCTGGGGCTCGGTCGCGTCGGGGGCGACGTTCAAGAGCACCGGCCGCAAGCGCACCCGGCCGGGACGGGCGGTGATCGCCGCCAACCGGACCGCGATCGCCGAGGCCGAGGGGATAGTGGGTGAGCACCATGCCCGGTGGAGGACGGGTGCTCCAACCCCGACAGCGACGCGCTTCGACGAGCTGTCCCGCCTCTGGGATGGTCTCGGCGACGGCGGACAGTTGAGGGTGGAGTGGCCGAGCCTGCGCGTCCTCGGCGGGGCCTAGCTCAGGCACCATGTCGCTGTACCTCGACTGGGACCCACCTCGACCCGGATGGGTGTGCGCCGAGTGCGGATTCGACTACGACGCCACAGCTCCCGCCGCCGTAGGTGAGCTGCTGGGTGGGCTGGTCCGGGAGTACCACGCTCGACTCCTCGCCGACGTCGAGCTTCTCCGGGCCCACCCTGATCCGCCGACCTGGTCGGCGCTGGAGTACGCCTGCCACGTGCGGGACTGTCTTGCGCTCTACGACTGGCGGATCCGCAAGGTCCTGTCCGAGCGGAGTCCCCGCCTGCCCCAGATGCGGCGCGACGCGGTCGTCGTCGAGCGTGCTTACAACGCCGCGGAGCCGGCCGCGGTAGCGGTGGAAATGGCCGACAACCGAGCCAGGCTGGCAGCACTCCTCGGTGAGGTCAGCGGCGCCGATTGGCATCGGGTCGGCGTCCGTGAAGGCGAGGAGGTGTCGGTCACCTGGATGGCGATCAACACGCTCCATGAGGCCCACCACCACCTGATGGATGTGGACCGTGCCCTCGACCGCTCGGGCCCGTCAGGCCCCCATGCGCACGGTCGCACCGCGTCTTAGGGTGCAGTTGCTGACCGGTGGCGAGCCTCGGCTTGTATAGCAACGTCGGGCGTGCTGCCGGCGACACGGTGGGGTGGGCATCGGCCGATGCGGAGGTCACGGTGCCTTCGGCCAGGTCTCGTTCATGGCGATGACATCGCCCACGAGGTCCGTCTCTTGGAAGAAGTCACCGGAGACGACACTCAGGTTCGCCTTTGTGTTGGGGTCGTTCCGCCATTGAGCGACGAGCCTGGCGAGAACGGTTTTCTCGTCGTGGAGCATCTTCCGCGGATCTATGTTGCACACATCAGACAAGTCGTCCGGGGTCCCTTGAACGAACAGGGTGTACACCCCTCCGATCATGGACGGACCAGGTGCGGTAGGGGGACCGGTGCCGGTTCCATCAGTGCTCCGGGACTTCACCGCCGAAGACACCGGCCGCCAGACGCCAACCCCCTGCGTCGGTGGGTCGGGCGGCTGGTCCTCGAGGCCGTTGGCCGAGCACTGGTTGGCGTAGTAGCTCTGAGCGTCGCCCTTCCCGAACGGCGGGTCAGGGCTCCAGTGCCCGGCGAACGGGTCCGCGGCGTTCAGGCACTGGCTGTTGTCCATGATCACCCGTGCCGCCCTCTTTGGATCGGGCAGTGACCACAGCTGCCGCAGGGTCACCTGACCGGGGTCTGCGGTACCGAACTCGGCCTGGAGCATGCTGGGGGTCACCAGGGCCTCCCCCAGCTGCTGCCCCAGCGACCGGCAGTCGGCAGTCGGGACGCCGCCGTCGATGCTGAGGTTGAGCATGATGATCTCCTGGTCCCGAGGCCCTGGCCCCTCACCGGCGCTGCCCGGTTTGTTGGTGGCCCACTCGCCTACGTCCTTGAAGATGCGGCTCAGCCGCAGCCATGGTGAGACTGCCTCCCCGTGGTTGAGGAAATAGCCTCCCTTAGTGGCCCTCACTCGGATGTCGAACTCCCGGGCGCCGTCGTCCAATTGGTGGATGAGGTCCTCGGACTGTGTGATGGCGTCCTCATTCTTTCCCGGGTCGAAGCTGTAGGTGCCGGTGTCGTGTGACCCCGGGATGACAATGTTGCTCAGCTTCCGATTCGACAGGTGGGAGGCGAGGTCGTGCATCCAGGTGCTGTCTTCACCGCCCCCCAACCTGCTGCGCGTGGACCCGGAGCCGACGATTTCACCGATCGCTCCCACGAGCAATACGGCGACGACTGCTCCCACGATCCACGGCCACTTCCGTCGTTCGGTTGGTCCGCTCGGCGTCGCCCACGGTTGGTCGGGCCGTGCTGGCCGCGTCTCAGGCCATTGCCGGGGTGGTGGAGCCCAAGCCGGTGAACCTGCTTGCCCTCCCCGAACCGATGCCTCCTCGGGCACAGCGGCGCCGCACGTTGGGCAAACCCGTGCTCCCGGTGGAACCTCGTGATCGTTCGGACAGGTCCCCCGAACCTCTCCTGTCGTCATCCTGGCTCGGCCCGTCCGCTACTGCTGCAGCGCCTGAGCAGCATGGGCGAGCGAGTCCTCCCACGCCCAGTTGATCTCGAAGTGACGGTTGGGCTCGTTCATGATGTTGTATGTCCACCAGAACGTGTAGATCCCGACGGTGACGATGCTGACGATGATGCGGGCGAGGTAGTTGTCCCTGTCCTTCATGCGAGCCGGGTCGGGCTGGGGAAGGGGCTCACCGAGCCGTGTGTAGATGGTGGCCAACTCGGCCTCGACGCCGCCCTCCGCCAAGTCGTGCTTGACGAGCTCGCCGTCGAGACCGCAGTACACGAAGAGGACGACGATCATTCCCCACAGGATGCCCACGCCGGCGAGGGAGCCGCTGACGAGTGGCGCCGGGGTCACGCGCGCGCTGGTGAACCAGAAGGCAGCCATGTAGATCACAAACCAGATGACGGGGTCCTTGAGCCTGGTACCGAGAAAGCGAAGACTCTCGAGGTCACCGGCAGTGCGCTCGAAGTGCGGACCGAGCTCCTCCTGGAGGCCTCGCTCGCCGGCAACCTCCCAGGCGTAGGCGTTGGCCGCGTCCAGGAGGTCCAGGCGACGGGCGTTGTGGTCCCGCATCCGACGAATGAGCTGGAAGTACATGTAGAGGTAGAAGAACCCGACAGTGAGGATCCCCCATCCCAGCGCGCTCCAGAAGTTGGCGATGTAATCGGTCTCGTGGCGCCGCTGGTACGCCGTATGGAGGCGCTCGATGGGCGGTACCGTCGGGACGCTGGGCCCGGGTGCGGGCGAGGCCGCGGTCACTGGCCGTGAGCTCTGCCAGCTGGACGCTCCGCCGCCGATCCCGTCGTCCATTCCGCTGTCGCCGGACTTCCAATCCTGGCTGGACGACGGGTCGTCGCTCATACCGCTCTCTTCCGCCTCGGGCCGCGCAGAAGGAAGGGTACCAGCGTGACCTTCGCGACGCCCGCCGCGGTGTCACGAGAGGAGAGGCTTTCGATCGGGTGTCCCAGGGTAAACGAACGTCCATGGCTGAGACCCGGCTCGACCGGCATCTGTGGATTCCCATCCTCCTCGTGGGGGTCATCCTCTTCGTCGCCGATCAGCAGACCCTGGTGGCGACCAGAGATCCGAACTTCGTGCCTTCGGTCATCCTCCTGGGCGCCACTGCCGTTCCCGCGGCGTTCCTGGCTTTCATGTATGGCCGACGGCTTCCCTACGACATCCCCGTCACCATCGTCATGACGACCGCCGTGCTGGGTGGCGTGATCGGCACGGTCGTCGCTGGTGTCCTCGAGTTCAAGACGCTTCGGCAGCTGGGCGTGCTCCCCCTCGTGTCCGTCGGGTTCATCGAGGAGGCGGCCAAGCTCATCGTGCCGCTGGCCATCGTGCTCCGGTTCCGCTATCGGCGGTCGAGACGATGGGATATGCATTCGTGGCCCTGATCCGCACCCACGGCAACGTGTCGGTCGTCGAGAACCTCCTGGTGCTCCGCGGGTTTCTCAGCCCTGCCTGTCACATGGCGTGGACCGGTGTAACGGCGGCAGCGCTGTGGTCTGCCGCCAACCGAGGCTGGTCGTTTCGAGGTGTCAGTCGCTTTGTCGGCGTCTTCGTCAGCGTCGCACTGCTGCACGCGGTGTGGGACGGAGTGACGAACCTCATCAGTTATGGCCTCATCGCTGGCTGGAGCCTGGCCTTGCTCGCCTGGGTGACGCACATGGCCGCGAACGACGAGGATGTCTTTGAGCTCGGAGAGCCCGAGGACGTCGAGTCCCCGATGGTCGGAGCCCGCTGAGGGCTGGGGCAGCCCAGAGCCGCCATTTGCCGGCGGAGACGATGCTCGAACCCTGGTGTAGGGCCACGCGCCGGTTCTGAGCGCCTGGCTCGGATGCGTCAGCCCGGGCAGCGTGTGTCCTGTATCCCCGGTTGTCCGGATGGGGGATAGGGATCGGGGTTGGCCTGGCCGGCGAAGCGGTCCGAGATCCACCGGATCGTGTCCGGCATCGAGACCGGGACCACCCCGGCGTGGCCCTGGCCGGGATAGATCCAGCGCTCCAGGTCCTGACCCAGCCCGCAGAGGTGGCTGGCGAGGATCTGGGTCGACACGGGAGGGATCTGCTCGTCGGCTGACCCCTGGATGATGAGGAGGGGCGTGCGACTCGCGGTCGTGAAGCTCTGGGGGTCGTTGGCGCGAAGCAGCTCCTGCCACGCCGGCACCGAGAACGGATCTGTTTTCGCGATCTGCGACAGTGAGTACTTGTCGATCTCGCTGGCGACGTAGTCGGAGCACCCCTGTTCGAGAACGGGAAGCAGGCTGATGGCCTGGGGCGTCAACACCTCGGAGAGCGGGGCCGCCGCGTTGCCGTAGGCGGCGTTGAATCCGGCGGCGGCCATGAAGACGTAGTACCGGAACGGGCTGTTGATCAGGAACTGGTAGATCAGGTTGAACTGTGACGGTGGGGCACCGGCTACCACGCCCTGGAGCCGCAGGTCCCGTGCGTACGAGGAGCCGACATCCAGGGCGAACATGGCGGTCTGCCCACCTTCGGAGTGGCCCCAGACCACGTAGTTCGGGCTGGCATGTGCCGCAGCAAGCTGACGGGCGGCACGCACGACGTCGATGGTGTTGCGGGCTGCGCTCTCCCCGACGATGTACGGCAGCAGCCCCGGCGTCCCCTCGCCCTGGTAGTCGCTGGCCGTGACCTCCCACCCCCGGTCGAGCAGCTGGTTTGCCAGAGGCACGGCGGACGATGGATCCAGCGAGGGAGCGCACTGGTCGGCCATTCCGTTCGTGCCGTGGCCCCAGCTCACCACCGGGTACCCGCCGGCCGGCGGCGGGCTCGTCGGAACCAGCACCAGACCGGTCACCGGCACCGGTCGATTCTGGACCGACTGCGACAGGTACATGACTCGATAGACCGAGGCGTGGAGGCCGGCGACGGTGACCAGCTGTGACTTCATGAGCTTGCCGGGAGGGCCGGACGGTAGGGGAGCAGGCACCGAGTAGAAGCTCGGGAGACCGGCCGGCGCAGGTGTCGAGGCCGCTTTGGCCGAGCCTCCACAGGCCGCGAGCGCACCTCCAGCGGCGAGGACGGCGAACGAGGGTGCAAGGAGAGGACGCAGTCCCGACCACGCCCTTTTCAGGAACACCATTGCGCGGAGCCTACGGTCCTCTGCCGTCAGCCCGCGGTGGCCCCGTTCGTCGCCCGCGATGTCCGGATGTTCGCGGTAAGGGCGGATCGGCGAGGCTGCCGGGGCCCGACCACGTGGCGCGGTCCGCACCCGTAGCCTCGCTGGGAGCAGGAGCTGACGCCGAGGTGGGAGAAGTATCGATGGTGCCGGCGACGGGCGGTCGAACGTTCGCGGGGTGGCGATCCTCCAGGCGCTGGAAGATTGCGCCCCGAGCTGCCTGCGTGGTCCTGGCGTCGGCGCTGCTGGCCTCGTGTGCCGCATCGGGCCACGGTGCTGTGACGGCTCATACCAGGAGCACGCAGGTCACCACGGCGCCACCTGCTACCTCGCCGCCGCCGACGACCCCGCACCTCCGGCGTTGGGGCCAGGTGACCACGGGCCCGCCGTCCTCGCTCTCCAGCAGCGACTGGCCTCTCTGGGCTACTGGCTGGGGAGCCCGGATGGCAACTTCAACGCCACTACCGAGCAGGCCGTCTACGCCTTCCAGAAGGCGGCCGGCATCGGTCGTGACGGCTCCGTCGGTCCCGTGACGAGTGCCGCCGTCGCCCACGGTGCCGTCCCGCATCCCCGGAGCGCCTCGGGCCACGTGATCGAGGTCGACCTCGCACGTCAGCTCGTGATGCTGGTATCGGACGGCAAGCTCGACTACGTGCTCAACACCTCGACGGGTGGCGGGTACAACTACACCGACCGGGGGGTCACCTACAAGGCCGATACGCCCGTCGGGACCTTCCACGTGTACCGCCAGACGGATGGCATGGTGACCGACAGTCTCGGTCAGCTGTGGCGGCCGAAGTTCTTCGACAGCGGGTTCGCGCTCCACGGCGACACCGACGTCCCGCCGTATCCGGTATCCCACGGCTGCGTGCGGGTGAGCAACCAGGCGATCGACTGGATCTGGGCCAACAACCTCGCCCCCATCGGAACCGAGGTCTGGGTCTACTGATGAGCGTTCACGTCCGAGACACGGCGTCCGCCTAGCCGGGTAGCCGTGGCTGGACGAGTCGACGTGGCTGGACCATCGCAGTGAGGTGAGCGGAGCAGCGCCTGTCATGCTCCGCGCCTCCGCCGGCCGGCACGACGTCGGCCGCGCTCGGATCGACACCTCCCTGATGTTGGCGCTCGTCGCCTTGCTCTTGGCCGGGCTGTTGACGTCGTGCGCCGTGACGCGGCCGCAGGCTCATTGACAACCTGCCCGCCACCCCGGCACCCGCACGAGCGCAGCGCCCCCGCGGGCCACCTCCACGACGATGTGCAGCAACGCCACCGTCCTGGCGACTTGCGGTCGTGCCTACCGACCTCGTGCAAGTGGTGAACCAGCTGGCGGCCGCCGTCGCTGATGGCACGATCCCGCTGTCGCGTCTCGATGACGCCGTGGCTCGAGTTCTGACGACAAAACGGGTCAATCTCTGCTGAGAGATCGCCGCCCGGTCTCAGGTCACCAGCCGGATGGTCCAGAAGTCGCTGGAGAGGCCCCGTTGGGTGAGATACGAATACGGAAGGGTGAAGTAGCCTCCCATTCCCCAGGTGGTACCCCACGAGTTGCGCACCACGAACCACTGCGACGCGTCGTCGTAACCGACCGCCATGACCGCATGCCCTCCCAGCTCCTTCTCGCCGCTCGCTGGCATGGTGGCGTGTCCACTCTTCGCCATCGCCTGGCTCTCGAAACTCTCGTAGACGGTGAACCCGAAGACGAAGGGATAGCCGGAGGCCAGACATCCCTTCATCTGGGCCGGATCTCGCACCACGCGTTGATAGGAGACAGCCTTGTTCTTGGCTCCGTCGGTGTAGCACGTCTTCGGCGGCTTTTTGGTGAACTTGGAGGTGTCGTACGGCCAGAGCGCTTCGTGGCAGGCTCCTTGTGCGGAGACCGACTTGATCCCATCCCGGATCTGGGCGCCGCTGTCGGAGGCAACCGTGCCCTCGATCGAGCGCTCGTTGTAGTAGATGAACAGCCGGGAAGGCACGAACACGTCTGACAGCTTCTGCTTCATTTGATCGAACTCGATCGCCCCTCCGATGGCGTTGGCCGTACAGCTGCCGAGCTGACCCTGGTCGTAGACCGGGGGACAATCCGGGCGGAGGTCGGCACTGGGGGGCAGAGCCGACACCACCGGCGGTGGAGCGGCGTAGAGGTGGTCACGCTGATCGGGTAGGTCCGGGATCCAGCCGTAGCCGGCAATCTTACGAGGCATCCGCCAACCTCCTTGGACTGCGGTGTCAACGACTCCACGGTGACCCCGCGGGTCGTGGGTGTCAACAAGTGCCGCGGATTGTCGCCGGAATGGCATGGGTCCGGGCTCAGGGCGACCGACCCATCGGCCGCTCTTGAACGCACCGACGCAGGTACGCTGTTCAACCTTCAGAGGTGTCTCGGACTGTCAACGCGTAGACGGGCCGGGGGCGGTCTGCCAGTTCGTGGCGATGGCGCGCTGGGCGGTGGCCAGGTCGAGCCTGCCCGAGCAGACGAGATCGTGCAGCCGGTTCTCGACGAGGTCCTTTGTCTGACTGCCCGGGAACCCGACGCGGTCGTGGGGCTCCGGCCAGAGGTTGGCCTGGGCGTTGTCGCCTCCGAGCTCGAGCGAGATCAGGTGGTCGAGCTCGTAGCCAACCCGCTGCGCGTACGGTACGCCGTAGGCGGCGAAGACGGCGCGGCGCTCGGCTGCGGTGATGTCCCGATGTGAGGTGGCCCAGCCGGGCTGGCACACCTGGGCCGCCGTCACGCCGGGGAAGGTCTCGCCGGGGGTGAGAACAGGGTTCGGCAAGGCGCCGGGTGGAGCCGCGGCTGTCGGTGGCGGTGGCGGCAGGGCCGGCGGGGCGGTGATGGTCACCGTCGTAGGTGGGGTCGATCCAGTGGTCGTGGGCACCGCCGACGTCGGCGTCGGCGCGGAGCGCGGCGCCGAGACGGCACAGCCTGCACCGAGGGCCGCGGTGGCGAGAACCACGCCGGCGGCCCGGAATGCGCCTCGACGACAGAGCAGGTACAAGAACATGCAGCATCGACCTCGGTGAGAGTATGCCGGGAGCCTGTAACGCTCGAGCTCCGTTCCCCCGGTGCGGTCGTACGCGGTCGAGGTGCAGTACGTTTCGGAGTTCTGCCAGCACAACGAGAACGAGGAGCACGGCCGATGACCGCTGTGGACCTTGAGCCAGCGACACGACGGATGGCTGCCCTGGTCGGGGCCGTCCTCGACAGCGTGCTCGACCGTCCGACGCCTTGTCCCGCCTACGCGGTCGGCGACCTGTTGGACCACATCGGTGGACTGACGTTTGCCTTCACGGCCGCGGCGCGGAAGGACTTCGCCGACCTCGGTGATCAGGCACCGTCGGCGGATGCGTCTCGACTCGGCGACGATTGGCGGACTCGGATCCCCCGGGACCTTTCCACCCTGGCGGAGGCGTGGCGCGACCCCGCGGCGTGGACGGGGATGACCCGCGCCGGTGGGGTGGAGCTTCCCGGCGAGATCGCAGGCGTGGTCGCTCTGGACGAGCTCGTGATCCACGGTTGGGACCTGGCCCGGAGCACCGGCCAGCCGTACGAGTGCGACGCAGACGTGCTCGAGGTCGTGCACGGCTTCGTCGCTCAGTTCGGCGACGACGAGGCGGCCCGCCAGGGGCTCTTCGGTCCCGTCGTGAGCGTTCCCGCGGGTGCGCCACTGCTCGACCGCGTGGTCGGCCTCACCGGCCGAGACCCGGCTTGGTCTCCAGCCTGACTGCGCCCTTGACATCGAACGTACGTTCGAGTACGCTACAAAGCAGCAGTCAGCCTTCGTGGGCGAGGCAATCCACCGCCCTCCTCCTGCCCGTCGTGGCGCGCCCTTCGAGGGCGCCGAACAGCGAGGAGTGGTATGCCCGACAGCCCCGTGGTCGTCGCCAGAGCCCTGCGCGCGGCGCTGCGTGGCTTCGAGCCCGAGGCCTTCACGGGTACCGACTGCGCCGCCTTGGCCGAGGAGCTGGCCCTGACCGAGAAGGCCTGCGGAGCGGCCAAGGCCCGCGCCGCCGAGCGGGCCGCAGGCTGCGGAGCCCATCGGGCCCAAGGCTCGGGCGACGCCAACGACTGGCTGGCCCGGATATCGGGCACCTCGGCGACCCAGGCCCGGACCCTGCTGGGCACGGCCGCCGCCCTCCAGGACTGCCCCCAGACCCGCGAGGCGGTGGTCGCCGGCGAGCTGTCGCTGGCTCAGGGAGCCGAGATCGCCAAGACCGAGGTCGCCTGTCCGGGCGCCGAGGCCGAGCTGGTGGGGCTGGCCCGGAACGCCAGCCTGGGGGTGCTGCGGGAGCAGGCCCGCAGCCGACGCCTGAAGGCGATGGACCCCGAGGAGCTCTACGCCCGCCAGCACGGCGCCCGCGATGTGCGCCACTGGAGAGACGAGATGGGCATGGTGCAATTTGCCGGGGCCCTGCCCCCGATAGTCGGGGTGCCGATCGTGAACCGCCTGGAGGCCGAGACCGACCGCATCCACAAGGCCGCCCGCCGGGAGGGTAGCGACGAGCCGCGAGCCGCCCACGCCGCTGACGCCCTGGTGAGGATGCTGGAGGGCGCGGGCAAGGCAAAGACCGGCCGGGCGGGGCTGGTGATGGTGTACGAGCGCTCAGCAGACGCCATCGCCGCCAGCGAGGACGGCGAGGGCCAGGCCCACATCGTGGGCGGGGGTCCCATCCCGGTGTCGGTGGCCCGCAGGATGGCCGAACGGTCCTTCGTGAAGGCCGTCATCCACGACGGCGTGCGCATCGAGACCGTCAAGCACATCGGGCGCACGCTCCCCGCTGAGCTGCGCACGGCGCTGGAGCTGGGCGATCCCCCTGGCTTCGGTGGCCTGGTGTGCGTGGACTGCGGCAAGCGCCGCGGCATACAGCGCGACCACATCGATCCCGTCGCCAACGGGGGCCCCACCGCCTACGACAACCTGGCCGGCCGCTGCTGGGAGTGCCACCAGCGCAAGACCGAGCAGGATCGTCGGGCGGGCCTGCTGGGTGGGAAGGGACTCGGGAAGCAGAGCAGACGCAAGCGGGGACCGCCGTGATCAGGCGCCCGGCGTGAGGTGGTCGAGGAACCAACCGCGCGCCAGACCGGCAACCGTCTGCAGGGCGCCGGGCTCTTCGAACAGGTGCGTCGCGCCGGGGACGACCTCGAGGCGCTTGTCGCAGCGAAGCTCGTCCAGTGCCTCCTGGTTGAGACCGAGAACGACGTCGTCGCGGCCGCCGACGATCAGGAGGGTGGGCGCTCGCACGGCGCCCAGGTCGGCCCCGGCCAGGTCGGGGCGGCCGCCGCGGGACACCACGGCCGAGACCCCCTGCGGCTGGCGGGCCGCGGCGACGAGGGCGGCGGCGCCCCCGGTGCTGGCACCGAAGAAGCCCACCGGCAGCCCGGCGGTCGTCGGCTCCGCGGACAACCAGTCCGTGATGGCCACCAGGCGACCGGCCAGGAGCCCGATGTCGAAGCGCAGGTGGCCGGTGCGCAGATCCGCCTGCTCCTCCTCCGGTGTGAGCAGGTCGGCCAGCAGGGTGGCCAGCCCCGCGTCCTGGAGGACGGTCGCGACCTCCCGGTTGCGGGGGCTGTGCCGGCTGCTACCCGTCCCGTGGGCGAACGCGACCACGCCCACGGATGCGTCGGGCTTCGTCAGGTCGGCGTCGAGGACGCACCCGCCGGCAGAGATCTGCACCGCCGTGCTCATTCGCGGACCAGGCTCAGACGCCGGCGGCCGTCAACACGAAGTCGGTGGCGAAGCCGGCCACGAGGCCTCCGAGGATGCCCCACATGAGCATCTCCTTGTGGCCCATCTTGTAGGCCACGTTCAGCAGCTGGATCACCACGTACAGGATGGATCCCGCAGCGAGAGCCAGGAAGGCCACGAACAGCGTCTCGTTCACGAACGAGCGTCCGACGATCGTGCCGAGGAACGTCGGCCCGCCGCCCACCAGTCCCAGCAGCAGGAGGAAGCTCCAGCTGGGTCGGGCGTCCTCGACGGCCAGGGGCGCCACGATGCCGAAGCCTTCCGTCGCGTTGTGCAACCCGAAGCCGATGATGAGCACCAGCGCCAGGCTGACCTCGTTCCTGGCCGCCGACTGACCGATGGCGAGCCCCTCGGAGAGGTTGTGGAGTCCGATGCCGACGGCGATGAGCATGGCCAGGCTCTCGCCCGAGCGCACCACCGCTTCCCGGGGTCGCGCCAGCTCGGCCACCGACGCCGCGCCCGGTCCGAACCGCCGCCGCGCCGCCCGCACGCCCGCCCAGCGGTCGTAGAACACCAGGCTGAGCAACCCCGTGCCCAGGCATCCGACGAACGTGGCGCACGAGCCGACGAACGCCCACCACGACCCGTGGTTGTCGACAGCGGACTGCAGGGAGGTCTGGGCCGGCTCCACCGCCATGGCGTTGAGAAGAACCCGCAGGCTGGGGCTCATCTGTCGCAGTCGTCCCACCGGGAGGCCGAAGAAGATGGTGAGCCCGGCGATGGCCCCGAGCAGAAAGACTTCACCAGCTGGCACGACACGCTCCCAGTGCGGCGGTCACTCTTCGAGCTTAGGTCTCCCTAAGTATTAGGGATGCCTAACGCCGAAGTCAACCCGTGCCTGACGGTGGCGTCATACTCCTCAGGGGAACAGGCCACGGGCCGCGATGGCCTCGGCCACGCGCTCGACCGCGATCACGTAGGCGGCTCGCCGCAACGAGACACCGAGGGCATCGGCCCTGGCCCACACCGACGTGAAGGCCGTGTCCATGCTGGCCCGCAGGCGGTTGGCGACCAGCCCCTCCTCCCATGCGAACCCCTGCCGGCTCTGGGCCCACTCGAAGTACGAGACCGTGACCCCCCCGGCATTGGCCAGGATGTCGGGCACCACGACGATGTCGCGACGGTCGAGGACCGCGTCCGCCTCGAGGGTCGTCGGCGCGTTGGCGGCCTCGACGATGACCCGGCCCCCCAGGCGGGAGGCGGCGTGCTCGTCGACGGCGCCTTCCAGCGCGGCGGGGACCACCAGCTCGCACTCGAGCTCCCACAGGTCGTCGGGCGCGATGGGATCGCCCGCGTCGAACCCGGCCACGGTCCCGGCGCGGTCGACGTGACCGGCCAGGGCCGAAGGGTCGAGCCCGCCGGGGTTGTACACGGCACCGCCCACGTCGCTCACCCCGATGACACGCATTCCCCCCGACGCGAGCAGGAAGGCCAGCGGGCCGCCGACCTTGCCGAATCCCTGGAGCACGGCGCGGGCGCCGACGAAGCTCATGTCCATCTCGGTGAACGCAGCCCGGATGCAGGAGAGCACACCGGATGCGGTGGCGCCGGCGTGGCTGCGGGTTCCGCCGATCGACAGTGGCTTGCCGGTCACCGCGCCCGGGTTGGCGCCGCCCCCCCACATCATGGACAAGGTGTCCATCAGCCAGGCCATGACCCGGCCGTCGGTGTTGACGTCGGGGGCGGGTACGTCGCGGTCCGGACCGAGGATGGGCGAGATCTCCGTTGCGTAGCGCCGGGTGAGGCGCTCGAGCTCACCGGCGGAGAAGCGTCCAGGGTCGCAACGGACGCCACCCTTGCCGCCGCCGAAGGGGATGTTCACCACCGCCGTCTTGAACGTCATGTTGGCGGCGAGCGCCGCAACCTCGCGGGCGTCGAGCTGCGGGTGGAAGCGGATGCCGCCCTTGGCCGGGCCCCGCGTGGTGTCGTGGTGCACCCGCCAGCCGATGAACACCTCCACCCGCCCGTCGTCCATGCGCACCGGCACAGAGACCTCGAGGACCCTGCGTGGCGTGCGGAGCAGACGATGGATGTCCGAGTCGAGACCGGCGAGCTTTGCCGCGTCGTCGAGGCGCTCGAGCGTGGCTGCCCAGGGGTCGAAGCTCGCCATTGCCTCTATCCTGCTCCAGCCCCGTGGTCAGGTCGAGCACCAGGTAGGCGTGGGTACGCTGACGCCGATGGCGCCGGCGATCGAGACGGTGGAGATCGAGGGTCACATCATCGACTCATTGATCCTCGCCAAGGTGATGGACCTGGTGCTGGCGGCGGGGGCCGACTACGAGGTCCAGTCCGTCCATATCGGCAGGACCAATCGGGACATCAGCCGCGCCCGCATCCAGATCTCGGCTCCCAGCGACGAGATCCTGGGTCCCCTGCTGTCCCAGCTCCAGGCCCACGGCGCCAATCGCGTCGTCCAGGGCGATGCCGAGCTCGTGGCGGCCGACACCGACGGGGTGCTGCCGGCCGGCTTCTACGCCACGACCAATCTGCCCACCTGGGTACGCGTCAGCGGTCGCTGGGTTGGCGTGGTCAACCCCGAGATGGACTGCGGCATCGTCGTGCGCCCGGGACGCGAGCAGCCGGTCCGGACCGTTCCCATGCACCGGGTCCGGGCCGGCGACCTGGTGGTCGTCGGCAGCGACGGCGTACGAGTGGAGGCACCCGAGCGGCCTCGGGGAGCCGGGCCCTTCGAGTTCATGACCTCGGAGGTGTCCTCCGAGAAGCCCAAGGCCGTCGTCGTTGCCGAGGTCGCCGACCGGGTCCGGCGGGAGAAGACCGCCGGGAAGGTGCTGGCCGTCTGTGGCCCCGCCGTGATCCATACCGGCGCCGGCCCGGACCTGGCCCGGCTCGTTCGAGCCGGGTGGATCGACATCCTGTTCGCCGGCAACGGCTTCGCCGCCCACGACATCGAGGCGAACGTGATGGGAACGTCGCTCGGCGTCTCCATGGGTGGCGGCACCCCATCCGACGGAGGACACGCCAATCACCTCCGGGTGATCAACGAGGTCCGCCGCTACGGCTCGATCGCCGCCGCCGTGGAGGCGGGCTACGTCGACGGCGGGGTGATGTACGAATGCGTCCGCCGCGGCGTGCCGTTCGTGCTCGCGGGTTCGCCCCGCGACGACGGTCCCCTCCCCGACGTCTACCGGGATGTGGTGGAGGCGGCCGACGCCATGCGCTACCTCGTGTCGGGTGTCACCGTCGCCTTGATGCTCGCCTCCACCCTGCACGCCATCGCGACGGGCAACCTGCTCCCGGCGGGCGTGCAGACGTTCTGCGTCGACATCAACCAGGCCGTGGTGACCAAGCTGGCGGATCGCGGCAGCCACCAGGCCCTCGGCATCGTGACCGACGTCGGGCTCTTCGTGAGCCAGCTCGCCGAGCAGCTGGGTGGGACACCGGGTTGAGCGAGCTCCCGTGGGGCCGGCGCCTGCTCATGTGCCGTCCCGAGCACTTCACCGTTCTCTACGAGATCAATCCGTGGATGCACACCGAGGTTCGTCCCGATCCCGACCGGGCCATGGCCCAGTTCGACGGTCTCATGGCCCAGCTGCTCGCCGCCGGCGCCCAGATCGAGCTCATGGAGCCGGTCGAGCAGCTTCCGGACCTGGTGTTCACCGCCAACGCGGGAGTGGTCAACGGGCGTCAGTTCGTACCGGCCAGATTTCGCCATCCCGAGCGGCAGGGTGAGACCGCGCACGACGCGGCGTGGTTCACGGCACACGGTTTCGCCGTCGAGTGGCTGCCGGACGACGTGGTGCACGAGGGAGCAGGCGACGCACTGCCGTTCGGCGCGCCGGGCGCGCCGGGCGAGCCGCTCGTGCTGGTGTCGGCGTACCGGTTCCGCTCCGATGCCCGCTCGCATCCGGCCCTGTCGATGCTCACCGGTGCGCCGGTCCGCTCGGTCGAGCTGACCGACGAGCGCCTCTACCATCTCGACCTCACGTTCTGCCCGCTCGACGACCGGCGGGCCATGGTGGCGCCGCTCGGCCTCGACGCCTACGGGCGCAAGGTCATCGACGCCCTCGTTCCCGAGCTCCTCGTGCTCGAGGAAGACGAGGCCCTGGCCTTCTGCGCCAACTCGGTGGTGGTCGGCAGGAACGTGATCATGCCCTCGTGCCCTCCTCGGCTTGGTCGGATCCTGGAGTCGTGGGGCTTCGCCGTTGCCGTCGCCCCCGTCGACGAGTTCCTCATGGCGGGAGGTGCCTGCCGCTGCCTCACCCTCGCCCTCGACGTCGACCTGCGCGGGTAGCTCTCGGTCAGCCGGCGACGGGCTCCACGTCGAACGCCGCCCACATGCCCGCGTAGCGTCCGCCTCTGGCCAGCAGCTCGTCGTGGCGGCCCTGCTCGACGATCCGGCCCTCGTGCATGACCACGATGCGATCGGCCCGCTCCGCGGTCGGAAGCCGATGCGCGATGAGCACCGTCGTGCGGCCGCGCGCCACCCTCGCCATGGCGCGCGCCACTCTCGCCTCGGTCGACAGGTCGAGGTTCGACGTCGCCTCGTCGAGGACGAGGATGGCGGGGTCGACGAGCCTGGCCCGGGCGAGGGCGATGAGCTGGCGCTGGCCGGCCGACAACGAACGGCCCCGCTCGCTCACCTCGTAGGCGTAACCGCCGGGAAGGCTGGTCACCAGCTCGTGGGCGCCGACAGCCCGGGCGGCTGTCTCGACCTCGGCGTCGCTCGCCGACGGGCGACCGTAGGCGATGTTGTCGCGGATCGTCCCCGAGAACAGGAACGGCTCCTGCGGCACGTAGCCGAGCTGGGCCCGGTAGGCGGCCAGGTCGAGCTCGGGGAGCGGCAGGCCGTCGATCAGGATCCTCCCCTCGGTGACGTCGTAGAAGCGCGTCAGCAGCTTCACGATCGTGGATTTGCCCGCGCCCGTCTCGCCCACGAGGGCCACGGTCTCGCCGGCAGCGATGTCGAGGTCCACACCCCGCAGGGCCTCGACTCGGGAACCCTCGTAGGCGAAACGCACCGACTCGAACCGCACCGCGCCGTCCAGGCGGGAGGGCCGGATGGGCCGGTCCGCCTCGGGCGTCGAGACGGGAATTCGCATCAGCTCGCTGATCTTGGCCATCGACGCCCGGGCCTGCTGCCACTGGTCGAACGTCTGGGAGAGCTGCTGGATGGGCGAGAAGAGCTGGTCGAGGTAGAGCAGGAAGGCGATCAGCACGCCCGCGCTGAGCTCGTGGTGGCCGACCAGCCAGGCTCCGGCCCCGAGCACCAGAGCCGCAGCCACGTCCGACAGGAGCAGGACGAACGGAAAGTAGATGGCCACGAGGCGCTGGGCCCCCACCCGCGACCCCAGGTAGTCGCTGGAGACCTGGCGGAACGTCTCCTCGTTGCGTCCTTCCTGGACGTAGGCCTGGGCAACGCGCACGCCGGAGAGGTTCTCCTGGAAGCTGGCGTTGACGACGGCGATGCGCTCGCGCGCCTGGTCGTAGGCGCGTCTGGCCCGCTGCCGGAACCACCACGTCCCGGCGAGCAGGGGTGGCAGCACGATGAACGTGACGAGGCTCAGTCTGAAATCCATCACGACGAGCGCGATCGCCACCCCGACGAAGCTGAACAGGTTGACCAGGGCGTTGACCAAGCCGGTCTGGAGAAGTTGGGAGAGCGCCTCCACGTCGGTGGTCATGCGGGTCATGATCCGGCCCGCCATCTCCCGTTCGTAGAAGTCGAGGGCCAGGCGCTGGAGGTGGGAGAAGATCCTCACCCGTAGGGCGAACAGCAGCCGCTCGGCGGTGCGGCCCGTGTAACGGATCTCCCCCCAGGTGTCGACCCAGTCGGCGACCACCACGCCCAGGTACACGAGGGTGGCCACTCCCAACGCCAGCAGCGAATGGTCCACCACGCCCTGGTCGATGCCCACCTTCACGAGCACCGGCCCGAGCACGGTCAAAATGGTGTCGACCAGCACCAGCCCCACGCCCACCCCCAGCTGCCGGCGGAACGGCCGCACGAAACGCCAGAAGCCGAACCGGGCGTCATGGGACGACTCCCGCTCCACGTCGACCTCGGGACGATGATCGGCCGGGGGAAGCGCCTCCACGGCCGCCATCAGCTCCGGGGTCGGCGCCAGCATCGCGCCCTCCATCACACCGGGCCCGCCGACGCGCGCCGGTGCCGGGCTCGGTCCGACCGACGCGGTGATGGCGGGCAGGTCCTCCTCCCCCTCGGCGCTCTCGCCCGGTCCGGCCACCAGGTGGCGGTACTGGAGACTGCGGGTCAGCAGCTCCTCGTGGGTGCCGTCGTCGACGACCACGCCGCGATCGACCACGGCGATGCGGTCGGCGAGGCGCAGGGTCGAGCGACGGTGAGCCACGAGCAGCGTCGTCCGCCCCTCCATGAGCCGGCGCAGCGTGGCGTGGATCTCCTCCTCGGTGCTGGCGTCCACCGAGGAGGTGGCGTCGTCGAGGATGAGCACCCGGGGATCGGTGAGCAAGGCGCGCGCCAGGGCGACGCGCTGGCGTTGGCCGCCCGACAGCGTCAGGCCCCGCTCCCCGACCACCGTGTCGTAGCCGTCGGGGAGCTCGGCGATGAAACGATCGGCCTCGGCGGCCCGCGCCGCCTCGAGGACCTGCTCGTCGGTCGCGTCGGGTCGGCCGTAGGCGATGTTGGCTCGCACCGTGTCGGAGAACAGGAACGTCTCCTCGAACACCACTCCGATCTGGCGGCGCAG
>VAWP01000124.1 GCA_005888295.1 Actinomycetota bacterium
CCCTTGACGAGGTGACCATGGGGGCTTTGCACGACCAACGGCGCGTCGCGGGCGAGCGAGCCCGAGCCTGCGACCTTGAACTGTCCCCGAATGCGTACGTGTTCGCGCGTGACCCCGAAGGAGTCGACCCATGGCGGCCCGACTCGGGCGCGACTGGCCGCTTCATGCGCTTGCGCGACCAACTCGGTCTGAAGGGGATCCGGCTCCACGATTTCCGTCACTACGTCGCTACGCACCTCCTTGAGGCCGGCGTCCCCGTACGAGCGGTGAGCGAACGCCTCGGCCACGCGAATGCCACCACGACGCTCGGCATCTACGCGCATGCGGTCCCGGCGACCGACCAACGCTCGGCCGAGCTCCTCGGCGAACTGCTTGCGCCGCAGGAACCAGGTCCTTCCAAACGCAGACGTCGCTCGAGTCAGCCCAGACGCTAAGCGCACAGATCGCCGGATTCTGGGGTCAATGGGGGAACGAGTCGATGGTCGAGGGCGCGGTCCTCGCGCTGAGCGCGCATTAGCCGAAGGTGAAGCAGTACGCCTCGACGCCCGCGTCGAGGAACTCGACCTCGAAGAGGCGGTCGGCGATCGCTCGGGGTTGGCGGATCAGTTGATAGTTGAGATCACGCGCGTGGAAGTGGAAGGCGAATCGTCCGCCCGGCTCCTTCAAGACCGCGGCGTGCCCGGCCGCCACCCAGGTCCCCGAGAGTCCCCAGGGGCCCGGCCGGCGTCGGGGGGCCGCCGGCCGGGCTCGACCGAGTCAGGCAGCCGGTTGCTGCAAGAAGGTTGCTCAGGGTGTCAGCACGACCTTGCCCGGAATGTGCTCGGTGGACTTGGCCATGAACGCCTCCCGGGCGTGGGCCAGTGGGTAGACCGCGCCGACGTGGGGGCGCACCGTGCCCTCGTCGACGAGGCGGGTAATGGCGCGGAGCTGGGCACCACTCGGGTCCCTCACGAAGTGAACCGTGCGGATGTCGTCCCGGTCGGTTTGCGGGGGAGCCATGACGGACACCAGGGCACCACCGGGCTTGACGATCGCCGGTGAACGGGCGAGGACGTCTCCGCCGATGGCGTCGTAGACCAGGTCGACCTGGCCGACGGCCGTCCCCCAGTCGTCCCGCTCGACGTCGACGAAGTCATCGGCACCCACCTCGAGGACGCGTTGGCGCGCGCTCGCGCGACCAGTTCCGATCACATGGGCGCCGGCCCAGCGGGCGAGCTCCACTGCAATCGACCCGACCCCGCCGCCGGCACCGTGAACGACCAGGGTCTGTCCGGATTCGAGGTGGCCGTGGTCGAAAAGTGCCTGCCACGACGTGAGCCCGGCCTGGGGGATGGCAGCGGCTTCGACGAAATCGACCGACGTCGGCTTGGGTGCCAAGCTGCGAGCCTCGATGGCCACGTACTCGGCGGCCCAGCCGTCGCGGTACCCGTCGATGAGGCCGTAAACCTCGTCGCCCACCGAGACGCCGGCTGCCCCGTAGCCGAGAGCGACCACGACGCCCGACCCCTCATGGGCCGGGATCAGGGGCGCACGGTCGTGTCCGGCTCGATCGGTGAACAGTGGCCACGTCAGCTCGGTCGGCGTGAAGCTGGCAGCGCGCACCTGCACGAGTGCGTCGCCGATCGAAGGCTGGGGATCTGGGGCATCCTCGTAGACGAGGCCCTCGATTCCCTCGAAGCCCTCCGGCTTCTCGATGCGTACGGCGATCATGGGAGTCTCCTAGTCACATCAGGGGGAGTTCGTCGGTCATGACAATGACCCGCCACGACGAAGGAATGTGACCGATGGACGATAGGGACGGAGCCCGACGGATGAGCGTCAGCGCGTCGCGGCCGAGGTCCTGGCATGAGACGTGATCAGGTCGACCATCCGACCCCAGTACTGGGGTGGGTAGTCGTGTCCCATGCCCTCGACGATCTCCAGACGGGCGCCGGGGATGGCAGCGGCCGTTGCCCGCCCGGCCTCGAGGGGGACCAGCCGGTCGGCGTCGCCGTGTACCACGAGCGTCGGGACGTGGAGTGATCCGAGATCGGCCTCTCTCGACCGCGACGACCCGATCGCCATCGCCTGGCGGGCCCTGCCCTCAGGATCCCAGCAGCGGTCGTAGGCAGCGTGCGCATCGGCGGTGATGCGGTCGACGTCGAAGCATGCCGGGCTTCCCCACGCCCGCAGCCCGGTCAGGTGGCGCTGGGCCGCCTCGTCTCGGGTCGTGGCCGGCGGCGCGGTGAAGGCGGCGATCACGTCGGGGTCACGCCCGATGGCGATGAGCCCCGGTCCTGACATCACCGAGCTCATGGACAGGATCCGCGCCGGATGCTTGATCGCCATCGCCTGGACGATCATCCCCCCCATTGACCAGCCCGCTATGTGGGCGGCGGCGGCGCCCACGGCATCGAGCACCGCGAATCCGTCGTCGGCCATGTCCTCGACGGTGTACTTGGGGCCACCCTTCAGGTGACTGGACAGCCCGACGTCCCGATTGTCGAATCGAACGACACGGAATCCCTCGCCAGCGAACTTCTGACAGAGCTCGACCTTGAAGTTGATGCACTGACTACCGAGCCCGTTCACCAACAACAGTGTTGGGTCGTCGCCCCCACCGAAGACCTCGTAGTAGAGCGACACCGCACCGTTCGCCGTCATGGGCATGCCGCAGTATAAGCGTCGTTCGAGGAACTCAGCGATCCGGTGTTTCCACCGGCGGCCAGGTACGGCGAGCGTCGTCGATTGGACTCATGAGCCCTACGTCGTTGCCGTCGGGATCGGCGACGATGGCGTACCGAGCGCCCCAGAACGCGTCGAACGGCGGCTGTCGTCCCCGGTAGCCGGTGGCAATCAGCTCTGCGTAGCGATTGTCGACCGCCTCGCGATCGGGGAGTGAGAACCCGACGACCACGGACACACTCTCTGGATCCTCACGCCAACCAGCGTGCCAGACCCGGGCGGACTCCGGTGTGTCGAGCTCGAGGCTGAAGCCATTCGGCATCCTGAGCTGGACGTGGACGCCAGGGTCCTCATCGCCGTCGGGCACCGTCACACCTAGCCGACGATAGAACTCGAGGCTGGCGGACATGTCAGTGACAACCAGGTTGAGCATGTGCAGGTCAGGCGGATTGGCGCGCATGAGGCGACAGTCTGGCAAAGGCATTGAGACCGTTGGTATCGGCCCTTCGCCAGGAATGAGGAGAGGGATCGGGCGACGCCCTCAAGGTCGGAGCTGGAAGGGCGGATACCTGTCCGTGACGAGCACGAGCGTGTAGGCCTGAACCCGGATGGACCACCGCATCAGGCCGACCACGAAGTCATGGAACGAGCGGGGATAGTGGCCCGTGAAGAGCACCACGAACCAGCCGACCAGGCTCAGGACGGCCGCGGCGATGGAGAGGAAGAAGAGCACGATGTAGTGCGGGATGGCCAGGAACCACTTCACCAGAGGGAGCCACCGATTGAGCCCCGCGCCACCCTGTGGGTCGGGGAGCTCGACGTGCACCGCCTGCTCCTCGTCGGTCGAGGGGTAGTCGTCCCGGAGGATGAGCAGGTAGGCGAAGACCCGGTTGCCGAACCTGACGATGTTGAGGTTGAAGTCGAACCACCAGCCCGGGTACTTGCGCCGGAACAGCAACATCAGCAGCGTGGGTAGGAAGATGACGCCGCTCGCCCCGAAGCTTGCATATCCGGCGTGGATCTGGCTGCTGCCCAGCAAGGAGAGCACGACCAGAATCGGTATGACGGTGAAGATCCGGAAGCCGACGGTCAGGCGGTTCCGGGCGCCTTCCTCGTAGTCCACCGACAGGCTGACGGGATAAGGATTGACGGCCTCTGGCTGCACGATGCCTCTCCTCGTGGTCAGGGAGCGTGGGCCCTGAGCGCGCCACGAGCGGCTCCGGCCACGCCCATCAGATGAAGGGGTTACCGGCCTCGACGGGTTGGAGGATATGCGACCCGGGCTGCAATAGTGAAGGCCATGGCCGACGACGACCTCGCCGATTTCGAGTGCACCGCCTTCTCCCACGCGGGGAAGACCCGGACTGTCTACCGCAAGGGAAGTGGTCCAGCCGTGATCGTGCTGGCCGAGATGCCGGGCATCACGCCGTTGGTGGCCAGCTTTGCTCGGAAGGTGGCGCAGATCGGGTGCACGCCCGTGATGCCCCACCTCTTCGGGACGCCAGGCAAGGATCCGCTTGCCGGCAACCGACTCGACACTCTCGGCTACGTTCTCTCCTCGTTCGCGCCGATCTGCATCAGTCGGGAGTTCACTGTATGGGCGACCAACCGGACGTCGCCCGTGATCGAGTGGTTGCGAGCGCTGGCGGCGGCCGAGCACCAACGATGTGGTGGCCCCGGTGTGGGTGCGATCGGCATGTGCTTCACCGGCGGATTCGCACTGGCGATGGCGACGGATCCCAGCGTCCTTGCGCCAGTGTTGTCCCAGCCGTCACTACCGTTTGCGACGACGAGATCAAAGGGACACTCGATCGATTGTTCGCCCGCCGATCTGGCGACGGTCAGGAAGCGCTGCGATACCGAGGGTCTCGGCGTGCTCGGACTCCGCTTCCGCGGCGACCGCTTCGTCCCATCGGCTCGCTTCGGCTTTCTGAAAGAGCAACTCGGGGATGCGTTCGTGGCCGTCGAGCTGGACGACTCCTGCGCAAACCCCGAAGCGACCATGAGGCCGCACTCGGTCGTCACCGAGCACCTGATCGACGAGCCGGGCCAGCCGACGAGAGAGGCGCTCGATCGGGTACTCGACCTGTTTCGCCAGAAGCTGCTCACCACCTGAGGGTTCAGGCGCGGCTCACCCGCTGGGAAGGTGCCCGATCAACCCCTGCTGGATCCCGCTTGGCGCGCCCAGGAGCATCAGGAGCTGGTTGAAGTTGACTCCGACCGCGGACGAAACGCCCTCGACGGCACCGCCATTGGCTCGCGCCAGGGTGTCGCCGAGCGTTCCGCCCGCTCGGCCGCCGCCACCCCACCCGATCTCGAGGTTCGGAAACGCGTCGTGAAGCGTGCCGACGACGTCGCCCGCGTTGACGTGCTGGCCGATCCTGACGGCGGGAGTGATGTTCTCGGCGTAGTAGACGACCTGTCCGGCGAACAGCCCGCTGTCGAGCTGCAGGGCGATGAATGCCCCACCAGGCCAACCCGCCTCGGACGTCATCCGGATGGTGCCGCTGCTGATGGCCAACAGTGGTCCAGCGCCTGAATAGTCGACGCCCTGGTCGATGCGCTTGGGTTGAAGGTTCGTGATCTGGGCGAGCGGGTTGACGTAGCGGTTGGCGGGGAGGGGAGGCAGGGTGCTCGGCGGAGCCGTCGTTGTCGGAGCCGCTCCAGGGGGAGGCGGAGCGAGCCTCGCCACGTCCATTCCTGGCGGCGGAGTGGTCGGCAGCACGCCCCTCGACCCATGGCCCGGATGGAAGGTGGCGGCGCGAGCGGCAACTCCGCCGCTGGTCGGATCGGGACCCGCGCTACCGCTTGCCAGGTTCGAGGCCGCCGGACCAGGGAGGATCCCGACGCCGAGGCCGGCGGCAGCGGCCATCAAGGTGGCGGAACACGCGAGGAGGCCCCTCCTGACGACCGCCGGGGTCGTGAGCGGTGCGCGCTCTGCGAACACCCGAAGCCCCTTCGCGTGCTTCCGAAGGAGGCGAACGAGCGGGAGCGCCATGGCGTCGGCCGCCAGGGCCAGGCGGGCGGCGGCCCGGATCACCAAGACGCGCGAGGAGGCGGCCCGCTCGACCCGCTCAGCCAGGTCGGCGCGGACGAAGGGACCGGTCTCGGCCGTTCCGAGCGGGTCGGCCCGGCCTGTGGAGCGCTTCGTCATCGGCGCGAGGGGACCCAGCGATCAGACCGCCGCGCCAGCGTCGCCTGTTTGGTCAGCCCAGGCCCCTTCCGCACGGGCCGCTCGATTCGCCGCCGGGGTGGCCGTATCCTGCCTGCTCGGGTCACAAATACGACAAAACCGTCAGGTTTCGGGCCTCGTGAGCCTGTCCTTCTCCTCCTCCACGCCCCGGGGCAGACTGCCTGCGTGTCGGCCCCGCTTCCTGGCATCTCGGCCGTGGTCGAGCGTCTGCGCGCCGCCGGGTGCGTCGCGGCAGAGGA